>JBGSJT010000347.1:0-77759 GCA_041741715.1 Pirellulaceae bacterium | reverse complement strand
CATCAAAGAAAGTCGGTCCCGGTGGAGTCATCAACGAGGGTTCGGCGTCTGCAGCTATGTTAAGAGGAGCTTCTTCTGGTGGATTTGCGGTGTTGACTTGCCGGTTGCGTTAGTGGATTAGACTGGGTGCCGCAGATCCACTTAACTTGGCCTCAATCGATGCGTGTAGATACTCGAAAAAGTTCTGCTGCTGTTTCTTGCAGGTAGCAATCGCGGTCCACATCCGCTCATTGAATCGTTGGCCCGATTCGCTGCGTATCCGCGTTTGTGGTCTTTCGGGGGGCTATCTGTGTTTAATCAAGCAATGAAAGCCTACACAGGGGACTTCTTCCTCGCGCTGCTGGACGGCGGTCTGCAGAAGTGCGTTGACTTGCGCGGCGCGAGTCGGATCGAGCGCGGCGGAAACGATGTGTTGCTGGCCATCGGGACCAATCACGACAGTAGTAATAACCGCTACCGTGTCAGCGTGTTGCAAGGCCTGGATAATATGCTCGCCGACTTGCTGCTCAGCATTCTTGATCGTCGACACAAAGCGCGCGATCTCAGTGGCTGTGGCGTTAACCACCACTTGGGAAGTCGTGTCAGCCGATTCGTCTTCTTCAATAGGGTCTTCTTCAATAGGTTCGTCGTTGTCGGGTGGCGTGAAGGAATTCATGGCTACCGTTTATTGGCGAGGAAAGAAATGAGAGTTGACTGACTCTATCGTACACAACTGTCGTAGCGACGTATGCCAGAACGTAGATTCCCTGCACAACTGTCGTAGCGACGTTCGCCAGAACGTAGATTCCCTGCGGTCTGGCGACCGCAGCTACGGTTAAGTGGCGACAGTGATCCGTCGCTCAATGTTTACCCTATTTTTTGGTTAAGTTCCACACCGGATCGAATTCTAAGTCGGGCTGAGTGAGCAATTCCACCACGCGGCTGAGCAAAATGATGGTGGGTCGATCATCGGGGAAATCCTGAACCAGCGAGGCAAGGCCACCAGCGGCCCGCTTGAGATCCCCCGCTTCGTAAGCCTTCAAAGCTTTTTCATAGCGGGTACAAAGCAATTCATTTATCGGCGCTGCATCGCTTTTGTCAGAGTTCTCACCAGTACAATTGCTTTCCGAATTGCGGAGTTCGAATAGTTCGAGCGGTTCGGCGATACCAACTACGCGGACAGTGGCTAGGCGGCGTGTCGCAAAGTTGGTCGAATTGGAAAGTTGATTGGCCGTCTGTCCAGTAATCAAGCCTGGAATGCCCACCTGTTTCGTAATGCCTTGCACGCGACTGGCTAAGTTCACTGTATTTCCAATTGGGCCGTATTTGAATTTCTGTTTGGAACCTGTATTGCCGACGCTGGCTGGACCGCTGTTGATGCCGATACCCAGATCAAAGCGTTCAGGAACAATCGATTTCCATTTTTCACGCAACGGTGCAATGTGGGCTAGCATGTCGACTGCTGCTAAGCATGCGCGCCGCGCGTGATCGGTCTGTTCTCCTGGAGCACCCCACATGGCCATCAGCTCATCGCCAATGTAATCGACCAAGACTCCATCATGCGCCAACACGCACTGGCTGAGTGTGGTTAGCACATCGTTGATCCAAGCCACGGCTTGCGTCGGCCCGATCCGTTCGGTGACGCTACTGAAACCACGGATATCGCAGAAGAGGACACTCACATCAGCCACGCGACCATCCAGCAATGTGGGGTCCTGCCGCAACTGGTCCAACACAACTGGCGAAAAGAACTGATCCATGGAACTTCGCAAGCGTTGTTCGTTTTTGATCGTCAAACTGGATGAAATCCCCGAAGCTATGACCTCCAGCAGGGCGGCTTCGAGCTCACCGATCGGCTCATGGTTTTTGCTCTCGCCGATTAGGCGATCGCCATACAGCGCACCGACAATCGTCTTTTGTTCGTCAAAGATGGGGGCGGCAACGGCGCGATCGATCTCGACGATCGAATGCCACAGGCCCTGCGATTCCAACTGCGGGGCGACGCAGGTAGTGCGTCCATTGAGTTCCATTTGGGCCAACAGCGTTTGGCTAAACTCACGCGTGGCGGCCCGCGAATGCTCTAGACCAGGGCGAAACGAGAGCGTACGGCAACTCCACTCACCGCTATCCTTGCGGAGAACTGCGACGCGATCCAGATCGATCATGTGAATCGCCGCGCGTCCCGCGGCATCGAAGAACTCCTTGCTCCCTGGTGGCTCCCTAAAAGCTTCCAGCGCAGCGCGAACCAAGCGGACCGCCAACCTTTGGTGATTGACTGCTGCGGGCTGCGCCATCATCGTCAGGAGGTGCGTCGACTCCTCGTCAGACTCATCCAAGACCGGATCGAGCGCCACGAAGCTGTTGCGATTGTCGGCATGGGGGTCGAACTCAATTGCGGCATTCGCTTCCAATTCCTCGGAACTGTCGTTGTCGATCAACTGGGCGCCATCATTTTCCAAGGCTGAATCCGAGAGTTCACTATCCAGCTCGCCGCTGGCCACTGCAGCCCGGGGAGTGGGAGTCTCCTCATCGACGGCGAATGCCAGTGTGCCTCCCCCCGCTCCCGCGCGACCACCCACGGGAGACGATTGATATGTCAAACGAAGTTGATATTCGTCGGGGAAGCAGATCGTTCCATCGCGCCCCAATAGCAGTTGTTCTTGAGGACGCAACGGTTCTCGCGATGGCAGGTGGAGTTCGACTGCGAGGTGCAGATTGTGAGCCAGCAGATTCCCATCCCTATCCACGTCAATCCTGAGCGATAGACGCGGCACGGCTCGATTGCTGAGTGGCACAATCACTAACTTACGGCCCACGCGATCATTGTCGACGTAGTGCTGAGTGTTGGGGGAGACGTCCAGCACGGTCACTGGTGCGGGGAGTCTCAGATCTGTTTGTCGTCCCACTGTGAACGGAGCCTCGACAGTACCCTCACCTAAGAGACGCGTGGCCTGAAAAAAACGGTAGTAGACTTCAGCCGACATGTCACTTTCCGAGGGCCACGCTACGGGGTACGAAAGATCTAGCGGTCTACAGTATAGTCGTCAAGCAGTTAGCTAGTGGTATGTAGCCCTTCTGGAAGCGAGAGTCTTCAGCTACGGAAAAAACACAGCAGCCCCTAACCCTGACCCTAGCACTAGCCCGTGCGGCCGATCTAGCTTGGGATGAAGCGTTCAAGCTTGGCTTCCAACTCATCGCGTTCAAAGGGCTTGCACAGATAATCGCTCACACCAGCCTGAATGGCTTCAATGATCATGGCCTTCGAATCGACGACCGTCACCATCACAATCGGTACGTCCGGAGCAATCGCCCGAATCCTTTTGGTTAGTTCTAGACCATCGAGACGGGGCATGTGCCAGTCGGTCAAGACCAAGTCGGTGGGCTGATTCTCAAAGGCTGTCCAGGCTTCACTACCGTCGGCGGCTTCGACAATCCGCTTAATACCCATGCCACGTACGACACGAGCGAGGATGCTACGAATAACACCAGAATCATCAACTACAAGAACTCTCATGGGGGCAAGCCATTCGAATGGGCATTTAAAGTGGGCTCCCAAACATACAACACCGATAGCAAATTGCAAAAATGAGTGGTGTCTTGAAAGAAATGGGTCGTTAGGCGAGAGGGAGAAAAAAGCTTTAGCATCGTTCGGAAAATAACTGTCGTAGCTACGTTCGCCAGAACGTAGACTCGCTGCGGTCTGGCGACCGCAGCTAACGCGATCGCGAGTATCGCGGCAAACTATGCTGCGTCGTGGTTGGGCGGTCGACCATCACCCCAAACTCTTGTTCCCGCTGCGTTGGAGTTGAAAGCGATGGGGTGTTCATTAATTAGGCGGACTTTTCCACTGTCTGTCGCAATTGTTGGCGATTCCACCATAAATCGGCTGGGGGAGATTTATCTTCGAGCCGTTCCTCTGAATCGACCCAGCCCAATTCCTGTCGATCGGGTGTGCGTTCGTACCACAGCCAATCGATCTCGGGCTGTTGGACGACGACTACCCGTCGGGCTTGTGCTCTCGGTTTGGGGCGTGGCGACTCGACAACTAAGATTGGCGCTGGTTCTGGCTCGTCCTCTACGTCTTCCTCTTCATCCGGCTCTGGCAATTCGATTTCGGCTACGGGTTCGTACTCTTCTTCGAATTCCTCTGCGAACTCTTCTTCGACCTCTTCGATAACTTCCTCCGGTTCTTCATAAATCGTTTGTGCTTGTGGCTCGACAACCGGTGTTGAAACGAGCTGTGGTTGTTCGATTGCTTCGGGATAGAAGATTTCCGCTTCGCCGGGTTGACCTTGGTGAGGTAGCACGCGGACTTGCACACCGATCGTGTCAAAAATGCGCATGATATGTTCGTGACAGGTGAACATCACTACTTGATGACCCAGCGCGGCAAAGTCTCGCAGTACTTTGGCGGCCGATTCGGCGCGCACGGAATCGAAGTTGACTAACACATCATCCAGCACCAGTGGCAATGTCACACCCCGTCGCGCGTAGGCGGCGGCCAACGACAAACGCAATGCGATGAAGACCGCTTCGCGCGTACCTCGCGAGAGAACTTCTAGCGGCAGGGCTTGTCCGGCGGCGTTGTCAATGCGAAGTTGGTTCTTTCCGAGAGGAGTCCAGATACGGACATACTTTCCTTCGGTCAATTGACTGAGGAAGGCCGAAGCCTCGCGCAGGGTCTCCGGTTGACGCTCGGTCTCGTAGACCGCGCAGACGTCATCTAGCAATTGTGTCGTGACGGCCAACGTTTGCCAATGTTCGGCACACGCTTTGATCTGATTCTCAATACAAGTTAGTTCGAGCTTCGATTCGGCCAAACGATTATTGGCTGCCAATGATTTCATTTCTTGGCCTAGTTCCCCCTGTCGTAAATGCAACTGCTCGACGCGCTTCTCCGCCTGTTGGGTTCGCTGTGAGATCTGTTCCCAGCGTTTTTCCAATTCATCGGCACCGGGGCTATCCAGCAAGCGAGCCACGGTCTCATAGGGGAGGGTGCCGCTGATCACGGCCAAGATGCGCTCTCCATATTCAGAGAGTTGCGACGAAAGTTTTTGATGCTCCTGCTTCGTCTCCAGCAATTGCAACAGTTGTTCTTCCGACTCGCAGCCCAATTCGGCTAACAATGCGCTATGCGTGCGATGAAGTTTATCGATTGACTTTTGCACGCCGGCTGATTGTTTAGCGAGCTGTTGGTCTTGCTCCTTCATATTGCGTTTCTGCAGGATGAATTGTTCTTGGGAACTGATGAGCGAAGTGAGCTTAGCGAGCTGTTCGAGGGCGCGAGTGGCGGCGGCCACGTCAGCCTTAAGTGGTTCCGACTTGGGCTGTTCGAGCAGGCTCTGGCGGGCCTTCATTTTTGCATCGGTGCGGCTGCCAAGTTCTTCAAATTCATCATCTGCTTCTTCGCCAGCGACCACATCACTGGCCGCTTTGGCCGCGAAGGCTTGTCGAGCTAGGGAGTCGATGCGTTGCGTCAGAGCCCCCAGTTCCAATTGTCGCGTTTCGAGTTCTTCTTCCAAGCTTTGCATGCGGCGTCGAGTTTGCAGTAGCGAATCATAGCCCTCCGCCATGATGCGAATGCTCTTGGGGGACAATGATTCGGTTAGTCCGAGTTGGCTCAGGGTTTTTTGCCACTGACTCCGAGCCGAACGGAGCGATTCGGCGGCCTGCACGGCGCGCTTGCGAGCTGCCTTGTAGCGCTCCATTGCCGCCTGGTGATTGTGTTGTGTGGGGAGTAGTCCTTCGAGCGAGGAGATCTCGCTTTCGGCTTCGCGCAACCGCGATTCGAGCGGTGCGGAGTGGGCTGGCAGGCGACGATCAAACTCGTCGCGCTCGGTCTCGGTCTTGCGAATCTCTTTGCGAATCGCATCGATCTGATCCTCAACATCCTCCAACTCGGTGACCGTCGATCGATCGAGTACATTGCTCCACATCAAGCCGAAGAAGAGCATGAACATGCCGCACAACACAAACAACATACCAGTGTTGGAATCGGGTGCGGCTTCTGTTTGGAAGAAGGGAAGGATTTTTCCAAGTCCCCACAGAAACAGAAAGGCACCACCCACGAACAATATTCCCATCAGGAAAGAACGCTCGACGGGCAACGCTTCATCCACGGCCAAATCGACCGCTTCCTTCTCGAGTTGTTCGCGCCGCGCGACCTGCTTGTCAAGCGCCTCTTCGACCTGCATCCGCTTGCGGAGTTGTGTGATCAGTTCGCCGTTGGACTGCATCGCCGCGTGGATATCGGGTTGATTGCGGCTTTCCATCGATAGCCCCAATTCCTTGGCCAAGCGATCAGCTTCTTTCTTATCTGCTTCACTTTGCTGCTTGGCTTGTTTCAAACGCGTCGACCATAAGCGCACATCGCTGGCTGGTTCGGCGAGTTGATTGATGGCTTGTCGCGACAGATCGGGCATGCGGACCATGCGGCGATCGTTGAGCAAGGCTTGTTGATCTTCTTCGGCAATCCCCAAACGTTTGGCATCTTCGATCAGTTGCTCGCGGGTCTGCCCAATTTGCCCCTCAAGTCGTTGCACGTTCTTTTGCAGCGAACCGATCCAAGGTGCCTGTTCCGAGGCTGCTTCGATCTTGGCGGCCAATTCGAGGATACCTCTGCGCAGTGGCAGTTTCCGCGCTTGCTCGCGCAAACTTCGTCTCTGTTGCCTAAGTTGAAGCAGTTTTTCGTCCCGTTCGCCAATTTGTCCGGAGAGTTCAGCTAGGCGACTAGCGGCGGCTTCGGGTAAGTCAGTGCGGGCCGCCAGCCCCTGAATCTGCTCATCAAGCTGTGCCCGTTTGAGCCAGGTGGGGCGAACTTGAATGGCAACTTCGTACGTTTTGGCTTCGACTTCCCACTGCGCGATGCGTTGTTTGAGATCTTCCAATTCGGAGTTGTGTGTGTGTCGTAGCGCAGCCAACTCGCTCCAACGTCGGCCGTGAGCGGTGAGTTGATCGATTTCGTCACGCAGCTTCTCGCGCTGCATCATTAGACGCTGCATTTGCCCTTCGTCAGGCGTGGGACCGATGATCTGTCCCCTCGCAATTTTGAGCTGACGAGTAACATCGACCAACGAGACGCGATCCAAACCACTAGAAAGTTTGTAGAGCTCATCGGCGGCGGCGGTGTCATCGAGCGTGCTCAGTTCCTGTAGCTCGCGCAGTCCGATCGCAAAGACGTTGGTAAAGATCGATTCGTCAACTTGACCCAGCAGCATGGCCAATCGATGTTGGCCCTGCGAAAGTCCATCACTCCCCGTGACAGTGAGTTGCCCAACGCTTGACCCTTGATCAAGCTGCGCTCGGCGACTGATTTCGTAACCACCGCCGGGACCAGTGACGCGGATGGCCCCCCCTGGCTTGCCACCGTAAACCGGGGGCAAGTAGCGCATGCGGCGATGTTCTGTAAAGCCATAGAACATCGTCCGCAAGAAATGCATGAGCGTGGTCTTACCCGCTTCATTGGGACCGTAAAAGACTGTCATCGTATCGGGCATGGAGTGGACCGACAGGCCCGACCAAACACCAAAACCGTCGATCTGTACGTCTTTAATTCTCATTTTTCGGATCCTCCGAAACGCCTAGTAGAGGCAACCAAGTCGACTTTGTGGCCGCGCAACAAATCGACACCCAGTAAAGTGCTCTTGTCGAGTGTCGCTGCGGGCGACGTATTCGAAAGTGCGGACTGCCAAATATTAGAAGCCGGTGTTTCGGCATCGATGATCGGCTTCATATTCAACCGCTTGGCCGATTCCTTGCGATGCGTGGCCGCCGTGCGCAAGAAATCACCCAAAATCGTATCTTCTTCCTTCCACTTGGCTGGCAGCTCTTTAGGAGGCAAGATCTCCATGTCGACCGTCCAACAGCTCGGTTGTCCATGTCCGAATTCGCGACGTAGCCAGCCGAGCAGATCTTCGATAGCACTGGGGCCAACGATGGCCGCGTTTTCGAGATCCATGTGGACTCGCCATTTGACCAGCACATGTCTCCCTGACGCCTCGCTTTGCAAACGCGCTACACGTTTGGCAAGCAATTGTCGCAAATCGCGACCGAGTGCCACGTCATCGGCGTCGATGTCTTGCGTGGCGTAGCGCACCAAGTCGATACCGATGGTGTGAATTTGTAAATTGCGCTGTGCGTCGACATCGACCAGTACAAAACCATGCTCACCCGGTTCACTCAATGAACGCGCTTGAGGTGAGCCGCAATAGCGAATAGCCGGTTCGTCGCTGCGAAGAATTTCTGATTGATGTTGTCCGCCGAGCGCCCAATAGTCGACGCGTTCGGAAGCGAGCGTGTCGCTATCTCCCTTACCGAAAGCCACCGCGATCACGAAATTGTCATCTGGGTCGTGCGCATATTCTGCCCCGCGGACAGATTCGCTCCCGGCGCTGCTACGTCCTAAAAGCGTTACCAGGGGCGTTTGGTGACGACGATAGACAAAAGTTTCAACTTCGTGTTTGGAAAAGACTTGAACGTTGCTGGGGAGCACCACAGCTTCGGGCCAACGTTCGGGATCGTCGACCGTCCCACCAGCCCAATAAACTTGAATGTTGCGTTGCCTGAGCGTCTCGAATTGATCAAGCAGGAATGCAACTCCCGGTGCTCCGCATGTCAGCGGATTGAGCAAATCACCGGAGAGAATGATGAAGTCGACATTTTCGACAACGGCATGATCGAAGATTGCTTCGGCTGCCTTCCAAGGTGCATCGACCAGAGTTTTCTTCAGATTGTCCGGGAGGTCAAGTATATCCTGGAGCGGTCGCTCCAGATGAAAATCGCTGGCATGGATAAAGCGGAATGATTCCTTGGCCATAGCCTGTCCTTCCTTGGTTGGGTGTCCCGCGGTGCGCAGGGGGAGGGTGTGATAGCACCCTCGATCGCCAGTCTAGCGTATTGTGCCAGTCTGTGCCAACGCCGTTTCTTACCTAAACCCATGCCACCTACAAGGCGAACCGACCAATGAGCATCGTGCGGGAAATAACGGTCGTAGCTACGTTCGCCAGAACGTAGACTCCCTCGAGCAACAGGAATGCTTTGTACTTGGGGACGCTTTTATTTAACATTCGAACAAAAATGAGAATTTTTTAGAAAAATTTTCGGCATCATCAACGGGCTTCGGAGCTATTAATAGCAAAGAATCTTCCCTAGCAAAAAATGCATCGGAGGAATCACTAGCACCCGCTGCCGCCCGAGTGAATCTTGAGCCGGCGCAAGGGAAACAGGAGCACCATTAAGCTGAAGTGGCCTGCCTTGCAGGCAAAGCTATTCGATCAGGTCCTGAACGCAACAGGATGACATGAATTAACTTGTCAAGTCACTAACGTGATATGAACCGGTTGGACATTGCCCTCCCAATGATCGCCCGCTTTCACATTGTATTTCTCTACCAAGGTCAAATTTTTTTCGGGAGGGCGTTTATGTCCAAATTGTTTAAAGGGTCCGAACATCGGACCTCGCGCACATCAGCATTCACATTGGTTGAACTGTTGGTGGTGATCGCCATCATTGGAATCCTTGTTGGTCTGCTACTTCCTGCTGTGCAGTCCGCCCGTGAGGCGGCAAGGCGGATGAGTTGCACAAACAATCTAAAACAGCTCGGATTGTCGCTTCACAATTTTGAGAGCACGTTTAAGAAGTTGCCTCCTGGCTATTTAGGTCCGCCACGTTCGACACCGTACGTGAACACTGTTGGAGGTGGTAACCAGCAGTACTATGGTGTGCTGACCTACCTGCTGCCGTTCATGGAGCAAAACAATATTTACAATCAATTCCCGACAGATTTGGCGCGCGTCGACCGCCTAGCAGGAACGGGGGAAGATCTCCGCTGGTTCAATACTGCGCTAAGTTTACTGGGGGGGAAAAGCGACCCATGGGATTTGGCCCAGTACAAAGTTCCCATGTTTGTCTGTCCCTCCGACGCCAAGAGCCCAACCGTACTTTGGACTCGAGTGCATGTCTACACGACCTCTGCGACTAGCACGGGCATCTCGATTCAGCCCTACAGCGGCGCAGCTTCAGGGGGCTGGCCTGTCGACCAAATAGGCAAAACCAACTACATCGGTTGCCTTGGACGACCTGACGTTGAAGGGGGCAAATGGCAAGGAATTTTCCGCAATCGTTCCGAGACTCGGTTCGGCAGCATCAGCGATGGACTCAGTAATACTCTGGTCTTCGGTGAAACACGCGGTGGATTTTCCGCTAGTACCGATCCCCCTAGCCCAGCGACATATGGCTGGCTCTCAGCAGTCGCTCTTCCAGCATCCGCCACGTGGTTGATAGGTGAAGATAACTATTACGAGTTTTCCAGTAATCACACCGGCATCTCGAATTTTGTGCTGGGTGATGGAGCGGTGCGATCGGTGTCGACTTCGCTCGACGGGCAAGTTTGGTTGCGAGCCAACGGCATGAATGATGGCTTGGTCGGGGAAGAGCTCTAAATATTTTGGCTGGCATTCGAGGTAACTCGCAGCGTGTTTTGATTTACAAGCTGCCGATGCGTAAAGGGGCTTAGCATCTTTCGGGAATTTAATGTCGTAGCTACGTTCGCCAGAACGTAGACTCCCTGCGGTCTGGCGACCACAGCTTGGGGGAAGTCCCGACACACATTTACTGAACGATGCTTACCCCTGTGCGCCGAATCGTTTTCACTTGCGTGTTCTTTCCACTAACTGTCCAAATTGACATAAGACCATGACTAGAATCATGACTAGAATTCTGTTGCTATTTGTCCTGTTCGCACCTGGGCTAGTCTCATCTGGTTGCGGAAGTCAGCATGAGGCTGTGGCGCCAGAATCCTTTGCACCGAAACCGCCGCCGGAAGAAATGGATGGGCCGCGGAAGGGTTTGAACCCTGCGCAATCAGACTAATCGCTAACCAGAAACCAGCTTAGCAATGGCCAAAACATCAAGTGTCGCAATTGGTAGTGGATGAGGTTACGAGTCCCCTCCTGCAGGACTCGCGGGTCTCGTCCATCGCGACAACAATTGTTGGCGGATGCTTAGGATTAAGCTGTTAACGGATTGCGTTTCGAATATTGGGCTTAGCGCCCAAAAGTCAAAAAGCTCAAGCGGTTTAGACCGCTTGAGCTTCGTTTACGCTTGATCGTCCAGCTATGCGAGTCTGTCTTTTGAAACTTAGAACGCGAAGTTGACCCCGAGATCAACACCTTGCATCCAGAACGTGTTGTCGTTCAAGAGCGAGTTGGGGCGTGTGCCAGCGTTGGGTAAAACCAATTGCGTGGGATCGACCACATTGTCAATCTGATCACCGGCCATGGCCACACCCGACCACATCATCATCGTATAGCCAACAGTGACTTGCATGTTTTGGGTGGCGGCGAAGCCGAGTTTGATTCCCAGCTCAGGAATGAACCCAAACGTATCGCGGGTGTTGACTCCAATATTGCTAGGCTGCGTCAGGATACCGGCACCTAGGCTGGATTCATTACCCAGCGCGTCTCGCAAGTTGCTAAATCCGCTGACGGTGCTGGTCTGACGCATACTGCCGAAAGCAACTTTGGCTAGCGTCGAGAAACTGACGCGACTTTTCACTACTGAGCTCAGGACTCCCAGGTGTCCGCCGTGGAAGACGTTCTCGGTCGCAAACAGATCGTTGGTAACTGTGTTCAAGCCATTGTTAGGGAAGCGGAAACCATCGGAAACAGTTTCCACGCCAACCGAACTGCGAAGCAGGTTGAAAGTATACCCGCCGAGAAGATCCATCCGCATTCCCTCGGAACGCGTCAGAAGCAGATACAGTGAACCATCGGCACCGTACATGCTCAGATCCGATCTGGCCCGCACCAAACCCTCTTTATCGCGTCCGTTCCCGTCCTGGTAGGCAACCAGAAAAGCGTCTTCCTGGTTTTGGAACAAATTGTAGAACGGTATGCCTATCGACGGATTGGAGGGGTTTCCGCTCCCGGTGCTGCTGCGAGCGTACGATTGGTTGGCTTCAAACAGGCCATAGCCCCGTCCGCCGATACCAACTTTTTGATCGCTTCCCAGGTAGGTACCTCCGGAGAGGCGGAAACCGGGGAGCAGACCGAAATCGATGCCGTCGCCGCCGCCAAACACAGTGGTTGTGCCAGCAATTGGAAGTACACCAAAATCGGAGGTGTTTACCAAGGCAGGGGAGGAAACGCTCTTGCTGAACCACAGCAGCGACTCAGCGTTGAGCCACAGGTTGCTTTGGCCGCAACCGCAGAACGACGACCCGATACCATAGTCGTTGCAGGCCGAGCCACCACCGTGCCCTCTAGAGTATCCACCGTCAGCCTTTTTGCCACCATTGCTGGTGCCATAACCGGGTTCGTAACCGTAGTCAGCGGTCGGTGTCAGGATGCTTTGGTCGATCGCCGAAGCGCGGCTGACAGTTTGGTCAGAAACGCTGCGCGAGCCATTAAAGCTGGCAGGGCGTGCGGCCACTGGGGACGAATCGCCAATGCTCCGCCGGGCGGCGGAGGTTGATGTGTGAGGAATACCTTGCGCTGACGCTTGACTCAAGCACATACCAGCTAAGGTGAGAGACAGTACTAAATTCGTAATTTTCATTTTTTGTTTCTCTCGGGACGGATCAAGCGTCAGGGTCGTTAAACGTAGATCGGCCCGCAACAACACTACTTAGAGAAAAAATCCTACTTCCGGCACAAACCTCCCAATCGCCGCGATTTAACAGACCCCGTTTTTCCAACGTTTTCTCAGCTTTTCGAGTTCCTGGAGTGCATTCCGCGCAAAAACAGACCACCGTTTTTTACTGACTTTGGTAAACTATTGGATCAGGGACTGTGTACTGCTACGAACTGGGGTTTCAAACATTAACCGGGTTGGAACCTTAAGTTCCGTCCGACTGCATTTCTTAGTGAACCTCAGCCTCAACAGTCCGATCGATTGACGTCTATTGCAACGGTGTGATTCAGCATGAATGAAACGGACGACAAGTCTACATCTTCGACAGCGAAGAACGACGCGGCGCTGATACCAGTTCCTCCGCAGTCGATCGCCCCTGCCACTGTTGGTGGGCCAACAGTGGGTGGGAGTGCGACCGAAGCGAGCGCAGCTCCACCCCCTAGCAAAATTCCAAGCCTCCCTAAAATCGCCGCCGGCTGGCGAATTCCTGGTGTCGCCAGTGCGCGGGTGCAACGCTGGGTCAAGGCGTTGCGCCAAGTGACTGAGCTCGAGCCGCAATCCAAGAAGCTGTCGCTGGAACAAATTCGCAAGGAAAGTCTGTCGCTGCGATTTCGGGCGATGAGTGGTGAACCGCTGCTGCGCATTTTGCCGGAAGCCTTTGCGCTAGTCCGCGAAGCTGGGCGGAGGGCGCTCAACATGCGGCACTTCGATGTGCAAATCATCGGCGGCGCAGCACTCTACGATGGCTGCATCACCGAAATGCAGACCGGCGAAGGGAAAACGCTTACCGCCACACTGCCACTCTACCTACATTCGCTAGCTGGCTTGGGTGCTCACCTGGCTACCGTCAACGATTATCTAGCCGAACGCGATGCGGAGTGGATGAGGCCGATTTACGAAGTGCTAGGTGTTACCGTCGGCGTGGTTTTAACTGAAAGCACCCCTGACGAGCGTCGTAAGGCTTACGGTTCGGATATCACTTACGGGACCGCCAAAGAGTTCGGCTTCGATTTCCTCCGCGATCGGTTGTTGCTGCGAGCCCAAGGGAGAATCCAAAGCGACTTTCTCGGTGAAGGTAGTTCCGAACGCTGGAGCAGTCGAGGCGATGAACCGGTCCAACGGACCATGCACTTTGCGCTGGTCGACGAAGCAGATAGCATTTTGATCGATGAGGCGCGTACTCCATTGATCATCGGTTCACTAGGGGACGAAACTCGCGAAGCAGTGATCGCTACCTTCCGCTGGGCTGCCGAACATGCCCCCCAGTACGAAAACGACGAACACTTTATCATCAACGAAGATCATCACAAGATCGAGCTGACCGCCCGCGGTCGCGCGCTGGTCCGCAGCTTGCCACGCGAAGAGGACATGCGCTTGGTCTCTTTGGTCGATCTGTATGAATTCACGGAACGGGCTATCAAGGTGCATCGCGAATTCAACCTCGATCGTCATTACGTGGTCCGCGATGGTGAAATTGTCATCGTTGACGAATTTACGGGACGACTGGCCGAAGGTCGCAAATGGCGCGATGGTATCCATCAAGCGATCGAGGCCAAGGAGCGAATTGAGGTGAGCGTCCCCACCGGACAAGCTGCTCGGATTACAGTCCAAGATTTGTTTCAGCGCTACAAGGCACTGGCCGGGATGACCGGTACCGCCTCTACGAGCGCTCCTGAATTGCGGAAGATCTACAAGACCCCTGTGGTGCTGGTCCCCACCAACCGCCCCCCGCGCCGTCAACGACTCCCTGATCAAGTCTACGGAACGATGCTTGATAAGTTCGAAGCGATTGTGGCGGAAGTGCAGGAGTATCATCAGCAGGGACGTCCCGTCCTAATTGGCACCCGTTCAATCGACAAGTCGCTGATACTGGCGAAATTGCTGCGCGACGTCGGGGTCCCAGCCGATGTTCTCAACGCCAACGAAGTCGAGCGCGAAGCTGAAATCGTCGCCGAAGCGGGTAAACACAAACGCGTGACCGTCGCTACCAACATGGCTGGACGTGGAACCGACGTGAAACTGGAACAAGCGGTCAAGGATCTAGGGGGAATGCACGTCATATGCACTGAACTGCACGATGCGGCCCGCATCGATCGACAATTGATTGGCCGCTGCGGACGACAGGGAGACCCTGGTTCCTACCGTCAGTACTTATCGCTCGATGACGACATTCTGCGAACTGGATTTGGTATCAAACGCGCTGAGCAAATGGCGGCCAGGGGCAAGCAGAATTCGGGCCCCTTCCATGCGTTGGCAGGCTATTTCCGTAAAGCTCAACGGAAAGTGGAACGGAAGCATTTTCGCGATCGCATGATGCTCCTGCACCACGAACGGGAACGCACAAAAATGCAACGCGAAATCGGCCAAGATCCTTATCTGGATACAGCCGAGTAAAACTTTTCCGTTTGCGTAAGATAGCTAACAGACGGAAGCCTAATCTTCTTCGTTCAGTTGCTGAGCAAACTGGGTGAACTTGACTTGCTCTGCTTCGGCCACGACGGGGTAGTGTAGATCGAGCGATTCGAGTTTGTCGGCGATGATGTCAGCGATGGCGGCCCGTGCGTACCACTTGTCATCAGCGGGAATAACGTACCAGGGTGCGAACTTGTTGCTAGTTTGTGTAAGTGCCTCTTCGAAGGCAGTTTGATATTGGCTCCACAGTTTGCGCTCGGCCAAATCCCCCGCGTTGAACTTCCAATACTTCTCGGGGTCGTTGAGGCGTTCCAGGAAACGCCTTTTCTGTTCGTCGCGCGAAACATGCAAGTAGAACTTTAAAATCAGCGTTCCGTGCTGTGCCAATGAACGTTCGAAGGTGTTGATTTCCTTGTAGCGCTGCGACCACAATTTCTCCAGCGACTTCGGCTTCAGCGAATTGAGCTGCGGCAGCTTTTGCGGCAGCAGGAATTCTGGATGGACGCGGACCACTAGCACTTCTTCGTAGTAGGAACGATTAAAGAGACTGATCATCCCCCGTTCTGGCAGACAGGGGACCGCGCGCGCCAGAAAGTGATGTTCCAGCTCCGACGAATTGGGTGCCTTAAACGAATGCACGCGGCAGCCCTGCGGGTTGACTCCCCCCATCACATGTCGAATCGTCCCATCCTTCCCAGCGGCATCCATCCCTTGAAAAATCACCAGCAGCGAATGTGAATCACTGGCATAAAGCAACTGTTGTGCGGATTGCAAGGCTGACACATCGACGGCCAACTCCTCAACCGCGTGGGATTCGTTCTTCAATTCCTTCCCGGCTTGCGTGGAGCGCTTCGACAGATTGAGTTTATCACCTTGGTCGACCAAGAATTTTTTATCGGAGAAGCGGTGGCTCTTGCCCATGTTATGGGACCATCTTTGTGGAAGTGTTGTGAGTGTTTAGATCCAATGTCGGTCAGTATAGCCGAAACGGTGCAAGGGCCGCGCGGATTGATGGATTGATGGATTGATGGATTGATGGATTGATGGATTGATGGATTGATGGAGTGATGGAGTGATGGAGTGATGGAGTGATGGAGTGATGGAGTGATGGGGAGATGGGGAGATGGGGAGATGGGGAGATGGGGAGATGGGGAGATGGGGAGATGGAGTGGTGGAGTGGTGGAGTGGTGGCACTGGCTGAGGCCAGTGGTGTCGAAGGAGTTGAGTAGGAGACTATCTGTGATGGTTTAAGCGCTCGAAGTAATGAATTTGGCCAACCATGGGATTGCCCAGTGGAGTGAGGGAGTGGTGGTGGCTCGACTGGTAAAGGTTCCGATCAATTTGCTCAGGGACCGGCCATTCAAAATCTGCGCTGACGACACGGGCGCATCCCCCCCCCCACTCCCCCCAAGTGGGCTGTCTGGTGGGGTTGACTCTGCGTTTCGCACAGAAAACCGCAATTGCGGAAAATGCGGGGTATGGGGGGTGTAGCGATAAACCAAAAAAACTTTGCCTGTTTCTCCCTACGGCGGGTCGGAATAGCCCCTCCCACCGCACTTGGACGCACCAATAAGCTATGCTGAATAGCCTAAGTTTCACATGACGGCTGGGCCAGAATTCCTTTGAAATAAACGTTAAATGGTTAGCAACACGAAAATGGGACGCGGTATATTCGCCATCGAAGGCGAATGGCATTCCGATTTGCGGCAGGGATTAAGTTTCCGGCCGATCGTCGAGCTATTGTCCAAAATGGATAACCGGATTTCGTTCGTTCATCGAGACGCCGCGACGCGCGCCGAGCTGTTTTACTATCTCGACAAATGGACTCAGAAACGCTATTCGCGTTACCCCATCCTGTATCTGGGATATCACGGGGTACAAGAGTGCATTCTGATTGGCGATGGTCGCTCGCGCGATCGTCAACTTAGTTTGAAGGAGCTCGGTCAGCAGCTTGAGGGACGTTGTGCGCAGCGGATCATTTATTTGGGAAGCTGTGAAACGATGAAGATGGACGGTCGCAAGCTGAAGGCATTTTTGCGTCAGACCGGTGCTTTGGCGGTGTGTGGCTACCGCGAACAAGTCAACATGTTGCGATCAGCGGCTTTCGAACTGCTCCTGTTTCATGCGTTGCTGCAAAACACGTTGACGATCCAGGGGGCGCGGGCCACGGAACGCAATATCCAACGCGACGAAAAACCATTGTGTCGCGATCTTGGCTTTCGCATGGTGGTCCGCACCGCGAATTAAGCAATTTTTTTCCCAATCGATCCAGGCAGGGACCTAAGGTGTCACGGGGGTAGGCGAAAACAGTGATGTCGAGGCAATCAGCGCCTGTCAGCATGTTCAAGTTAAATACCTCCGCAAGCTCAAGGAAGAAACACGATGGCTAAGTTCTACGCAACCTGTGGTTCGCAAACACTGACGATTGACGCTCCCACGGCTCAGTTTGCCGCCATGCGTTTGATCGATGAGGCCATGGGGGCGCATGTATGGATCTACGACGACGCCACGATTAGCGAGAGTGATCGCCGCGATCATCTCGTGCTCGAAGCCCTATTGCACCTTAGTCCGGCTGTGTGTGTTAGCCAGCGTGGTTTGGGACGCAGTGACTCGGGGCAGTTTGGCGTTCCTGAATTGATCGATCACTGGCATCGCTTGATGACTGGTCTGAGTGCCATGACGCTGTCGGTGGGCTTGACCAGGCGGCGAGTATTGCCTGACTTTATCGAGGAAGACAACGGTCCCAGCCACCCCCGCTAAGGTCGCTGGGACAGCAGCGGAGCGGGCGACTTGGCCACGGTCGCCCGCTCACTTTTCTTGGTTTCGAAGTTCATATTCCTTAGATTCTCTCCCCTTTCCCGTTGACCTAGTGGGATCGGTAGGCTATTTTCCGGCACAACGAATCCTAACGACTCGTTTGTTGCCCGTTCATTCTTCGCGGCGACGGACTCTTTTAATGCGCACGAAGAATTGGGGAGTCTCCGGAATTGACCTTACTAGCCGAACCAACCCAGTCCACGGTGACGTCCAACACTGACAATGAAGTCACCAGGGCACTCGATCGTCAACTATTGATCGATAGCCGACGCTATGCGAGCGAGCAGCGTGGGCGGAGCTGGTGGCATTTTGGTACCACTCTGATCGCGTTGGCTGTCTCAGCCGCCGTGGCGGGTGCCGCTGATGCGCTGTGGCTACGCCTGCTCGGCAGTTTACTCACCGGTCTAACGTTGGTCCGCGTCTTTATTGTCTACCACGACTACCAGCATCAAGCCATGTTCAAGGATTCGCTTTTGGCCAAGGGGCTGTTGTCTTTGTATGGCTGTGTGATGTTGACCCCGCCGAGCGTCTGGAGGCGTTCACACGATCACCATCACCGCCACAATTCGAAGTTGTTCGGTGCCAGTATCGGTTCGTTCCCAATTATGACCACCGAGACCTATGCCGCCGCTACGCAGCGTGAACAGCTCGAATATCGCATCGCGCGCAGTCCGCTGATCATCGTGCTGGGGTATTTAACGGTTTTCATGTTCGGGATGTGCGTCCGCCCTTTTATCATGGACCCGCGTCGGCACTGGGATGCTCCGTTGTCGCTGGTCACGCATTTCAGTCTGATTGTTGGACTGTGGTGGTTCTTTGATTGGCAAACTTCACTCCTGGCATTTGTGCTCCCCACTTGGATCGCATCAATGGCAGGTGCCTATTTGTTTTATATTCAACACAATTTTCCTGACGCCAAGATTCGACGTTGCGAAGAATGGTCGTATACCAAGGCTGCCCTCAAATCCTCCAGCTATCTTGAATTGGGTCCAATTCTACACTGGTTGACCGGCAACATCGGTTACCATCACGTGCATCACTTGAATGCCAAGATTCCGTTTTATCGTTTGCCAGAAGCCATGGCCGGACTGGAACCGCTGCAGTCACCCTCGCGCACGTCGCTGCGTTTGAAGGATATCGTGGGTTGTTTGCGACTCAAGTTATGGGACACGCGGCTCGACCGCTTTGTTTCTTTCGCCGATGCGCGACGTGAGTCGATTTTTTCGTAAGTGTTCAGCGGCTTTAACGATGGTTGCTTGAGTCGTTTTGTGCTTTCACACGCATTATCTTTTTGCCGCACACCTTTTTGTCTGAGAATGCGCGCCAGTTTTTTCTGCTAGTGCTCCACATGTGGAGAGTCAGGCAGGAAAGCCTGACGTACGGGTCATGGGGCGGCGGTAAAGCGGCGCAGCAGGGCCCAGTCGGAACGACGCCAGACCCAGACTGTGCCGTGATCCGTACCGCCGACCAGCAAATCGTCAGCGATGGACAACGATTCAATTCGTTCTACCTCAGTTATAATCACAGCTTCTTGTTCGCGCAAGCGCATCAGCGTTTTAGTTTTTCTCGTCCCCTCCTCGGTTTTTCCATCGTCGACCACTTCGCGTCGGAGATCAAAAATCCGCAGTCCACTGCGGGGAGTGTTGTTCATGCGCAATGCATCATCGGCAACTGCGATGGTTGAATCCCAGCCAGCGAAGCTCTGTAGTCGGCGCGGCAAACCGGTCTGCTCGGCAACGGTGCGATCATTTTCCAGATTGCGTCCATCCATCACGCGTAAGGCACCTGTCTCATCGAGTGTGACTGGATTGTCTCCGCAGAAGCCGACTCCCCCTACGGCTCGTTCGTGGCGTGCATAGCTGATGAGTAGCTCCCAGTTAGTGGTATCAAATAGTTTTGCCGTGCGATCGCGCGAAGCGGTCAGGAGTCGCGCTCCGTCGCGTGACCAAGCCACATCGAGGATCGCATCGGCATGGGATGCCAATTCACGCAGTTCAACGGCATCAGGCTGCAGGCTGGCGATGCGCAGCACACCGTCATTACCACCGATCGCGATTTGCCGCGCATCAGGTGAAAAGCGCACCCCGCGCGGTACGTCCCCCAATGTCGCGATCTGCTTGGGTTGCACCGTGAGCGAACGCCAATCGATCACTTCCACTACGCCTTGTTCCCCTGGTGTACCACTGACCAAGCATAACCATTGATTGTCGCTGCTGAATTGCACCGCTCCGATGTGCGGCCCAAAAGCTGGGAGCCGACGTTGCAGTTCTCCGCTCGCTGAGTCCCAGACCGTCACCTCCCCGTAGCCTCCAACCGCGATCTGCTGGCCATCACGGCTGACAGTCAGAGCATTAATCGCTATGGGATGCGGATAATGCTCGGGAGTTTCATGGCGCCGGGAGAGTGTTTGCCATAGGGCCAATGGTCTACGTGAGTCAACCAGCGACGTTGAGTTGGTCCCCTGCAACCACTGACGCACTACAGCGATTTCAGCGGAGTTTAACGGTTGAGCTTCGGCGGGCATGCGTTCTTGCTCGTCCTCGGTTGTCAGACGCCTCAGTAATTCGCTCGACTCGGGCTGGCCAAAGACAATGGGTGCCAGCTCGGAATCGCCGGGCCGCAGCATCCATTCCAATGATGCTAGCGAATATCCCCCTTCGACGCTTTCCCCTCCGTGACAGGTCAAGCACTTGGAGACCAACATCGGAGCGATCGTCTCTCGGAAGAGTGTTTCGTCACGCGTGAGGGGCGGTTGCTCGCCATGGAGGGCCAAGCAAAAGCAGCATTGGCATATTAACGCCAATCCAATAGTCGAACAAAGGCTGCGGGCCAACGCAATCATCTACTGTCCATCCTCTCAGTCGGTGGTTAGCGGGTTTGCGAAAACTGCTTCAGCATAGTCTAAATGGAGGTCCTGAAGCATCGAGCGGGAATAAGTGTCGGATCTTAACCGTAGCTGCGGTCGCCAGACCGCAGGGAGTCTACGTTCTGGCGAACGTAGCTACGACAGTTATTTCCCGAACGATGCAAAGTGAGACTTACGTTGCGGGTTCATGTTATACTCAACCTATCCTACCTCGAGCCAATTCCGCTTGCACGAAAACCAACCGGCGCGGAGCCAACCCTATGCCCCACCCCATGTTTTTGATGTTGCGCCCCCAGTTGACTGAGCTTGGGTTTCATTCATTTCGCAAACTGGCAACGCTAGGGTGGCTCCTGATTGCCGCTGGGCATGGCAGCGCATGGGCCGTCGATGCAAGCGGGGAGCAGATCATCTGCTATCCCCCCACGATTTATGTAAGTCGCGCTTACCCCGCGCAAGTCGTGGTGGTGGCGATCGCCAGCGACGGGACTATGCGCGACCTCACCCGCGCCCCCGGTACGAAATTCTCATGTCCCACATCACCGGCAGCGTTGCAGTACGTTGAGGGGAAGTTGCAACTGACCGAGCTGGCCGCATCGAACGAACCGCAAACTCAGCTACACACTGCCACCTTGACCGCTGGAGAGGATTCGATTGAAGTCTCCATGGTCATTGACCGTAGTACTTCGAACACTCCCATATTCTCTCGTGAGATCTCCTCCGTGTTGGGAAAGTCAGGTTGCAATCAAGGTACTTGCCACGGCAATTTGCATGGCAAGGGGGGCTTCCGTTTGAGTTTGCGTGGTGACGATCCGTTCTTCGACTTCGATTCTGTTGCGCGACACGATGGCGCGCGACGCGTCGACATGTTCGCCGCCGAGCTAAGTTTGTTACTGAAAAAACCCTCTGGCTCTCTGGCACACCAAGGTGGCCTACGCTTGCCAACCGATTCCATCGAATATCAGTGGATTAAGGATTGGATCGCCGATGGCTGCCACTGGAACGCATCCACATCGTTTCCACCGCCATCGCTCATGCTTCAGCCCAGTGAGCAGTTGATCGAACTGAGTGTCTTCCCAACAAATAGCCTCTTGGCGGGTGATTGTCGTCAACAACAATTGGTGGTCACGGCGCGGTTCGGTGATGGAATTCTGCGCGATGTGACGCGCTGGGCCAAGTTCGAAGCGAGCTCGCCTACCGGTGTCTCAATTGGTGCCGAAGGATTGGTGCAAGCTGAACGGGCGATCGATATTGGTGTTTCGGTGTCGTACTTGAGTGGTCGCTCGGCGGCGCGGCTAACTTTTTTACCAGACAACGCGTCGCCCGACAAAGCGGCGACGCAATCTTGGTCTGAGTCATCACCGCCAACACGCTTGGATGAAATTGTCGAGCGACAGCTCAAACGCTTGCGGCTTGAGCCAAGTCCCCTGGCCGATGAAAGCACTTTTCTGCGGCGCAGCTATCTTAGCGTTGTAGGTCGGCTCCCATCGGTGGACGAAACGCGACAATACCTGGCATCATCTTCGGAAGACAAGCAATCGCGATTGATCGAAAAATTATTGCGCGACCCCGGCTACGCCAAACTATGGGCTTTGCACTGGAGTGATCTGTTGCGCAATGAGCAGAAGGTCATGAGTCCGCGCGGTACCACGCAGTGGCATGCTTGGATGGTCGACCAGGTGGATCGCGATGTGCCACTGACCAGTTTCGTCACGTCGCTCCTCACCAATATCGGCAGCACCTACGAGAATCCACCGGCCAGTTTTCACCGCACGCATCGCGAACCGGAGACGGCCGCGGAAACTGTGGGGCAAGTGTTTCTGGGAGTGAGATTGCAGTGTGCCCGGTGCCACAATCACCCGTTCGATAGTTGGCGTCAGGATGACTACTACGGTCTGGCAGCCTACTTTAGCACTCTGCGCCGCGAACAGATTGACAACAAACCCAAGGATACGAATGACAAACACATCATCACCGGCGACGAAATCATCACTTTGAGCTCGGAACAACCTGAGATTTGGCATCCAGGCCTCGCTCGCAATGTTCCCCCCAAACCATTGACGGTCAGCTACCCGGCAAACGCGGATCCACAGACGCCAGATACTAGCCGTGAACGCGATGGTTCGTTGAGTGGGTTGGCACTATGGTTGACCCAAGACAATCGCCTGTTCGCACGGAATATGGCCAATCGCATTTGGTTTCATGTGATGGGGCGTGGTATTGTCGATCCTCCCGATGACTTTCGCGATTCCAATCCCCCTAGCCACCCCGAGTTGCTCGAGTATTTGACCGACGAACTCATCCGCAGCGACTTTTCAACTCGTCAACTCACCCGTTTAATTCTGTCTAGTCGCTGCTTTGCGCGGGCTGCGGTCGAGGATGTTGTGTCCAGCCAGTCAACCGCTGGTCAGGAGACACTCGACGCCGCAGCGATGTTTGCTGGCTATCCGTTGCGGCGCATGCCAGCCGAGATTCTGTACGATGCCATCAGTGACGCCACGCAAGTTTTCGCTTTCAGCGAAAGTGACCAAAGCCGCGCGTCTGAAGTGCGATTTGTGGATCAAGCGGAAGTTCCAGAACGGGCGGGGTTCATGACTGCCTTTGGAAAGCCAACTCGCCTGCTGGTCTGCGAATGCGAGCGATCTTCGGCGGTATCGCTGGGGCAATCGTTGGTATTGGTCAACGGCCAAGACGTTCGCGATAAACTAGCCGATCCACTCAATCGACTCACGCAACTTACTGAGAGTAACAGCAGTTTATCAGATACAGTGAACGAACTTTACTTAGCCACGTTGACTCGCCCGCCAACCAGCCAAGAGCAGACCACCATGCGCGATTACCTGCAGTCGCAATCCGATCAGCGCTTGGCCTTAGAAGATATTTTGTGGGCTCTAGTCAACAGCAAGGAATTTTCCCTGATTCGCTAATACAATCCGTTTCGAAACATTGATCATTTTGTCGCACATTTTTTGTCGGAAAGCATTGTTGACGACCAGTCTTTAGGCACCATTGCACCTTCGACTCTGTCGAAGATGTTAAAGCCTGGACTCCAACGCAGCGCGGCTCAGCGGTCGCCTAGACTGCAAAGGTGCGACAAAAAGATGTGCGGCAAAAAGATGATGCGACTTTTATATTTGTTGACAGTTCGATGAACCTCCTCCGCTAACGTCACCGTTCTGATCTCAACTCCCGCGGACCGTAATACCAAGGAACACTATCGATGACCGGTTGCAATTCGTATCGCGGGTGGCATGGACAACGACGGGCAATGCTAAAGGTCGGTTCGTTGGGGTTGGCTGGGCTCGCGCTGCCGCAACTATTGGCCGCAGAGAGTGCTAACCAGGCACCGCACGGTAAAAAGTTAATTCAGCGAGCCAAGCAAGTTATCTTTTTGCATCAACACGGGGGGCCGAGCCATATCGATACCTTCGATATGAAACCCGATGCACCCAGCGGAATTCGTGGTTCGTTCCAACCGATATCATCCTCCGTGGCTGGCGTGCCGGTCTGTGAACACTTGCCGCGTTGGGCTCAGTCGTTGCACCTGTGGGGCCAGATTCGTTCTGTCCACCACAAGATGAAGAACCACAATTCCGCAGGTTACTACTGTTTGACCGGCAAAGCACCACCGACTGACGATCAACGCTTACGCGACTCGCTCGAACTCTATCCGGCCTATGGCTCTGTAGTCGCAAAGTTGTTGGGGAGTGAGCGAGTTGGGCTTCCCCCCTTTGTCTCCTTTCCACATGTGGCCCGCGACGGCTCCGTCACTCCAGGACAAAACGCGAGCTTTCTAGGAAAACGTTTTGATCCTTTCTTTTTTGGTGCCGATCCTAACTCCAGCTCGTTCGCGCTTCCGGAACTTGAACTCCCCAATACTGTCGACCTGACGCGTTTATCGCAACGACGGCAACTATTGGATGTTGTCGATGCCCAGCTCGCCTTAAAAGAACATTCGGCCGTGGCGCAAGGACTCGATCAGTTTCAACATGAAGCGCTGTCTATTCTCTCCGCCCCTGGCTTGAAGCAAGCTCTCGACCTGTCGCAAGAACCGGAGTGGTTGCGCGATGCTTACGGAAGGACTACCTACGGCCAGTCGTGTTTGCTCGCGCGGCGCTTGGTGGAAGTTGGCACGCGGTTCGTCACAGTCTATTTTTCCAGCAGCATTGGTGGCAAGGGGAGCGAAGGTTGGGATACGCACCAAGATAACTTCAAAGACCTTAGTCAACGTCTGCTTCCAACCACTGATCAAACGGTCCCGACACTCATCAACGACTTAGCCAGTCGCGGATTGCTGGATGAGACCTTGGTGGTATGGATGGGAGAATTTGGACGGGGACCCAAAATCGGCGATCGCGATGGCAAGGGGCGAGGGCATTGGCCCGATTGCTATACCGTGATGATGGCGGGTGGCGGAGTGACGGGTGGGGCGGTATTTGGTGCCAGCGACGCACAAGGGGCCTATCCGGTGGAGGACCCAGTGCGTCCTGACGATGTGGCCGCCACGCTCTATTGGGCACTTGGGATCGATCCCGCCACCGAAGTCACCGACACTCAATCGCGACCACTCCCAATTAGCTACGGTAGCCCGATCACGCAATTGTTTTCGTGAACCTGTGTGGCTGAGGTTGTGTTGTGACGATTCTGGCGCGTGGATAGGGTTCGCAATTTTCTTACATGCCAACGCCCCTGGAAACTGCGTTTGATCGCCGCGATTCTTAATTGCGGTGAGGTATCTTTGCGGGTCATTAACCTCGTTCACAGGCTCGCCTG
Organism: Pirellulaceae bacterium; assembly: GCA_041741715.1. Taxonomy (GTDB): domain Bacteria; phylum Planctomycetota; class Planctomycetia; order Pirellulales; family Pirellulaceae; genus Aureliella. The sequence goes on along the minus strand of JBGSJT010000347.1, from coordinate 52,285 downwards.
GGAACCAGAAACGTGGCCGAAACTTACGGGTTTTGGTACTAGTGCTTTGTCTAACTTTAATTTTTGGGTTGGGAGAGTAGAGCGATTGTCCCAATCGCTTGAGAAACGATTGGGACAATCGTTCTACTCTGAGCGCTGCCAACCCCACTTTTTAATCTGGACGAAGTACTAGCCTTGGGCTGCTATGTACTTCTGCAGCCCCAACGGCCCACGGCTAGCGCCTGAGGTTCACGATATTTCGCGTTGCCAGTAACGCTCTCAAACTAGTCGGTATCTCCATGCAATCCAACGAAACAACGAGAAAGTGGCACGGGGCAATGCTGCGGTTCCGTTTTGCGGGACAAGTCACAGCGGCTATGCTGCTGGTGGGTTGGGTGGCTTGGTTCTTCCCATATGATGACTTGGTCGACCGTGCGGGGACGCCGCTCGGTGGGGACTATGTCATGCTGTACGTGGCAGGACAAGTTGTTGCGGACGGCGAGGCGCACTGGCTGTATGACGACGCGCGAAATCAAATCCGTTCCAGTAATTTATTTCCAGCCATGGACTCTGGTGAGAGCTGGCCGTTCCGCTATCCTCCCACCGTTGCGGCTGCCATGGTTCCGCTGTCGCAATTGCCATTGGCTTGGTCTTTCGGGATCTTTTTACTAGTTCAATTGTCGTTGTTGGCAATTAGCTTGTGGCTGCTTCGACAAGACTATTCGGTGTTGCATGGCCGCAGTGGATGGTTGTGGGGACTCGCTGGATCACCACTGGTGCTTGAGACATTGATCGGCGGCCAGTCGTCGTTGTTGGCATTGACGTGCATCGTTGGTTGTCTTCACTTTTTACGCCGGGACCAACCTCGGGTGGCTGGTATGCTGTTGGCGCTGACACTCTACAAACCCAACGTGGCTTGTCTGCTCATCGTGGCCGCCTCAATCGCGCGACCGAAGATGCTAATCGGGTTTCTCCCGACAGCCGCAGTTGGTTTAGCGATTGCACTGTGGACCACTGGGACAGCAGGTGTGTTGGAATATATCCAACTGGCAACGCAATTGGCATCATCTCAATGGGGCCTGGAAACTCCGTACTGGAAAGTGCATGGGTTGTCACCTTACTTCCAGTGGATGCTCCCCGAGCATGGCAAGCTGGCGTGCGCAGTGGCGGGATTAGTAGTTAGCGTGCTGGTCGCAGCGGGCTGGAGAGCAGGTCGGATTCCTGAGCGGTTGGCAATCGCCATATTGTTATGTTGTAATGCGCTGTTAAATCCATATGTACCGATTTACGATCTCGTGTTATTGGATGTGGCATTGCTACTGGCCTGCCAAGCGGCTTACAGTGGCGAGTGGAAAGTACGCTCGATAGTTGTTTTCCAATGTGTGGCCCTGATGCTATTTGTCGGGCCCCATTTGTCTCAAGCCTTGGCTCAGCCAATTGGTCTACAACTTTTTCCATTGGCGTTGGGTGGCAGTCTGCTGTGCGCGAGCGTGTGGTATGCAGTTGCTAATTGGCGATTTTGGCGCAGTCCAATATGCGTTTCAATCGCAACCCGATGCGTCAGCGAAGACGTTTGAGTTGACACGTGTGGACGCATCGCAAATAGGCAAGTCCCTTACACACAAAACTCTTGCCCCTGCCCGACGTGCTGATGAAGCTAGCCAGTCATGGTCCCACCGATGCGAGATCGGTGGTGATCGAAGTAGCTTATTGGTCTGGTGCGCTGCGATCGATAAATCGAGTTGTAAAAACTTTGTCGACCAAAACTTGCTTGGGATCGATCAGTTTTAGTTGCGTGAATTGCTCGATCAACTGACTCCACCGCTCGCGTGTCATCTGACCGATATCATCTGGTCCAACACCTTCGGGAAGACAGAGCGGCTTTAGTTCCGATACGCCAAACTTTAGAGCAGCCGCGGTCATCCCCTGGGCATTGGCGGCCAAGATTATGGCATTGGTTTCTTCGGGGGATTCGAAATACTTTTTCCAGCCTTCGCGACAAGCGATCACCATGCGGGCCACAATGTCGCTGTTGTTCTCAATGTACCCCTCCGTGGACATTAAACACGAAGCGTAGGGGTTGAAGCCGGCATCTGACAACATCAGCTTGCGAACCGCGACACCTTGATCATTGGCCATGAAAGGCTCGCTGAACGAGTAAGCTTGAATGGCTGTTTGAGGATCGCTCACCAGCTTGGCCACAGAACCGCTATAAGGGACAACCTGCACGCCATCGAGAAGCCCTTCGGCCTTCATGAATGCCAAGAATGGTCGGCCCACGTTAGCTTGAAGCACGAGTCCGCCGAGCTCAGAGAGCTTAGTGACTGGCGATGATTCATGGACCAAAATACAACGGGGGGTGTTTTGAATGGGGGCCATCAGGGCTACCACCGGGACGTCTTCGTTGCGGAACAACAACACGTCGTCCGCATTGCCAATCGCAAATTGGACTCGTCCCGTGACCAACTCTTGAGCGACTGGCGCGTTGGGACCACCGGGACGTAGTTCCACGTCGAGCCCGTACCGCTCGAAGATCCCATGCACTTGAGCGGCGTAAAAGCCACCATGTTCTGCCTCGGGATACCAATTGAGCATCAGCGTGACGGGCTGTATTTGGTCGAGTGAGTTGACTGTTTGCGCGACCGGTTGTTTGCTACAGCCGGTAGCCAGCACGCTGGTCAACAAAGCGAGAGTGAGTAAAGAAGGGAAATGAAAACGTAATAAGCGCATCATGAAAAACTCTCTTCGTCATTGTTCACGAACAATTGTGCCGTCACATTATCAGTTCGACGCGCTAGCGCGTGGGTCGTTGGTCGTTTTCGTGGGTGTTCACCAAAAGTCGTCAAACGGGCGACCCACGCGCTAGCGCGTTGAGCTGATATTATAGCCTACCGACCATGCACATAGCCGCTGGATGTCAACTGCTGAAGTCTACCGCCCTCACGCGACCAAAGCCCAGTACGACTTGTAAAGACACCACAAACGATCGCTTGCTCGGGGCCGACAACCTGTAGCAGCTTTTCGAATTCGCTCGGGGGTATGGCCAGTAGTAGCTCAAAATCCTCTCCGTCTCCCAAAGCGTGCTCGACCGGCTGCTTACCACTAGCCAGAGCGCTGTGCTGGGCGGCGGGACTGATCGGGATCTGATCGAGGTCCAAGATCGCGCCGCACCGCGAGGCATCGCACATGCGGAGCAGATCGACGCTCAGACCATCGCTAATGTCCATGGCGGCATGCACATCGACATGGCCACGGATTTGTCGCGCCAGTTCAATTCGCGGCGTGAAATCCAAATGTTTTCCCTGTAAACTACCACCGAGCTGACCTGTGACGACAATTAGGTCGTCAGGCTGCGCGCCGCCACGAACCCAAGTCACTCCATCCATGGTCTTACCAACAGCGGTTAAGTGCAACACGAGCGGTCCATGCCAACAATTGGTGTCCCCTCCTGCCAGAGCTACCGAGAATTCTTCAGCCATCTCGCACACGCCTTCGAAGATTTCGGCCGCCAAGCGTTCTGTTTCAGTATCTGCGCCCCCACCGTGGGCTGGCAGCGGTAGACACATCGATAGAAATAGAGCGGTCGGCTCAGCAGCCATGGCGGCTAGATCGCTCAGATTGACTCCCACTAGTTTGCGGCCAATCCGCCGCGCATCGACTTGGGTACTTTCAAAGTGCACACCGTCCATCAAACTGTCGGTCGTAATAACCATGTCGCTACCATCGGTGCTGATTACAGCCGCATCGTCGCCGATTCCCAGCTTAACTTGCGGCAGCCGAAGAGCTCGCATTTTGGCCCACGCGACAAATGACTGTTCCAAGGGATTGAGGCTTTCTATCTGTGAGTGATCAAGAGTGAATCGTGTCCGAAGAGCTAGCTCGACGCGCCAGCAAGTGGGGCATGGCCACAATACTGGCGCGTCGAGCTGATATTTTACGCCAATCTTTACTACCGCAGCATTGTAGCGGTTCACACAATAGCGCGAAGCGCGGATAGTTCCCTCGTCGCTGGCTAGTTGGTCGTCTACAATGAGCCGACGAAGTAGTGCTACGCTCGCGCTGTCGCCAACTGTCAAATATTCCCGAGTCTAATCGCTTGGACATTGGAAGTCCCGCAATGAAAACTTTCGTGCGCAACTTGCTGATCCTATACCTGGTAGTGCTGCTGCTCTGCTGGGGTGCGATCCGCTTTGATACGGGGAGCTCTTGGTGGGTTTCCCTGTTTCTGTTCTCACCACGGTGGGTGTTGGGACTTCCCTGGTTGCTGCTGTTTCCATTGACGCTGGTCGTCCATTTTCGCCTCGCATTTCTGTATCTAATTCATCTGGCCATCTTGCTCTTTCTAATTCTTGACTTTCGCGTGCCACTCGCCAACGATGGCAACGCGACTCGAACCGGAGGGCAATTGCGGTTGATGACTTGCAATCTAGGAGAAGGACCTATCCGCGTGGAACAGCTTGTGGAGCTGGTGCGGCAGTATCGCACGCAGGTCTTGGTCCTACAGGAGTGTAGCCCGAGTGTTAGCCATCCTTTGTTTGAGCAATTGGGATGGAAGTACCATCAAGAGGCAAATTTGGTCATCGGCAGCAATCTCCCCATGGGCCCCTTGGATGTGCTCAGCCGCCAAGCCCCCGAGGCCTACAATGCGGTGGTGGCAGTGGCTTCCGAAGTCACCTTGGAGCACCCCCCTGCGGCCATTCATGGCACAGATGCCGTTTCACCACAAGTCGCAAGAATCGTTTCGATTCACCTTCCCACCTTCCGCCCCGCGTTCGAAAAGGCCGAAGCCTTTGACTCTAAAGGAGGAGCGGAATTTGCAGTCTTGGCAACCTACTATCGCGGGTTGGTCGAACAGACTTTGACTGAGTTGCGAAGCACCAGCCAGGATCATTCCACCGTCGTGGCGGGTGATTTTAACGTACCGATCGAGAGCTCCTTTTATCGCGACTACTGGCACCCATTTCAAAATGCGCTGTCACAACGCGGAGTCGGTTTGTGTTACACCAAATACACTCGTTTTCACGGGGTCCGTATCGACCACGTCTTGGCCGAACGTCAGTGGCAGATTCGTACTGCGGAAGTCGGGCCAGACCTGGGAGGTGATCATCGACCCGTCATCGTCGAATTGCAATTGCCCAATTGAACGATATCAGCTCGACGCGCCAGCGAGTGGGTCGCCTGATTCATGATTTTACGGCCATTGCAAGACGTCAACTCCTAGCCCCCACTCGCTGGCGCGCGTCGAGCTGATATTACTCTGCTGGAGTCCAGCTCGGATCGCCAGCGTCGCTGGGAAGCTGCGCATTCCATTCGATGAGTTGCTGGTGCAGTCGCTGTACCACCTTGGCATGCTCGTCGGCCACATTTCGGGTCTCGGATTCGTCGCGAACCAAGTCGTAAAGCTGCGCATCGCTCCCATCGTAATTGACCAAGTATTTCCACCGTGCGGCCCGCACGGCCAAATCGGGATTGTCCTGTTCCTTGGTCCCTGGACGATCAGGTGGCCGACGCCAAAAAATTGGCGCTTGTCGACTCTCTTGTTCGCGGCCTGACAAAGTCTCAGACAAATCTTCACCATCGAGCTCGACTCCCGTCGGAAGCGGAGTGCCGGTCAGCGCGTAAAGTGAACGATTGACATCGAGCGCGCAAAGTATCGAACGATCATTGGTCGTACCAGCGACCTCAGCAGCTAAAAAGCTAGGTCCCCAAACAATCAATGGCGAGCGCACGCCACCTTCGTAGAGCCAAGTTTTGGCACCGCGCAAGGGCTCCGAAGATCCAGCACCTTCTTCTTGGCCATTGTCCGACATCACCAGGATGAGCGTATTATCGCGCAACCCTTGATCGTCGCGAATGCGATCGAAGAGCAAACCCAACTGCTCATCCATGGCGTCGAGCACAGCGTAGTACAGCGCTCGCTTGCTTTCATCGGTCTGACTGCGCAATGCGGCTGGTGGGAAGAAGGGGGAATGTACGTCATCGGGCCAGAGGTTGATGTAGAACGGTTTTTCCTTCTGTTGCGCATCATCGATGAACTGAAGCGCTGCGGATACGAATTCACCAGTAATTTGCGAGCGATCGTGCCAGCGGATCGGCCCGTGCCCAAGCTTGGAAGACCCCAAGTCATGCGGCTGCGCTGGCTGGCCATCGTAGGCATCTTTGAGTGGCAAGACTCTGGGGCCGAGTCCTTCGAAATTGGTCAAGCTCTGATCAAAACCATACTCGTTGATCAATGGTGCCTCCCCCACATCGCGTTGGCCTCCCATGTGCCATTTGCCAAAATGCCCCGTCGCATAGCCCGCTCGCTGAAGTTCGCGGGCAAGTACCGGAGCTTGCGGGTCGAGCCACTGAGCGACACCACGCTGTCGGTTGCTTTGGCGATTGTTTAGATACGAAGTGATCTGCCAGCGGTGCGGATACTGTCCCGTCGACAAGGCCACGCGTGACGGCGAGCAGATCGGAGAGTTGACATAGAAGTTCGTGAATCGCAAGCCCTCCGCAGCCAGTCGATCGATGTTCTCCGTCTGTGCACGCGTGCCGTGGTAGCACGAAAGATCAGACCAACCCATATCATCGATGAAGACTACCACCAGGTTGGGCTGAGTTCTGTTGGTTGTCGTGGATTGTGCCACGGCTACCTGTGATAGCATCCCGTTTACGAAGCCAAGTATCGCGAATGCGCACACAGCCACGTTAGTAGTTTGTCGATGAATCATTTAAAAATTCCACAACCAAAAAATTGTTAGCGTTCGTAGGCTACCGGCCCACTGCTTAAACTTGAGTGCATCGGCAATCGTGTTCGTTACCCAAACCATTCGCTTATGCTGCCCGAGCGCATCATCTTTTTGCCGCACATGTTTTTGTCGGAAATTTTTTGACACTTCTCGCTAATCGCCGGTAATACCCAACTCTCCCTTCGGGGAGAGTCGCGCCGGGCACCGACGTAGTTAGTCGACGAGCGGAGAGGGGGGATTGCCCTCCCCGTCGCTGGGGCTCCGACCCTCCCTTCCGAAAGTCGCGTCAGAAAGACGCAACTTTCAGTGGGAGGATGACTTACGTCGGACCTTACTCGCGATCAGCGAGAAGTGTCAGTTTTTGAGACTATTTCACATGGTTGTTCGTGTCGTCAGAAGTTTGCTGAGCGGCCTTTTTTCCTTTCGCCTTTTTCGCTTTAGGCTTCTTATCCGTTTGTTCTTTCTCTGGTGGTTTGGGGAGCACGTTGGCCGACTTGGCCCACTGTTGCCATTGCTGTTTGAGACGTTGCACATCGTCGGGCTGCGCGGTAGCCAAATTGTGTTGTTCAGTCCGATCGCCGCGCATGTTGAACAATTCCCACACTCCCTTGGCACCCTCGCGAACCAGTTTCTGATCACCGACGCGAATGGCGGCGTTCCCTTCGTGCTCCCAATAGAGCGGACGATCCGCAAAGGCACCCTGGTTGGTCAGCAGAGGGCGTAAGCTTTGCCCCTGCATGGGTGTTATCTGGTCGCCGAGGTGTGTCTGCGGATACGTTGCTTGTCCCACGTCGACGCAGGTCGCCATGATGTCGATTAAATGAGTTGGCGTGGCAATCCAATCCTCCTTGCCGGTGCGGGGCTTGAAGCCCGCAGGCCAATGCGCGATCAAGGGAGAAGCGGTGCCACCTTCGTGATTGTAGTGCTTGTATTTGCGAAACGGTGTGTTGTTGAGATGCGCCCAGCAGCGACCGATGTAGACATTGGAGTGCGGGTTCCCCGGATGCTCCCCTTCGTATTTCCCTTCCACCCCCGATTCCGCGTTACCACCATTGTCCGAAAGAAACAGAATCAGAGTATTGTCGAGCTGCTTGCGCTCGCGCAGCGCGTCGAGTAGCTTGCCGACATTCTTATCCACTTCGTCGATCATGGCAGCATAGATGGCCATCATGTCGTCGTAACGAGTGCGTTGCTCTTCGGTCAACGAGTCCCAGGCGGGAACTTCGTCGGGGCGTGGTTCCAATTCCCAACTGGGATCGATCAAACCAGCTTCGATTTGACGCGCGTATCGCGCTTGGTGCAATTCATCCCAGCCCTGCGAGTACTTACCACGATACTTGGCGATCGTCGCCTCTGGCGCCATGCAGGGGAAGTGCGGGGCGGTGTGGGCCAAATACCAGAAGAACGGTTTTCCTTCAGCCAGCGCTTCGTCAACGAATTTGAGCCCTTGATCGGTCCACAAGTCGCAGGCATACCACGGCGGACTCAACTGTGGATCATCGTGCGCGATGGCTTCGGCGTTGAGATAAAGTTTGCTCCCTCCCTTGGAGCCGGTTTGGTCCGAAAAGTGAACGCCACCAGCGGGGAGATTAAGGCTGCGATCGAAACCGCGTTGCCAAGGAGTGACGTCATGTTCGAAGCCAACATGCCACTTGCCAGTCATCACTGTAAAGTAGCCCGCCGGTTTTAGCACTTCGGCAATTGTCATGCAGTTATCTGTCAATTGCCCACGATAACCGGGCACATGTTGATCAGCAGTCATGTGTCCGATTCCCGCTTGGTGCGCATACAGTCCAGACAGCAGCGAAGCGCGGGTAGGGCAACAACGCCCCGTATTGTGAAACTGAGAAAATCGCACACCACCGGCGGCCAAGGCATCCAAATTAGGTGTTGGGATTTCGCTGCCATACGGTCCGATATCGGAGAATCCCATATCGTCGACCATGATCACGATAATGTTAGGACGGATCGCGTCGGATGCCGCCTGTGCACGTGCGCCATCGAAGACCAGGACGCAGAGAAATGCTAAAGTGGTAATTGCTTTTAGGTTCATAACTGCACTGGTAAGTTTGGTGAATTTTTTAGTAATTTTGTAAAGTGCTGGACTAAAGCCGTAGCTGGAGTCGCCAGACTTCAGTCTGCAAGAACTACGGTAAAGCAAGAACGAAAGCCTGGCGGTTCCGGCTAGGGTAAAGTTATTTTTGCCGCTCGTCTAACGCTCGATATCTGCTTGGGGACCATGGCGATCAATGCGTGCAAAGAGTTCCTTGACATCGACGCGCCAGTCGGGGAGCACGCTGCCACCGTCCAGCCTGCCTTGCTCGTCGACAAGCGTTACTTCTTCGGATGAGGTGTAAACGGCGACACTGCGACTGCGAGGATCGATCATCCACACAATTTGGACGCCAGCATGAAAATACTCACGGCGTTTTCGCGACATTTCGGCTCGCGTATTCCCCTTGCTCAACACTTCGATGACCAAGTTCGGAACTAAGTTGGGGATGGGCTCAACGGGTATTCCATCGGGTAATCGCTCCCAACTCACGAAAGCCACGTCGGGCCCGCGCACTGTATCGATGAACAGATGCGAAAAACCGTCCGCGCCGGTGGCGACACCGATGGGATGTTGGTCCAGGTAGTTGTTCAGCCATTGGAGTAGAACACCAGCCAACATTGATTCCAGCCAACCCATGGCCTTCTCCACCAGTGTTCCGTCGATCAATTCATAGTGACGATTTTCAATTTGAGAAATTCGAATGAGATCATCCACGGTCGCTCTACCAGGAGACGGGTCGAGCCGCACGCGCGATGGCGAGATGTCGCCAAGATCGGTCAAGCGATCAGCCAACGAGAGGTTTAGGGCTGGGTGCATACTAGGGGTCGCCCACTACAAAATAATTACTGACCGGTATTCGTTATTTTTTTGTCGCACATTTTTTTGTCGGCGAGTATCGAGCCTTGTTACTTCCGTGTGCCGTCGAAAACCTGAACAATTGGGGGCAATTGTTCTACTCTCAATCAAGCGCGAACGATTCACTGGGCTAATATGCCCGATACAGTTCATTATAACTCAATCCAAACCCCCAGCGGTTTGTTAGCCTTCAACCACTGCTTTCATTTTCTCCAAACCGGTCTTGGCGACTAGTTCTGGTGGGAGTTTCCAGTATTCGCGGTTGAACAATTCCAAGCTCAAGGTCCCTGCAAAACCTCCCGCTACTAGCGTATCGAGGATTATGGCGATGGGGGCGACACCGTCGCCAGTGTAGACGCGATCCTTGTCGGCGATCTCAGCGCGAGGTGGCGTGGCGGGGTAGTCGTTCATGTGCAGGCAATGCAGCTTGGTGGCGGGGACCAAACCAATGTTATCGAAGTCGTTGCCACCTTTGTACAAGTGATAGATGTCGAGCAGAATGCACGCGTCGGGGTGATTGGCAGCGGCGGCCACATAGAGCACTTCGGCCAGCGTCGATAGATTGTGCGAGAACCCCCACAATTCGACTTGTGGCGTCACTTCGCATTGTCGACCAACTTCCAACAATTGCCGATAGCGCTGGGCGGCTGCATCAAGATTCAGCTTGGGCTCTTTGGTGGCACCGGTTGGAGGAGCAGCGATGCGTCGTCCCCCCAGCGTGCGCACAATCTCCATGTCGCGTTGGCACTGCTCCAATCCAGCAGCTCGCGCCGCCGGTTCATCGACAATCCATCCACCAAAGGCAATGGCACTGTCGACTCCCAAGCCGAGGTCAGCAATTTCCTTGGCTAAGTCGCTGAGCTGACCACCTTCCTTCGTGAATTTTTCGATGTCGCGGAGCCACGGCTCGATCGCGTCGTAGCCTGCGTCTGCGGCAATCTTTAATTGTTGGCGGAAAGGGACTTCGCCACCATTGATGGTGCTGGTGTTCAGACAATATCGAAACTTGGGGCGCGGCGGCTTAGCGGCGGGGGCTGTGGACGAAACGGTTTGTGCAATGACGGAACCGGGCTGGAGAGCCAAGTAACCAGCAGCCAGCGCCCCTGTGGAAGCAGCGACAAACTGACGTCGAGTGGCCGACGAAGTGTGACTTTGTGATAGTGGCATAGATTGGTTAGAACTTGAGTAATGGGATTTAAAGTGGAAGTGATGCTTAGGTGACTTGATTGCGGCCACGAATTGGTTAGGTTACAACCCCTGAGTGTGGCGGGTACGCATAAGCAACTGACCGACGGAGCGATCAGCGACATTTGAGTGAACGATTACGTTTTTTTTGGCTACTCTGACCAGGATAACTGATTGATGAAAACGTTGTGCCCCTTAGTGCGCGGTTATCGCTGGATTCTTGGCGTTTTTGGCTGTCTGGTCTGGTTGGGGACGGAGCGAGCCTGGGGACAAGCGGACCAAGCCTTGGGACTGGACGAGCGGATTGACCGCGCGTTCGAACCAATCGCCAGTGGTTGGGAGAGTTTAGTCCTGACCTCCTCGCCTGCTATGCCGTTCGTGCTGTTGCTGTTGGTCGTGGGGGCCGCCTTCTTTACGATCATCTTTGGTTTTGCCAATGTGCGATTATTTTCACTGGCGATTCGAGTGGTCAGTGGAAAGTACAACGGAATTGAAAAGAGCGGTGCTAAGGAGGTGGTGGCCGTCGATGTCAACGTCGCCGACGGAGATATCGTCGATACTATTCGCGACGAAAGTCAGACTGGCGAAGTCTCACACTTCCAAGCCCTAGCCACGGCCGTGTCAGGTACAGTGGGCTTGGGAAATATCGCTGGCGTGGCTGTGGCTGTGGCGGCAGGGGGTCCCGGAGCTACGTTTTGGATGATCGTCTGTGGCTTGTTGGGAATGTCGACTAAGTTCGTCGAATGCACACTGGGTGTCGCCTATCGCGATCTGGCTCCCGATGGAACCGTGCATGGCGGGCCAATGTATTATCTGCGCAAGGGGCTGGGAGAACTGGGGTTCGGTCCGCTCGGAAAAGTTTTGGGCTTGGTCTTTGCGGTCCTGTGCGTGGGAGCTTCCTTCGGTGGTGGGAATATGTTTCAAGCCAATCAAGCGGCAGCGCAAGTGCAATCACTGTTCGGCTTGAATGCCGCCACAATCACAGCAGGTGACGCGGCGTCATCGAATTGGCTGCAGCAATCGTCCGGTGCGTTGATCGGTGTCGTCATGGCTCTGCTCGTCGGCATCGTGATTATCGGCGGTATCAAACGAATCGCGACGGTTACAGAAAAAGTTGTCCCGTTGATGGCCATACTCTATGTAGGTGCCGCGTTGATAATTATCTTGGCCAACATTCGCTATCTCCCTGAAGCACTGATACAGATCTACAACGGAGCGTTTCATCCAGCGGCTGGAGTGGGAGGCATTGTGGGAGTCATCATGATCGGCTTTCAACGCGCAGCCTTTTCCAATGAAGCTGGGGCCGGTTCGGCCGCAATCGCCCACTCTGCCGTTCGCACCCGATTTCCAGCCTCTGAGGGAGTGGTGGCACTCCTGGAGCCCTTCATTGATACGGTAGTGATCTGCACCATGACCGCCCTGGTAATTGTGCTGTTCAACATCAATGGTGCCTTCGAATACAATATGGAGAATGGCAGCCGCGGAGTACTGCTGATCGCGACAGGTCAGACGGTGGGAGGAGTTGACCTGACGTCGCTGGCCTTCGATAGTGTGCTCCCCAATTTTCGCTATGTCTTAACCGTGGCGATTATCTTGTTCGCGTTCTCGACCATGATCTCCTGGTCGTATTACGGCCTCCAGTCATGGAAGTACTTGTTTGGTCGAGGCGCGACATCCGACTTGGTCTACAAAGTTCTGTTCTGTTTGTTCGTCGTCGTGGGGGCTGCCTCATCGCTCAATGCCGTAATCCGTTTTTCTGACGCTATGATTCTGGCATTGGTCTTTCCAAATATGATTGGACTATTGCTATTGTCGCCGCGAGTTAGAAAAGAACTGACACGCTATCTTGAGGCGATTCGCCAGCATTGATTTTAACTTCGTTTACCGACACAACTCTCACCAAACTGCTCAATCACTGAGATCCACCGCATGAGTCATGAACCCTTCCCACCGCTGCGACATTGTTTCGTGGCTGAGATCATCGGTACCTTCATCCTGATTTTCTTCGGTTGTGGAGCAGTCCACGCAGCCGTGTTGTATGGCGCCCAGTCGGGACTATGGCAAGTGGCGATTGTTTGGGGGTTGGCTATCATGCTGGCTATCCATGCGGTCGGCTCCATCAGTGGAGCGCATATCAATCCTGCCATCACAGTGGCGCTGTTCTGTTGGGGTGGATTTCGGCGCGAGCGGGTCTTGCCCTACATCGCGGCACAATTCATCGGTGCCTTCCTGGCGGCGGCCTGCCTGTTCACGATGTTCTCTCCGACACTGCGCGCGATCGAGGATAAGAAAGGAGTGGTCCGTGGTGAGCCAGGGAGCGAGATCACGGCCACCTGTTACGGCGAATACTACCCGGCACCCGGCGGCCTAGCCAGCGGCGATGGACCATACAATGCCGAGGAGCACGCGAAACTAAAAAAACAAGTCCCTCACGGAACCGCTTTTTTTGCTGAAGTCGTCGGGACGGCATTATTGGCGCTGATGGTTTTCGCCTTCGGAGACAACAAAAACCGGCTGGCACCGATGCACAACATGGCGGGAGCTTGCATTGGTTTGACGGTTGCAATTTTGATTTCAGTCATTGCCCCGCTGACCCAGGCCTGTTTCAATCCAGCTCGCGATTTTGGCCCGCGTCTGTTTGCCGCGCTGGCGGGCTGGGGCCACGTCGCCTTGCCTCTGGGGAGCGATTGGAGTTGGTTGACGGTCTATATCCTAGCGCCGATCCTGGGTGCCATCGTTGGCGGAGGTCTCTACACGGTCGTGCTAAAACCGATGTACACGACGGAGCAGAACGTGAATTCAGCGGCGGGGGAGTAGGCAGAGGGACTAACAATTTGTTAGAGTCATAGCATCTAATGGCAAATTGGGCGATCGGCAGTTGGAAACGTACCGATAGTAGGTAGCCTTCGCGCTCCGCGTGATGACAGCAGCCGCTCATCACGCGGAGCATGAAGGCTACTATCGGTCGCCAGACCGCAGGGAGTCTTCAATTCCGTTTTGACGTTCGCATGACCCCTTCATCAGTATGGACCTGTTGAGATGAAACCATTTAGCCGTCTACTTTTTTCCGTTGGCTCGCTCACCTCATACTGCAGGAAAATGTGTCACGCAGGAAAGCCTGACGTACGCCTGCTGTTGCTTGCCCTGAGCTTCAGTAGTATGAGTACCCCTGGATTACAGGCTCAATCTCCAGATGTGTTAGCCAAAACAGCTCTGGCATTGGCGCCTCAAGACGCTGCGTTTTTCGCGACGTCGCTCGATATGAAACGCTCGTGGGAGCAGTTTCTACAGGGTAGTTTCGTTAGTAAATTGCGGCGTGTCCCGTACGTACAATCGCTTGAGCAAGAAATCTCTAACCAGTGGCGGAATCCGCAAGGGCCAGTGCTGCAAGCCAAATCGACACTCGAAAATCCCAACGTGCGCAATCTACTCCGCTTGACCGCCGATATGTTTAGCGACGAGTTCTTTGTCTATGGCAGCAACGACTGGTGCGAGATGATCGAAGAGCTGATTGCGTTTCAGTCGCGGATGATGGCCGCGATTCAACAGAACCCCGAGTCGATCGCGACTTTCTTCCAAGAACTGCAACGCGAGGATGTGGATGCGATTCGCATCCCGACCACGGTGATCGGATTTAGGCTGGCCAACGACGATAATGCGCGAATGCAACTCGATCAGCTTGAAGGGATTCTGCGCATCGGCGGTGGGCAACAAGAAGAATTCAAACCCTTCCTGGAAAAACTAAAACGCAAGGATTTCAAGGATGGTCAATCGCTCACTATTACACTTGATGCCTCGATGATCCCGTTGGATGAAGTTGGGGAAGAACAATTGGAGGATGTCCGCCGCTTGATTGGACTGCTCGAGGGACGCCAACTGTCACTGACATTGGGTGTCAAGGAGAAGATGCTGTTGGTAGCGCTGGGCGAAGAAGCAGATCTGCTTGCCGGGATTGGGGCTTCGGATGCCAGCTTGCTTGACCATCCAGCCATGGAGGTCCTCAAGCAAGCTGATTTGACGGAATTGCGAGCTGTTAGCTTCGCGTCCGAACGCTGGCGCGAGTATTCTTGGAAAGCCAATTTTGGTAACTATTTTCGCAACTTGAGCATGCAATTCAGCATGGTGATGGACGCTTCCCAAGAGGACATCCCAGAAGCCGAACAGTGGAAGACCGACATCGCGGATGGGGCAGCGTGGATGGACAATAAGATCGCTGAACTGGCTCCCAACTTTGGTGACATGCTGGCCTGGAGTCGCGCGATCCCCGGAGGGATGGAGGGCTGGACGTATGATTGGAGCGAAAATGTACTTCTCGAAAATGGTAGTCCCTTACAAGTATTGCAGCACGCCGGTCGCAGTCCGCTATTGCTCTTGGGAATAAAGCAAGCCGAGATACCGGCCCTGAACGAGATGTGCGATTATTTCATGGAGGAGGCACCCGAGCATGCTAAACGCTTCATCTACGCGGCGGAAAAAGATGAAGCGGATCGCGAATTGGCGCTGAAGGTCTTCGATCGTGCTTGGCCGCTGTTCGAACAAGCTGCCGAAATTTTTCGCGATCAGATAGCTCCAGCATTGGACGATCGCGAGACGCTGTTGGTTGCGGCTGCTGGCTGGACAACTCGCCAGCTAAACCCCGCGCTGCCAATGGCTGACGAGCCGCTATCGATACCGGAATTCGCCATCGCCTGTCGGCTCAACGATCGCGAGCAGTTTATTGGTGGCTGCGTGGCATTGTATGAGGTCTTCGATCGCTCGGTCGAATTAGTTCGCGATCTCTATCCCGATGCCATACCCGCCGGCTATAGCGTGCCTCGTCCGCAGGAAGAGAATTTTGATGGAGCGACCAGCTATTTCTATGAAGAATTAGTCGACGCGGTCGAGTTGGAAGGATTCAAACCGCAAGTGATTGTTTCCGATGAGGCCCTGGTGATTGGCTATAGCGATCGACAAGTGCGCGACATGATTGAAGCCAAGCCGTTGGCCACTCGCCCAGCTTGGTTGACCGATGAAACGCCAGTAGCTGCGGTTAGCTATGTTGACTACGCTGGCATGTTCGCCGCAGCGCGTTCGTGGATTCAGTTCGGTTTTTCGATGAGCGGGTTGCCGCTGGACGAACCGTTGACCCAAGCGCCATTGCCGGTCCCTTCGGCGAGTGACATCTTGCAGATCTGGGATTGTTTTTCATCGGCTGGCATAGCGGCTGGCACAGCCACTATCCACGACGATGGCCCCAGCATAGCGCGTTGGGTCTGGGTCGGACGATAGGCGATCTGATGATGCAACTTAAATTCTGGAGGTCTAGCCGGTGAGACGATCAGCTAAAAGTTTGCAACTCACGCGATTGTTTGGTCTGTTCCTGCTGACTTGGATGTTATGTGATTTCCAACTCGCGTACGCGCAGCAGTCTTCACTCTCGCTACCGGTATGGACCGACTTGGCCCCCGGCGAAACGACTCGCGAGCGTGGGACTCCGCTTCCAACGCGTCCGACTGATTCGCCTGTTATCACGCGCGTGGAGAAAATCACTGAGCCTACGTTGGATGTCTTTCTAGCCGAGCGACCGACTGGAACTGCGATTTTGATTTTGCCTGGCGGTGGATTTCGCTATGTGGTTCCGGATTTGGAGGGTTCTGAGGCGGCCGCTTGGCTCAATGAGCTGGGGATCTCAGTGTTTGTTCTCCGCTATCGAACATCGGATGCAGACTCGGAAGATCGCTGGCAGCGACCTCTGCAGGATAGCCAACGCGCGGTGAGACTAATGCGCTCGCGAGCTAAAGAATGGAAGTTAGACGAAGGCAAGATTGGATTGTTTGGCTTCTCGGCGGGTGGGCAGGTTGCCGCAATCCACCTAACAGCCAACGAGTCGGCCTATCCAGTAGTGGATGCGGTGGACGAATTGTCGTTTCGTCCCGATTTTAGTTTGTTGGTCTATCCGTGGCGCATCTATAATGAAACCAAGCAGGGGTTGATAGATCCAATCAAGATGTCCGATCGGGTTCCACCCGCCTTTATCGTGCATACGCATGATGATGCCTCGACGTCGTTAGGGGCTGTCTACTACTATGCCGGTTTGAAGCAGCAAGGAATCGCCGCTGAATTACACGTCTATCAGAACGGAGGCCATGGCTATGGAGTGCGACCACGTCCCGATTCGGTGATTGGCACGTGGAAGGATCGCGCAACGGAGTGGCTTCGCATCAACAAACTATAAAGTCACCCCATGAGTGTCGCTCAATTCTTCGACGGTATCAACGGCGACTATACCGCGACGATCGAACGTTGTTTTCCGCGGTACAGGGAAATGCTGTGCGGGCTGATCGACTATCTGCCACGCGAGCAACCCGTCCGCTCCATTCTCGAGATTGGTTGCGGGACAGGCAATTTGTCTGTACTGATCGCTCAACGCTTCCCCGATGCGAATCTGCAGGTGCTGGATATCTCCGCCGAGTCGCTGCAGGTCTGTCGCGCGCGTCTTGAGAAGCGTGACCGAACTCACTTTCAATGTCAAGATATTCGAGAGGCCGATTTCCCAGCGGGCGAGTTTGATTTAGTGATCTCGAGCATCGCCATTCATCATTTGCGCTGCGACGAGAAACAGGATCTGTTCCGAGCTTGTTTTCAATGGCTTGCTGAATCGGGTGTGTTAGCCTTTGCAGATCAATTCCGGGGGAGTAAACCCGCATTGTATGCGCTGCATATCGAGAACTGGAAACAGATTTCGTTGGCGGCTGGATCGACCGAGGAGGAGTTTGCGATGTGGATGGAACATCAACGCGATCACGATCATCACGATACGTTGGTCGATCAACTGGCTTGGCTTTCGCAAGCTGGCTTTACTTCCATCGACTGCGTCTGGCGGTATCTGCTGTGGGCTTCCGTGCTTGCCTTCAAACAGTAACTCAAGAGCCGCTGACCCACTCGCTGGCGCTTCGAGCGGATATTTCTTTTTTCACGCTAGCCGCTCAATTCAACTAGAATATCCCGAATAACAGCGCCCGATCGGTCCTTTTCTGCTGCCATTGACTTGACGGGTCCCGAGAACTGGGCTCAGTTCTTCCACTTTTTGGCTGTCCGCGAGAGGGCTGAGATGGAGATGATCCATACGCTATTTTCGGGTCCGGTGTTACCCGCCACTATGTTTCTCGGATTTATGGTCCTGTGGAGCCTGCTGGCAATTCTAGGGACTGTTGACCTAGATGTCCCAGGGGGCGACATCGATGTCGACCTGGATGTCGATCTCGATTCGGTCAATAGTGGTCCCAGCGATGGGTTGGCCATCTTGATGATGAAGTGGCTGAACCTGAAGGATGTACCGCTGGTGCTGTGGATGGGAGCGTTGTCGGTCAGCTGGTGGTTTTGTTCGGCGACTTTGTGGAGCACAGTCGACTCGCGGTTCTTATCTGAGCCTGGTTGGCTGTGGTCGACGCTGTTGGTCATCAAGAATCTCGCCATTGCGATCCCACTGACTAAGTTGGTTACACAGCCCATGAAAGGCTGGTTCATCACGGAACGCTTGGATGCACAAACTTTGATTGGGTGCGAGTGCCAGATTAGTTCAAGCGTCGCCTCGACCGAATTTGGTCAAGTCAAATTCAAAACCGAAGGTTCCCCACTGCTTCTCAACGTGCGCACGGATGGTCCAAGTCTTTCTCAGGGGACGCACGTTTGGATAACCCACTACGATTCCAAACGACGTGTTTACATCGTTTCCCCCACGACGGCCAGCGGCCCAGTGATAAATTCAACAACAGCGAGCGAGGACTAACAACATGCAAGAATTTTTATTGTTGGGGCAGATTTCAGAGGTGGTGATCTACGCTATTGTCGCAGTGGTGGCGGTGTTCATCATCATGGCTGGGCTACTAGCGGTAGCGAGCAAGTTCTATCAAAAAGTAGGGCCCGACGAAGCTATTGTCCGCACGGGCTGGGGAGGCATGCAAGTTGTCACCGCCAACGGTGTCTTTGTCGCTCCCGTGGTTCATCACTACGAAAAGATGGATCTAACACTCAAGAGCTTCGAGATCGCTCGCGAAGGATCGGAAGGTCTGATTTGTAAGGACAACATTCGGGCTGACATTCGCGTCGCTTTCTTCATTCGTATCGATAAAACACAAGAAGAAATGCGAGAAGTGGCCCAGTCCATCGGTTGCAAGCGCGCAAGTCAGATGGAGACATTGCGCGAGTTGTTTGATGCCAAGTTCTCTGAAGCGCTCAAGACGGTGGGCAAGCAGTTTGAGTTTGTTGAACTCTACGATAAACGTGAGAAGTTTAAGGAAGAGATCCTAAAGGTCATCGGTACCGACCTGAACGGTTACCGGCTGGATGATGCGGCCATTGATTTCTTGGAACAGACCAAGTTAGAGCTCCTCAATCCAAATAACATTTTGGACGCAGACGGTATCAAGAAGATTACAGAACTGACGTCGATCGAAAAAATAAAAGAGAATTTCTTCACGCGGGAACGCGAGAAGACCCTCAAGAAGCAAGACGTTGAAGCCCAGGAAGCAATCTTCGAACTGGAGCGTCAGCGCGTTTCAGCGATGGAAAAGCAACATCGCGAAATCGCCGAAATCGAGGCTCGCGAGCGGGCCGCTGCAAGACAGGTATCTGAGGAACAACGCTTGGCGAGTGAGCGAGCGCGAATTGCCACTGATGAAGAACTGGGGGTCGCTGAAGAGAATAAGTTGCGACAAATATTGGTCGCCCAGAGGAATAAAGAACGGACCGACGCGGTCGAACTGGAACGACTAGAACGCGATCGCAATTTAGAACAGATTGAACGCGAACGCTTGGTGGGAGTCGCAGATGTCGAACGCGAAAAGGCTATCGAAACCGAGCGCCGCAATATCCAAGAAGTGATTCGCGAGCGCGTGGTGGTCGAACGAGCGGTGGTCGAAGAGCAACAGCGGATCCTCGACACCGAGCAGTTCGCCGCCGCCGACCGCAAGAAAAAAGTCGAAGTTACCGCTGCTGAAATGACCGCCGAACAAGCGCTGGTCAAAGAGGTAAAAGCGGCTGAGTCGGCACGCAAATCAGCAGACCTGCTCGCTGAAAAAGTGCGTGTCGAAGCGGAAGCCGATCGCGACCGAGCTGAGAAAAAAGCTGCTTCACAGAAAATGCTGGCCGAAGCCCATACCGCCGAGCATGCCGCCGAGGGTCTGGCGGAAGCGAGTGTCCAAGAAGCCAAGGCAGCGGCCATGGAGAAGCAAGGCCTAGCCGAAGCTCGCGTCCTCAAGGAAAAATATCTCAGCGAAGCCCAGGGGATAACCGAAAAGGCCGCTGCCATGAAGGAACTCGATGGTGTCGGCAAGGAACACGAAGAATTCAAGCTCCGTTTGGAGAAAGACAAGGCTATTGAAATTGCCGCCATAGATGCGCAGAAATCGATTGCAGGTGAACAGGCAGCCGTGCTGGGTTCCGCACTGCGCGCCGCCAAGATTGACATTGTTGGTGGCGATGGTGAATTCTTCAAACAGATCTCTGACGCGGTCAAAGGGGGTAAGGCCATCGATCGCTTCGTTACCAATTCCACCGTGCTAACCGACGTCAAGAACACATTCTTCAGTGGTAGTCCTGATCAGTTCAAAGAAGGATTGTCCAAGCTAGTTGATCAATTTAATCTCAGTAGTGGCGAGATCAAGGACCTGAGTGTAGCTGCTCTGATTGCGCAAATGCTCTCGATGGGAGGGAGCGATGCCATACGCTCGCAACTAGTGAACCTGCTCGGCATGGCTGGGAGTTTGAACCTAGCCGACAAGCCAGTCGGCAAGCTGGTGAATGGAAAGAAGGGGGACTGATGGAGTGATGGAGTGGAGGAGTGAAAAGGGGGTGGAGTGGGTGGCACTGGCATGGCCAGTGTTTGTCGAAGTAGATGAGTTGCGCCCGCCAAGTAATTCATTAAGCGCTCGAAGTAATGAATTTGACATACCACAGATTTCCCCAGTGAAGACGTGGTGATGTGGAGCAGTTGAATGGATGTCACTAGCGGGGACAGTGTTTGTCGAAGTAGATGTGTTGGGGGACCAAGCAATTCATTGAGAGTTGGAAGTAACTCAGTTTGGCTCAAAAGTGAATCGAGCTAGTTGACATCGTGCCCTGCCTGCAGGTTCGGCATCATTTACAGTGGATCTATTGTGATGGTTGAGTCTGCCACGGGGGAGTTTTCAATGTGTACGACTTTCACTGGGGTGAACTGTGGTGCATCCGATTCATTACTTCGAGCGCTTAACCCATCAGCTATAAGTCCCAACTCTTAACCTTCGTTTACACTGGCCCCAGCCAGTGCCACCCACTCATCAGGCCTGAAACTTGAAGCTTGCAACCTTAAACCTGGAACCTGAAACTTGACTCAATCGCTGGCAACTGGAACGTACGAAGTCTTGCGCAATCGTCTGCGCGAGTCGGCCACGGCGCTACGTGGACGCTTCGAGCGTCTGAACGCTGAGCGAGCGGAAGTGTTTGGCAATATTGAAACGCTGCTGCGTGGAACGGCTCACGTAACCACTGATCATAATTGTGCACCCCGCGATCTATTAGCGATTGGTGATCGGACGCTGTTGGGCTACAACGTTCAATTCGGATTAAAGACTGGCGTTCATTGCGAAGATGTCTTCAGTCTCTATCGCTTGGAGGGTGAGATTGCCCATTCACTACCATTGGACGAACTATTTACTGAAGCGTTCCGTCGAGACTTCCAAGAGCTCTATCGCTACTACAAACAGACCACCTTTGCGCGCTTCTTCAGCCACGGTCCGTTGGTCTACTTCGTGTTCCAGGTCGGCAAGTCGGCAACGGATGTAAAAGCCTTCAAGTGGGCAGTGGAGGGGGAGACACTACGTTACATCGACGCGCGTAGCGATCAGGAGGTTCGCTTTCCGGACCAGTACGCATTTCGCTGGACGCGAGCCACGCGTGATCAACATCGATCGGGGCCGCACCCCCACGTTTCTATTGCTGATACAGTCTTCGTTGAGTGCGTGGGGGGCGATCTGACCATCAAGGTTGAGGACAACACCGAGGATGGGAGTGGCATCTATGCAGAGCCGGTCGACAATCCCGATCAGACGCTCGACGATGCTGAGATTTACTACTGTGTGCTGGGCAATCTGATTTTGCTTAAGATGCGTCCGTATCAGGAGAAGGAGTTTCGATATTTGGTCTTTAGCACCAAGCAACAACGGGTGCATCGCTTCGACGCTATCGCGCAGGCTTGCGTGCTGCTCCCGGATGATCAGGGAATTATCTTCCCGGGCGGCTTGGTTCTGCAAACTGGGGCCCATAAACAGTTCGATCATGGTCTGAAGAATCTGTTTTTCGAACGCACGGTAGCTGCGCCCAATGGTGAGGACTATCTCTACGTGTTCACTGATCCCGAATCGGGGACCTACCTTCAGCTTCGTTACAACGTGATTCGGCAAGAAGTGGAGACACCCTTGATTTGTCATGGCCAAGCCTTCTTTGAAGATGGTCTGATGGTCGCCTTTCGTGGCCAAGAGCAACCGCAGAAGCATCATGCGCTGCAACTATGGCAGACGCCGTTTGTGGGAGCAAATCACAAGACGCAGGTCGTTACCGATTCGATGCTCTACAAAATTGGCAATCGCGATTTGGTCAAGGGGATGGCGGAGTGCCAAGAGCTATTACAGTTGATCGACAAAGATGATTCGTATGCAGAGCTGTACCTGGATCTCGTGAAGCGATCATCGGACATTCTGGACAGTTATTTTTGGATCAGTCGTGACGAAACGCAAAAACTGTCTGAGCCGCTTGAGAAAATTCGCGACGCCGCGACAGCGGCAGTCGAGGAGTTTGACAAAGTCGTTCGTATTCGTCGTGAGACCGAGCGGCAACTGAGCCAGACGCAACAAACCGCCAATGAAATCCTCAACTCGATTGGACGCTTTGCTTTTAACTCGGTAGCCGATTTTGTCGACAAGCTGGCGGCGATTCGTCAGACCCGTGGTCATACAATCGGCTTGCGAGAGTTAAGGTACATCGACGAAGCGGCGGTAAGCGAATTGGAAGTCAAGCTGGCCGAGGCCGCCGAGCGACTTGGGCTGCGCTGCGTTCAGTTTTTACTAGCTCCTAAATCGCTCGAACCGTATCGCCAGCGAATCGTCGAGGCAGAAACTCGTGTCCCGGAAATTGCAACGGCCGCCGATGGTCGCGCTCAACAAGAGAACCTCAATAAGATCGGCCATGATCTCGAATTGTTGATTGAGACTTTGTCGCAGCTCAAGATTGACGATCTGACACAGCGGACGGCCATTGTCGATCGCACCGGCGACTTGTTGGCCGAGCTCAATCGAGTTCGTTCAGGACTCAAGGCCCGAGTGCGCGATCTGCTCTCTGGTGAAATGCAAGCTGATTTTGCGTCCCAGACAAAACTGCTCGACCAGGCCGTAGCTGGCGCGCTTGACACGGCCGATACTCCAGAGAAAGTTGACGATACGCTCACTCGGATCATGCTGCAATTGGAGGAGCTCGAAGGTCGCTTCGCGGAGTTCGATGAACTGTTGTTGCGTTTGACGGAGAAGAGGGAGTCGCTGTACGAAGCGTTTGAAGCGCGACGCCAGCACTTGGTCGAAGCTCGCGCGCGGCGGGCTGAGTCATTGGCCGCGGCAGCAGCGCGGATTCTGGCAGGGATCAGTTCACGGGCTCTACGATTGTCGAATGCCGAAGAGCTTCGTTCGTACTTGGTCTCCGATCCGATGGTCGACAAAGTGCGTCAGCTTGCCGATCAATTGCAAGCGCTCGGCGATACGGTGCGAATGGATGACGTGCTCAGCAAGCTCAAAGCGATCTCCGATGATTCGCTGCGACAGCTACGAGATCGCAACGAATTGTTTACTGGAGCCGAAGGAGCCATCAAGCTCGGGAGGCATCAATTTAGCGTCAATCGACAACCGCTCGAGTTGACCTGCGTGGTTCGCGAGGGTGACTTGCAACTCCACTTGACGGGGACACAATTTTACCAGCCGCTACGCGATGCTGCCTTAGAAAAGTCGCGTGACCTGTGGCAACAGTTATTGCCAAGTGAATCGCCCGACCTGTATCGCGCTGAGTTCCTGGCTAGCACATTGTATGATGAATTGCGACCCAAGGCAGCCAGCTTCCTTTCGCTCGAACATGACGTGCGTATTGAGCAGATTCGCACGGCCATGCAATCGCGACACGACGAGGGCTATTCGCGTGGTGTTCACGATCGCGATGCCGAGCTGATATTAAGTCGTTTGCTTGAAGTCGATCGTAAATTGGGCGTGCTGCATTATTCTCCCGCCGTGCGCGGTCTGGCATGGTTTGTATGGAGCAAGCTAGTACCAGTAAAATCTCGCGATGCGGCAACGCGTTGGATCAAGGGCTATCGCACGCTCGCTAAACTGCTGCCGCAAGCGATCGCCAGCCAAGCTTATGCGGCTCGGCTGCGACGGTTGCTACTCAAGCACGGACAGAGCTTAGTTCGCGGAGAAGGCCAGCCGCGTTTGGACTCTCTGGCGGGATTTCTGTTTGAACAGATACGTGACCACGATCAGTTCGTGGCTAGCCCGCGGTCCAGTCAGACCGTGCTGCGACTCAAGGAGCATCTCCCACCGCCCGAGCGACATGCTCTCCAACAAACGATCGAAGAAAATCTGGATCGCCCGTTGGCAGCTTGGACTTTGGCTTTGGACGCTGTAGACGCATACGTGCGTAGTGTCAGTGTGGGGACTGGTGAGGGAGCGTCCGAGGGGCTCGATCCGCTTGGGAATTATCGTCACGAGATCGCGTCGCTTTTGGTCAGTGGTGATGAGACATTTACTGTGGGAGCCGAAGTCCACGTGGCAGAGCGATTGGAAGGTTTAGCCGGTGATCATCCACGGATTGCATCAGCCGGTTTGAATTTTAACTTTCACGAATTCCATTCACGGCTCGACAACTATCGCGCGCAAGTTGTACCGCGCTACCAGGAGTTACGAACCACAAAACATCGACTGTTGGAACAAGCTGAGAAGAGCTTGCGAGTCTCCGAGTTTAAAGCCAAAGTGTTGACCAGTTTTGTCCGCAATCGACTTATTGACGAAGTCTATCTGCCGCTGATCGGTGACAACTTGGCCAAGCAAATTGGGGCGGCGGGTGAAGGTAAACGCTCCGACCGCATGGGGCTGTTGCTCTTGGTCAGTCCCCCCGGATATGGCAAGACCACGCTGATGGAGTATATGGCCAATCGCTTGGGTTTGGTGTTTGTGAAAGTCAATGGTCCCGCCTTGGGGCACGCTATCACTTCGCTCGATCCCGCTGAGGCAACCAACGCCTCAGCCCGCGAGGAAGTCAAACGCATCAATCTGGCGTTAGAGATGGGAGACAACGTCATGCTCTATCTGGATGATATTCAACATTGCCAGCCTGAGTTGTTGCAGAAATTCATTCCACTCTGCGATGCCACGCGGCGCATTGAAGGAGTCTGGGAGGGCGAGCCAAAAACCTACGACTTGCGGGGACGCAAGGTGGCCGTGGTCATGGCGGGGAATCCGTATACCGAAAGTGGTGATCGCTTCCAGATTCCCGACATGCTCTCCAATCGTGCCGATGTCTACAACTTGGGGGAAATCATTGGCCAGTCGCGCGAGGCCTTCGAGCTGAGTTATCTAGAAAACTGTTTGACCAGCAGTAGTTATCTGCAACCGCTTTCTCGAGCGTCAAGTCATGATCAACGAGCTGTGATGCGCGCGGCTGAACTGGGCTCGATCGAGGGGCTTGAATTGGAAAGCAATCTCTCCCCGGATCAAATCAATGAATGCATGGCGGTCATTGCGAAGCTGCTGAAGGTCCGCGATGTGGTGTTGCGGGTCAATCGCAACTATATTCGCAGCGCCGCCCAAGTTGACGCATATCGGACCGAACCACCCTTCAAATTGCAAGGGAGCTATCGCAATATGAATCGCATCGCCGAGCGCGTGGTGCCGGTGATGAATGAACAAGAATTGCAAAGTCTGATTCTATCGAACTACGAACAAGATGCGCAGACGTTGACGCGTGATGGTGAATCGAACCTACTGAAGTTCAAGGAACTACTCGGCACACTGACCAAGGAGGAGAGTGAGCGGTGGGACAACATCAAGTATGCGTTTGTTGAAAGTGTCCGCATGCAAGGAATTGATGGCGAGGATAACGCAGCTAAAGTGTTACGGACACTAGCAGGTCTGCGCGATGGACTGGAGTCGATCAGGCGGACGTTGGCCCAGGCCGTGGCTGTCGATCAAACGGGACAACAAGTAGCGGCGGTGCAGGAAGGATTGGAACATCTCAGTTCGGCTATGTCCGCGTTGGGAGGACAAGTTAGTCAAGCGATTGCAGCCAGTTCGCAACGTCTTGAAAATTCAGCTCGAGAGACTTCCGAACGAGAGTTACCCGAGCAAAAGGTGCTCGTGCAGCACTCGGTTCCCAGGGTGATGACCGATCTAGTTCGCAGTCAATTTCAATTGCTGTATGACGGTCTGCGCCCGGTACTGGAAGCCTCAGCCATCAACTCCACTCAGCTTCAGAATCTGCGCACTTCGATCGAGGACTGTCTCGGGCAGTATCGCGAACTGCAGGCTGAAATCGACAAGTCCAAGTGAGCTCGGCTCCCAGCAACGCATTCATTCGCAGCATCAGCTCGACGCGCCAGCGAGTGGGTCGACAGTGGTTAGCTATTTTCGAATAACGCGATCCGCATACCTACTTAACACGGAACCCACTCGCTGGCGCGTCGAGCTGATATTGGCGCTGGTTGTAGCACAATTGGTAACGCCCTAGGTCCCGCTGGCTGCCAAGACCAGTGTGCCGCGCGGCGTGGTTACGGGCTCTGGCTTACTGGTTGTGGGATGATTTGGAAACCACTTCTTGAGTTTTAAACAATGTTGTTCGAGTAGGTGCCAGCTCAGCAGGGCGGCGGCATAGGACAGGGTGAACATGATGGCGATGTAGATCAAATTGGCCGCGATGGCGTTGCCCGTCAGTTCAACCAATATTGGGACCGAACAAGTTGCGCCCACGATCGGAATCAAGGGACTTTGGAAGACGTACATGGCATAGCTCACCCCGCCCAGTTTTCTCAAACCAGACAGATTGAAGAACTTCGACAACCAACGCTGCTGGTTCCCCGTCAACAACCAGACCAACACACAGGCCCACAGCAATGGCCACAGAGTGTGAGTAATTGTGAAGATTCGCTTGTCAAGAATCTCCGCAGCTAGTCCGATGGCCAAGCAAACTGGAAAGACAGCCACGGTCCACTTGCGTAGCGGAGCCAGTCCTTGGGGGCTGCGAATTTGCAAGGCGAGCATCGCTCCGATCAAGAGTGCATCGCAGCGGAATAGGGTCAAGACATGAGGTGCCAAACCATTGTCACTAACGGCAGCAAAGATAATTCTGGACAGACCACTGACGACTGCTAGCAGGGCCGCCAGTTTCAGCGCGGTGCCCCGTGAACAGAGGAACAGGGCCAGTGGCCAGACTAGATAGAAATGCTCTTCGACCGCCAGCGACCAGAAGTGATCGAGATAGCCGAAACACCATGCTCCATCGTAGCTCATCTTGAAATTGCTGAGATAGGTCCACAAGTAAAACTGGTTCGTATCCGCCAAAGCAAACATGCCGCGATAGGCTGGAACCCAATTGGCCGCAACTAAGAACAGGAATAAAGCGACGAAATAGAGCGGGAAGATACGCAGACTGCGCCGCGCCAGGAAGTTCTTAAAGTAGTGCTGGCTCCCCTTAGAATCAACTAGAATACCGGTGATCAGAAACCCACTCAGCACGAAGAACAGATCTACTCCGCGGTCCCCCAGCATAAACGAGGTGTGCAGCGCTTTGCCTAGCCAGCTATCGGTAGGGATTTCCTTCGAGAAACGGTAGAGGGTGACGATGAGTATTGCCAGCCCGCGCACTCCATCCAGTTGAGATATATGACAACGGGGTTGCCAGACGGGTGCGAGCGGCGTGTCGTGTTTTGGCGGCATACGTCTGGCTCGTGAGTGTGGTTTTAGAGACGTGGAGCGAGCCTAGTTGGTCGCTGTGAGAGACTCGCCCCACGTACTGCAACTATAAATTATCTTGGCCAAATGCCCCCAGGGCTTTTCCGCAAGTGAAACGAAAGGGGTAAGTTTCACCATAGTTTGTAACGAAAGTAGGGTCTGCGCCACTGGAAGCCTGCTACCGCGCGGTACTTGAAAGCAAACGAGAAAGATCTTAGTGCCCCTGCGGGATGACGCCAAAACTTGCTAAACTTGCTTTTTCACGATATCAGCTCGACGCGCTAGCAAGTGGATCGCCAGCTTGACTTGGCACTGGCTCGGGCCAAAAACCTTAAGTTCTGACCGTTCTGAAAACCCTCGTTCCCAGGCTCTGCCTGGGCTGTGCGACAAATAGCAGTTTGGCAATTTTGTTTTGAGGCGGGATTTGTTCCGCTTCCGATGGGTTTACCCCAACGGAGCGACAACTGGCGGCTACCTACTACAATCCGGCTGTGTATCGCTCTCCGTCCGATCTATTCGGGCGGAAGCAACGACTTCCTGAGAGACTCGCTGCTTCCGCCCGAATAAATCGGACGGAGAGCAAGACAAGCTCCCTATGACGTGTGTAGCTGCCAGTTGTTGCTCCGCCGGGGTGAACCCGACGGAAGCACGAGCGGAACAAAATACAAGAAATTAGAATTCGAAAATACTCGCTGAATTGCTATTTGTCGCACAGCCCAAGCTCCGCCTTGTCAGCCAAGAAACAACCGGCAGAGCCTGGGCACCACAAAAATACCGACGGTTTGCAGGATGCGATGTTGGCTAGCCAATCGCCATCAAAGGCTTAAACTGGGCAGCTTGAATTGCCCCCACTCTAACCCGTCGACATTGAAGATTCGCTTAAACATGCCGAAAATATCTGCTTTTCGTGGTCTCCGCTACAATTTGGCCCAGGTTGGATCGCTCAGTAAGGTTATCGCTCCGCCCTACGATGTGGTCGACAGTGCCCTGCAAAAACAGCTCTATGACAACAGTCAGTACAACTTTATTCGATTGGAATTGACCAAAAAGGAAGCGGGGGAAACAGATCCCAACGCGGTCTATGAACGAGCGGCGACGTTGTTTCGGCAATGGGTTCGCGACGGCGTAATGCAATACGAACCGGACGCAGCGATTTATGTTTATCACCAAGTTTTCGACTACGCAGGACGGACTTACACGCGGCGGGGATTTATGTCTCGAGTCCGACTGGTGCGGTTTGGCGAGGGTAACATCTACCCCCATGAACAAACGCACGCCAAGGCGAAGGACGACCGCTTGCGTCTTACGCGGGCCTGTCGAGCCAATATGAGCCAGATTTTTGGCCTCTATCCCGATTCAACAAACGCGGCTCAGAATCTACTTGAGGCACATGTCGCCGGGAAAGCCGCTCTGGAAGCGGTCGATCACTTGGATGTGACCCACCGCCTGTGGCCCGTCACCGACCATACGCTGATAGCCCAGGTGGCCGCATTGATCGAGGATGCACCGATGTTTGTCGCCGATGGTCATCATCGTTACGAGACGGCCTGCAACTACCGCGACGAACTGGCCGACGAGGCAGGAGGGACACTTCCATCGGACCATCCCGCCAACTTCGTGTTGTCGATGGTCATGAGCATGGACGATCCCGGATTGATCGTCCTGCCCACCCATCGCTTGCTGCATGGAGTTGAAGAATTGGATGGAGCAGAGCTGAGCGCGCGTTTGAGCGTCTGCTTCGACTGTGAGGCGATGGGAACTGGACCGGAAGCGGCTCACGCAGTTTGGAAGCAGATCGAAGAACTCGACGATCAAGGTGCCTTCGGATTTTACACACCCAAGGATCAGCAGTGGACTTTGGTGACGGCCAACTCATCGACACCTGCCATGATGCGCGAAGTAGCACCGCAGCAAAGCGACGACTGGCGCGGTCTCGGTGTGGCTATGCTACATGGCCTAATCATCGACAAGCTGTTGAAGATGGAAGGTCATGCCAAGCCGACCTACGTGCATCTAGTGCAAGAGGTCGTCGATGGTCTGCAAGGCAAGCTCGAAGAGAATTACACCTATCAACTTGCCGCGCTCGTGATGCCTGCGACTGTCGATGACATACGTCGTGTAAGTCTTCACAACGAGCGCATGCCAGCCAAGAGTACTTACTTCTTTCCGAAGCTACTCAGTGGACTTGTGATCAATCCACTCGACTCAAATTAAAAACTTTGATTCAAGTTATCGCGCCCGAGTTGAATCAACTTCTCTGATGTGTTTCAATTTACCCAAGGGTTCCACACGGAACTTTTGAGCAATGAAATCGCTGGGGTTTCGTATGAAACTTTGAATAGGAACATATCAACTATGGGAAGCTCTCTCAACGGTCACAGCACGATCTTGAGTATCATGTTTTCAACTCGATCGAGTCGCGCTATTCGTCACAGATTGATCGTTTGCATGTTGTCGATCAGCATGCTGACCACTCACGCACTCGTCGCGCAGACACCCGTCACTGAAGCGCGATTGCAGCAACTACTCACGCCACTTGTCGATGCACATGCAGGTGAGGTAGCGGTGAGTGTACAAGTTATGGACGCAGCTAATGAAGTTGTCGCGCGTTGCAGCTTGCGCGGTGAGCAAGTGATGCCGACGGCGAGTCTGATTAAGTTGCCGGTGATGATCGAAGCCTATCGACAAGCGCATGTGGGATCTGTTTCGCTGGATGATCTAGTGACGCTTACTACGGAGGATCAAGTCCCCGGCTCTGGCATACTGACAGACCACTTTTCTCCTGGCTTGAGATTGTCACTTCGCGATGCCATTCGCTTGATGATCCGCTATTCCGACAATACTGCCACGAATCTTGTCGTAGATCGCATCGGGGTTGCGTCCACGGCCAAGACAATGGCCGAGTGGGGCATGCCGGAGACGCAACTGCACAGCAAGGTCTTTCGACGTGATACGTCGGTGGCACTTGAGCGCAGCGAGAAATACGGTTTGGGGAGTACTACCGCCAACGACATGACTGAGTTGTTGGTGCGCCTCGAACGCGGGCAACTCATTTCGCTTGAAGCATCGCAAGAGATGCTCGCGCATTTGCTTACTTGCGACGACACTGCCAAACTGCCACGCGATTTGCCGAAGGATTGTCAGATTGCACATAAGACCGGCTCGGTCAATCGCTCGCGGACTGCAGCGGGACTTGTTAGCGGACACGGCGTCAAGTTCGCTATCTGTGTACTTACGGACAAGAATGAAGATACAAGCTGGTCCGATGACAATGCAGCTCATGTGCTGATCGGTAGGTTAACGCTGGCTGTCTACGATGAGCTATTGCTGAGTATGGGTGCAGAATCGCGCCAAACTGAAAACAATATCGCTGCAGCCAGTGCGACCGGGACGCTCCACATCGGTGCTGTAGGCGATCTGGTCGAATCACTGCAGCGGACGCTCAACTTTAGAATCGATGCTGGTCTGGGTATCGATGGTGACTTTGGCCCTGCTACTCAAGACGCTGTAAAGAGTTTTCAAAAAGCAAGTCAGCTCGATGTCAGTGGCATGGTGGATGCGAAAACCTGGCAAGCCCTGGGCCCGCTAATCGAGCAAGATGCGCCAGTTCCCGCACCGCAAGTGATCAACTCGCGCGAGTTTACTCGAACAGCAGCGCTCAATCCACTCGCTACACCGGAAGTAAGTGCCAAGGCGTGGGCCATAATGAATGTAGAATCAGGCCAGTTGATTGGCGAAGCGCGTAGCGGTGAGCGCTTGCCAATGGCCAGTACTACGAAAGTAATGACGGCACTCTTGGTGATGGAATTGGCGATGGATGATCCACAGGTAATGGAGGAAGTGGTCACCTTTTCAACGGGCGCAGACGAGACTATCGGCTCGACCTCTGGAGTCCGCGCCGGTGAGCAGCTCTCCGTCGGGGAACTGCTGTATGGATTGCTGCTCCCCTCGGGCAACGACGCGGCGGTAGCGCTAGCTGAACATTTCGGTGATCGGTTGGTGGACACCCATACCAGTATCGACGCGAAGCCTGACAACGCACTAGCTGCTGGTGAGCAGTTTGTGGCTGCTATGAATGCCCGCGCGAAAGCTTTGGGGATGAACGATTCGCATTTTATGAACGCCAATGGTTTGTCAGATGCAGAGCACTACAGTTCTGCAAGCGACCTGGCCCGACTCACCTTGGCGGCACTGCGCTATCCTAAGCTGCGTCAGATTGTTCAGTGTCGCGGACACGGAGTGCAAGTCCGTAGCGTCGACGGTTACACTCGCAATCTACTTTGGGAGAACACCAATCGGCTGTTGTCGCAAGATGGATTTGTGGGCATGAAGACTGGTACCACCGAGGCCGCCGGTGCCTGTCTAATCGCCGTGGGAAAACTTCCAACTAGCAGCCTTGGAACGACATCAGAGACAATAGTCGTTGTCCTAGGGTGCAGTAGTTCTGACGCGCGCTACATTGACGCACGCAATTTGTTTTCATGGGC
The DNA here is from genome assembly GCA_041741715.1 of Pirellulaceae bacterium. Classification (GTDB taxonomy): domain Bacteria; phylum Planctomycetota; class Planctomycetia; order Pirellulales; family Pirellulaceae; genus Aureliella. The sequence continues at coordinate 19,992 of JBGSJT010000347.1, read as the reverse complement.
CTGGCGACAGACGCCGTAATCTTCTGGATTTGTTGGGTGGCACTGGCATAGCCAGTGAAGTCGAAATAAGTGAGTTGCAAACCACACCTCACGTACAAACACTTCGAAGTGCGAGAGTTAACACTCCCCGGAAAGCTTGCGATGCGAGTGGTCTCCGTCGGGCAGATCTTAGCAAGGAGGTGATTCGTAGAACACTTGACCACCCACCGACAGGGACTGGTGTTGGAACGTCCCCTCGCTAAGGCAGCTTCGGTTACTTCGATGCGTTGGGACCTGAATTGGTAAATCCAGGTGCAGCGCTTCGATCACCACTGGCCATGCCAGTGCCACCCAATCCAACAGCCCATACTCACTTAGCGTATTTGCAACTGCTTCAACTTCGACAGTCCTGCGTCCCATTTCTCTGAGGGGTTGGGCTCGTAGCGCGTGATGTCTTTGGCGGAACGAATCAGGGCGCGTGCTTCGTCAATTGAACTCAAGAGTCCGCTACCGATCGCTTGCATCATTACGTTTCCTAATGCAGTTGCTTCCACTGGCCCAGCGACCACAAGTCGATTGCAAGCGTCAGCAGTGAATTGACATAGCAGTCGATTTTGAACTCCCCCCCCCACCATATGAATCGTCTTGAAGGCGTGGCCGACGACTTCTTCGAGCAGTCCGAGAGTCAATCGATAGCGAAGTACTAAACTCTCCAGTGCGCAGCGGACGATTTCTCCCTCCGAGCTGGGTATCGCTTGGCCTGTGGTGCGGCAAAATTCGCGAATCGCTTCAGGCATATTCGTTGGGGCAACGAACTGGGTTGCGTCGGTATCGATGACGGAGACCATTGATGGAGCTTGGATAGCCATGGCCAGTAGTTCACTCCAACTCAAATCTCGCCCCTCACGTTTCCATTGCTCGCGGCACTGCTGTACGATCCACAGACCCGCTATGTTCTTCAGCAATCGCACGCTGCCGTGCACCCCTCCTTCGTTGGTGAAGTTGTAGAGCTGACAAGCTTCGGTAAGAACGGGACGAGCCAATTCGGCACCGAGCAGCGACCATGTGCCGCAACTGATATAGCACCAATCGGGTTTGTCTTGTGCAAATGAGTCTGCGGGGACGGCCAGTACAGCGGAGCCGGTGTCGTGCGTGGCGGGGAGGATGACTTCGACCTCGGCGTGCAATTGAGTTTCATGTCGAACATGGGGCAGGAGTGGTCCCAGCGACAAGCCTGGTTGCACGGGGGTGGCAAAGAGTGATTTGGGAATCTCCAGCGCCCTGAGCACATGGCTGCTCCAATCTCCAGTCTCGGCGTCCAACAGTTGCGTCGTGGAGGCGTTCGTGAACTCGTTTATTTTTTCGCCGGTCAATTGCCAGTGCAAGAAGTCGGGGACCATCAAAAATCGTTCTGCGATGTCCAGCAGCGGTGAACCTTCGAGCCGCATGGCGAACAGCTGGTAGGCGGTGTTCAGCTCCATGAACTGTAGGCCAGTGGCTTCAAAAATCTCGGTGCGGCTGATCCGACCAAACGCTTGGTCGAGCATTCCTTGAGTGCGAGTGTCGCGATAGTGAAAACAGGAGCCCACCATATCGTCTTGGCGATCGAGCAGCACGTAGTCGACTCCCCAAGTATCCGCACCGACGCTGCGAATGCGACTCCCAAAACGGCTTGCCCCACGTCGCAGACCCTCACAGACATGTTCCCATTGTCCGAGTAGATCCCACACCAAGCGTTTTCCTAGGCGCACTCCACCATTAGAAAAGCGATGGAGTTCTTCCAGCTCAATTGAATCCTCGAGCACTCGTCCGGCGAGCACTCGTCCGCTGGAGGCACCGAGGTCGATGGCGAGGTGTACCGGCGTGAGCGAATTGTCCATCAAGCGGGGTCCTGTGGTGAAGCGGTATTGTAACCATTAGTGTGAAAGTCGCTGATCGCTCCGCCGATCAGTCGTAGTTGCGATCAGTCGTTGTGGAATCCCCCAATGGGTTGAAGTTACCGAGAGGGTGTGTGCAAAAACTACGTCAAAAGCACTGATCGGCGGAGCGGACAGCGACAATACGCGCTAGCAATTATTGCATAGACCGTTTACAACTAGAATAGCTCCGCAGCTTTTTCTGCGTAGCGTAAACCTGTATACTTGAGCACTAACGACCGTGGCTGCCGCGATTGATCCACGAAGAACTGAAATGCGATCTCGGACCTTAGTTCCCGATCAAGACTGGCGGCATCGGCTGACAGGCAATGTGATCATTGCCCTGGCGCGTTTCTTCAGTGGTTACACGGTGCGTTGGGTCGACTGCCAGCCTGATACTTGCCAGCGGATTTATTTTGCCAATCACACCAGTCACCTGGATGCGGTTGTGCTGTGGTCTGCGCTTCCGACGGAGATTCGGAATCTGACGCGACCCGTGGCAGCCAAGGACTATTGGGGAAAAACCCCTTGGAAGCGGTTCCTGGCGCGTTCGTTCAACGCCATGCTGATCGACCGCAAGGAAATCAAAGTCCATCAGAGCCCCGTCGACCTCATGATTCGCGAGATCGAGGATATTTACTCGTTGATCGTCTTCCCTGAAGGTGGACGCGCCGACGACGGTACAATGGGGGAATTCAAGAGTGGCATTTACTATCTGGCAAAGAAGCGCCCGGATCTCGAGTTGGTGCCGGTCTACATGGAGAATCTCAACCGTATTCTCCCACGAGGTGAGTACATGCCGGTCCCTCTGCTCAGTAGTATTACCGTGGGAGCCCCCATTTGGTTAGAGGCTGGTGAGCCCAAAACCGATTTTCTCAATCGGGCACGCGAAGCCGTTCGTGCGCTGAAAGAGTCCTAGTGCTTTGTCTAACTTTAATTTTGGGGTTGGGAGAGTAGAGCGATTGTCCCAATCGCTTGAGAAACGATTGGGACAATCGTTCTACTCTGAGCGCTGCCAACGCCACTTTTTAATCTGGACGAAGCACTAGATCAACGGCAGAGGTCCGTCGTGATATCAGCTCGACACACTCGCTGGCGCGTCGAGCTGGTATTGCGACAACCCACTAGGCTACCGGTAAGCGAGCGGTTCAGGTAAGATCTTCACTCGTTTTACGCCTTGATTGAACTAAGTGGGATGGGAGCTGCCTGAGCATGCGTCGTAGGGTTGTCGTCACGGGACTAGGAATGATCAATCCGCTAGGGACCGAAGTCAGCACCGTGTGGAACGCGCTGGTGGCGGGGCAAAGTGGCGTGGGGAACATCTCGATCTTCGATGCTAGCAATTACCCCACAAAAATTGCGGCCGAGATTCGCGACTGGGATATCTCGCAATGTGGCGAAGACCCCAAGGTGTGGGCCAAACGCGGGCGTCATGCGCGCTTTGCCGCAGGTGCGGCCCACCAAGCCATGAACGACTCGGGGATACTCGATGCGATTGTCGATCGAACTCGCATCGGTGTCTACTTCGGCGCTGGCGAAGGGAATCAAGACTTTTTCAATTTCACTCAGATGGTCGCCGTGGCGGCCAAGGATGATGGCAGCTTTGACCTCGACGCCTTCATGAAGAAGGGTTTGGAGATCCTCGACCCTGAATTGGAATTGGAGCAAGAGCCGAGCATGCCTTCGGCGCACGTGGCCAGTATCTTTGACGTGCAGGGGCCTAACCTGAATTGTTTAACTGCTTGCGCGGCCAGTAGCCAAGCGGTGGGTGAAGCGACGGAATTGATTCGCGCCGGTCGCGTCGATGCTATGATCGCCGGGGGCGCGCACAGCATGATTCACCCGTTCGGTCTGACGGGCTTTAGTTTGCTCACAGCCCTATCGACCAACAATGACAATCCAACTGGAGCATCACGTCCCTTTGATCGCCTGCGCGACGGGTTTGTCTTGGGCGAAGGCTCATCAGTCGTGATTTTGGAAGAGCTGGAACATGCCAAACGTCGCGGCGCGAAGATCTACGGTGAAGTGCTGGGCTATGGCTGCACTGCAGACGCCTATCGCATCACCGACATTCATCCGGAGGGACGCGGTGCAATTGGTTGCATGAACGCGTCGCTAAAAGATGCAGGACTATCGCCCGACGACGTGGGATATGTCAACGCGCATGGAACAAGTACGACGGTCAACGACAAAGTTGAAACGGTGGCCTGCAAGTCGGTCTTTGGCCATCGCGCGCCAAAGGTTCCCGTGTCGAGCACTAAGAGCATGATGGGGCATTTGATTGCTGCGGCGGGTGTGACCGAGATGATCGTTTGCTTGCTGGCCATCGAGCACGGCGTCATTCCCCCCACGATCAATCTAGAAAACCCCGATCCGTTGTGCGATCTCGACTACGTTCCCAATCAAGCGCGTGAAGCCAAGGTGAACGTCGCCCTCAACAATTCTTTCGGCTTCGGCGGCCAGAACGTGACATTGGCTTTGGGGCGGTTTTCGTAGTTCCATGCGATACGGGGATCATCTTGAGTTCTGAAATTGGCCAGCACGATTGATTTCGTGCATGCAAAACCGTATCCGGAAGTAGATGCGAAATAGTTAGGCAATGAGAAGATTCCATTGCACCAGCAGGCCGTCGGTCGACAAAAAAATGTGCGGCAAAAAGATAATGCACCAAGTTTAGGCCGACAATATGGGGCAGCGAACGTTCCCTTCGACCGGTAGGTTGGTCCATTCTCAATTTGGTGGTAGTGGACGTCAGACCGCAGGGGATCGACGTTCTGGCGAACGTAGCTACGACAGTTATTTCCCGAACGATGCCAAGCAGATTTCTTCTGTCGCTTTTCACCGGGTGTCGGGAAAAGGTGTCCGACACCAAAAGTGCGAAGCACGCGAAGGACCGGGCCGGCTTTTGGTGTCGGACACCTTTTCCTGGACCCAGCCATTGTCGTGTGCCAGCCGCTAATCACTTCCTGGCATCACTCGCAGCCCAACTCCGGCAATTATGGCTTGACGTTGAACGAAAGAGGGTTTTTATTGGCAAACTCTTGATGAATTCCGCTCTGGCGGTTCGCAACCATGCGGGTCGAATCTGTACGACATCATTTTAAGTCAAACTTAAATTCTTCGTTTGAGGCTTCAACCTTCGCAGTGAACCCAGATTTGTTTTCGTCGCCGTATTTCAGAGGAATGGGCGAAGGTTCCGGTTTAGCACCACCTGCAAATCCAGGCATGTCCGGGACGCTCTCGGACAAGAATTTGAACGACACCTTGTATTCACCCATCATCGCTCCATCGCCAGGCCTTTCAGTTTGAAGTGAGAATTTGCCGCTTCCATCGCTCGTCCCTTCCGCGATTCGCCCCTGTCCATCAGCTGGCACAAACATGACGTTGATTTGTCCAATAGGCTTACCCTTGAAGGTTACTACACCGTTCACTGGGACAATTCGCGGCCCATCATCTCCGCATCCAATCAGGGCACTGGAAACAAGGGCTATTACACAAAACGAAACTACTCGTTGAAACAACAAGACTTGAACTCCTAGATACAGATGCCTGACCAAATATCCGAACTCAACCGATTTGCGTGTGGTAAAGAACGCGACGATGCTTGAAGCGACCCTCAAGCATCGTCATTAGGAAACCGCGAACACTTTTCATCCCAACCGCAACCTAATTTTGGTTTTGCGGAGGGGCCTGATTCTCAAAAGTGGCTAGGAAGAATTATTCTCCCAAATTAGCAACTTCACCCGAGCTTATAGAAGCATAACTACGGTAAGTTTCAGTGTCGACACTGTCACTTACAAATCGGACGCTACCATCACCCAGGCCGAAGTTTCCACCACCCGTGTGCCGACTGTTCAAGCTATAGTTGTTTGGCCAATCGCAATCCGCTAATCGAGAGTAATCACCGGCAGGTAATCCGCATGTGGAAAGCGGCGCCACGAGCGGCCGACGCAAAGAAAAGTTTAGTGGAATAGCGCAGGTTGCAGTAACAGCATTTGGGTTGTACCACCAGTTCCACTGCGAAAACACGGGCAATGCCTCACCGATAATGAGCGTATTCGATGTCCCATCGCTCAAGTCTGCCATACGAGTGATAGGATTCGTGTTCACTTGGTTTGAGCAAAGAATCCCGTTGCCTGCGTTCAATCCATTTTTGTTGCCACCATTTCTTCCCCCAAGAGTATTGGGATGATCGAATAACCCGTTTCCCCAATTTCGACCAGCAACGGCTTTGTAATTGGTAACCGCAAATGTATTGAGGCCCGGCGGGCTATCTGATCGACGGTTAAGCCTTCCGTTCTGATGCTGACCATCCGATGGGCAAAGATAACTCGAAAGCACTGTTGCGGCCACATCTCGATTCCTCTGAATATTTGCTGTTGGACCAACAAGTCCACCTGTCAATCGAAGCCCAACAGAGAAGTCGATTTGATTGAATAAATTGCCTTGTTCAATGAACGGGAGAATCATTTGCATCCAGCTCTTGCCCGTATCCGAAATCGCAGGCCCACCGGCACCTAGCCCCGCTCGGTTGCGATCAGCAAAATTGATTGGAAAGTTCCGGAAGGTGTCGTGATAGTTATGAAAGGACAACCCAAGCTGCTTAACATTGTTCGAGCACTGCATGCGTCGCGCTGCTTCGCGCGCCGCCTGAACGGCAGGCAACAACAAACCTACCAGAATTCCGATAATTGCAATTACCACCAGAAGTTCGACTAGCGTAAACGCCGGTCGAAGCCAGAAACCATTGCGCCTCATGAGTATCTCCTCAAAAAAGGGTTGACTAAAACACTGGTCATTCCCAAACTAATCAAATTGACTTACGGAACGGAATGACTCTTTATAGCCACGTAATGTAGGTCGAACGTCTCGTAAAGTCAATAGTCACCTAAAGTTTCCCCTAATTACATAGAGGGTTCCTGGTCGAAATCTGGGGTGCGTCAGGTTTTCCCGTGTTGTGCCCCAGCAGGGCGAGTCTTGAACTCGGCACAGGACGGGCTTCAAGCTAGGACTGTTGGTGCGTCTGCTAAGTTGCTTCAGTTGAAAAAGTTACGGAATTCGCTAAGAATGTCGGGACTAAACGTTTTTCTATAGTGCACGAACTAACCGAGAATTGTGGCAAGTTCCACTGCACAGAAATTAACTGGCCTTCGAAACTCTTGGCGAGTTCCGCTACGATATCTGATTCACTCCTGCTTCTTGAGGTCTGCCCGTTTGGGGTACGCTCTTATTTTTTACTTTCACGAGGTCGCCAATGTTTTGCAAACGCTTGTTAGTCACCATGGTCTGCTTGTTAATCGGTTGCAACACCAGCAGCAATAAATCAGCTCAGACGCAAAAGTTTGAGAAGACAAAAGACCCAGTTGCAACCATAGATGGCAACGTTGCGGTCGAGTTTAGCCCAGACGGACAGTGGATAGCAGTGGGGGCCGAGCTAATCGATACGAGCACTTGGAAAGTCGCAGGCATGCTGGACGAACGCGTGTCGGAAAAGAAACCGGACAGCAAGAATCACTGGGGCTACACATCCATTGCCTTCTCGCCCGACTCAAAAAGGGTGGCCCTTGGTGACCAGGACGGAAGCCTGAGAATCCTCGAAGTTCCGTCGATGAAATTGATTTACGAAGAACTGGCTCATGGAGCCAGGCCTACCGGCATTGGTTTCGGCAGCGACAACGAGACGATTGTAACCAGCAGTGTCGACGACGTGCTGCGGCTGCGAGTGTGGAATTCTCGAACAAAAGAGATGTTATTGCGCAGTGCCGACAGCATCAAGTTTCCTCAGGACACTAACGGGCCGATGGTGGACGTCGTTGGTGCCGTGGATATTTTCACATTGAGCCCGAATCGAGAGTTGTTTGCAGTGGCTGATGTCATGAGCAAAATCGTGATCGGTAACGTCCGCGACGGAAAAATTCTGCACGAATTCAAAGGTCCCGATGGCGATAAAGTGGAAATGGATTCGCTGGCATTTACAGCTGATTCGAGCAAGCTGCTAATTGCCGTGGCGCCGAAAGTTTATGTTTACAATTTAAACGGCGAGCCAACCAACGTACAAATTGAGACCAAGGCGAATACTGAAACGCTGTACGTAAAATCGATCAATGACAGCGGCTTGACCGCCATGTATTACGTCGATGCCAAAACAAACATGCCTGTCATTGAATTTTACGACTTGGCACAATCGAAATCCCTGGGCACCTTTTATCCACATCAAATGCGCGGCAACTACTGGGGCGCTTCTCTCAACGGCCAGTTCATCGCGACGGTTGATCGTGGTGGCCCTGTGTTGATATGGGACGTTGCCCAAACCTTAAAGGAATTGACTCCTCCTCAGTAGGCTCGGAGCGAGCACCGCGCTGGGGGCGGGAAAAGGTGTCCGACACCAAAAGTGCCGGGAAAAGGTGTCCGACACCAAAAGTGCGAAGCACACGCAGGGCCGTGCGGGCTTTTGGTGTCGGACACCTTTTTCTGGACCCTACTTTGAATAGATCTCTTCAGGGCGTTTCAACTGCGGCTCACATATCTCAAAGCTCTTAGCAGCCTGCTCCCAGCGCCGGAAAAAGCAACTGGCGTAGCCCTCATGGCAAGCGGCACCGGTTTGTTTGACGCTCAGCAAGATGGTGTCGGCGTCGCAGTCGACGCGTGCTTCGACTAGCACTTGAAAATGTCCGCTCTCTTCCCCCTTGCGCCAAAGGCGCTGGCGACTGCGACTGTAGTAAACAGCGCGACCGGTCGCTAGGGTTTCGCCCCAGGCTTCAGCGTTCATCCAAGCCAACATTAGCACTTGACCCGTCTCGGCATCTTGCGCGATGGCTGGGAGTAGCCCGTCGGTGCCACGGGAAAAATCGGGATGGGTGATCGCGGGGAGCGGCATAGTTCGGTTTCGGTGGAAGCTTCGAATTGAGTGCGAGCGGCTAGGCGTCGTAGTTGCGGTCGTCAGACCGCAGGGAGTTGACGTTCTGGCGAACGTAGCTACGAATGTGCGCGACTATTCCCCTTCGATGTATTTCAACTGCACTTCGATCCCAGGGATGGCTTGTTGCACTACCGCTACTCCAGCTTCGGTAACGGAAGTGCGGGTGACTTTCAAGTCCTTCAGCGACTTGAGCGATACCAAGTCGGGCATCCCGGCGTCGGTCACTCCGGTCGATCCAAGATGTAGAAAAGTGAGCTTGCTGAGTCCAGACAAGTGCGGGAGGCTAGCGTCGCTGATGTGCGTGTTGTCTAGGTTCAACCACTCGAGATTCGTCAGTCCAGCCAGATGCACAGCACCATCGTCACTGACCGTATCGCGCCACAGATTCAATCGTTTGAGCGATTTCATTTTGCCAACAGACGCCAAGCACTCATCGTCAACTCCACTTGCTTCGCTAATGTCGAGATCTTCCAGAGGGAGCGCAGTGAGCGTTTCCAGAGCGACAGAGCCGATGCCGGTCCGCGACAATCGCAGCTTGCGAAGAGCGGGGAGTTTGGCCAGTGTGAGTGCCGCTTCCTCATCGATCATCGTGCCACCAGCATAAAACTCGGCCAGCTTTTTGTTGGCGGACAAGTGCTCGATCCCGGCGGTGCTGACCCACAAATCGTCGATAGCCAGCGCCTTCAATTCCAGGCACCTGGCAATGGCAATCATGCCTGAGTCATCGACACTTGTCCGTCCACTCTTACCGCTCAGGCGAAGTGCCTTTAGCTTGGGCATGCCACCTAGCGCAGCGGTGAGCTGTTCGTTGTCTACGGGGCAATCTCGCAGGTCGAGCTGCGACAGGCCCGACAGCTTTCCGAGCGCCGTCCATCCGCCGATGGTCATTGCGGACTGATCCAAGCTCAGCTTTTCTAGTCGCGGCAGTTGACTTAGCTGTGCCGCGTGTGGGTCAATGACTTCGATGCCGCGCAGGTCAACACTGGTGACAACGTTGGTCGTCGACCGTTCGAGCTTCGCACCTGCTAATATCAGAGCATCGGCGGCCTTCTCGGCGAGCTCATCCCTTCGAATAGCTGCTTGACTATCCGCGGCTTGCTGGGCAGATCGTTCTGCTTCCATTGCGACCTGTCGCTGCCTATTGACCGCTGAATCACAGCCGAGTGGAACGAAGAGCAGTGGCAGCAGTAGTAACGCTGTGTTGAGTCGGGGTTGGATTGTTAAGTGCATCGATTTTCCATCAATTGAATTTTTCGGTTTACTACGTCGAGCAGCGCGGCGGGGGAGTAAGAGGTCACACGGTACGGTATACTTTGTACTTTTAGCATCGTTAGGGGAATAAGTGTCAGATCATAAACGTAGCTGCCGTCGCCAGACGGTAGGGAGTCGACGTTCTGGCGAACGTTGCTACGACCGTGGTTTCCCGCTCGATGCTTAGATGGACAGCGGCGGAGTCAAGAATTCCACTGGGCATATGAGCTCGACGCGCTGCTGCTACTACTAACAACTACCTCTCAATATGGTTCTAAGACGATGCTAAAGGCTGCGATTGCTGGTGTGGGCTTCATGGGGTGGATTCACTATTTGGCCTACCAGCGCTCTTCGCAAGCGTCGCTGCACGCCTTCTGCTCACGCGATCCACAAAAGCGAGCTGGTGATTGGACGAGCATTCGCGGCAACTTTGGACCACCCGGTGAGCAGATTTCTCTAGATGGAGTTAAAGTTTACCAAACACTCGAGCAGATTGTCGAGGATCCCGATGTCGACTTGGTGGATATCTGCCTCCCACCGCATCTGCACGTCGATGCCGCGTGTTTAGCGTTGCAAGCAGGTAAACACGTGCTCTGTGAAAAGCCCTTGGGCTTAAACACCGCTGATTGCGATCGCATTCTGTCGATGGCCGATAAGTACTCGCGGCAAGTGTTGGTGGCACAAGTACTTCCCTACATGGGACAGTTTCAATTCGCTTACCAGGCGGCCCAAGCGGGGACCTACGGCAAGCCGCTGCATGGGCATTTCAAACGAGCGATTTCGCCACCCGACTGGATTCCCGACTTCTACCAAGCGCGAAAAGTGGGTGGGCCACTGATCGATCTGCATGTGCACGATACGCATTTCGTGCGACTCCTGTTCGGTATGCCGCGTCGAGTGATCTGCTCGGCGCAAATGCGAGACGGAGTGGTCAAGTATTGCTATTCGCTGATGGAGTTTCACGAACCGGGGGTGATGGTGGGAACGTCGAGTGGTGTGACGGATCAAACGGCTCGCCCCTTCTGCCATGGCTTTGATATCCAGTTTGAGAAAGCGTCGATGCAGTTTGAACTCTCAGCTTTAACCGATGGCGTTGACATTTTGCCATTGAAAGTACTCGGGCAAGATGGCCAAGCGATCGCACCCGAGTTGCCCGAGGGGGATGAAGTGACTGCCTTCGCGGCGGAAATCGACGATTGCGTGGCGTCGATTCGCAGTGGACGCATCGAACCAAGACTCGATGGCGTAATGGCTCGCGATGCAATTCATATTTGTCAGTGTTTGCAGCGCTCCGCCGAACTGGGCCAATGGGTCGACTGTTGAGAAATTGGGGGGCTGGAGCATTGGGTGGCACTGGCATGGCCAGTGGTTTCGAAGCATGGTGGTTCCCAGCACCAGTTGTCTTGCCAAGCCTTCGAAGTGCGCAAGTTGACACAATCTGGACATCTGCTAGAGAGTGGGAGTCGGGGAGAGCAAGAGAAACACTGGGTATTGGAACGATCGTTAGTAGTGTTTGATTCGGTTACTTCGAAGCATTGGCAAACGGATTGATAGGGAAAGCGAACCACTTCGAACTTCACTGGCTGAGCCAGTGCCACCCAGATCCGAGGTATTGGAACGATTGTTAGTAGTGTTTGATTCGGTTACTTCGAAGCATTGGCGAACGGATTGATAGGGAAAGCCAACCACTTCGAACTTCACTGGCTGAGCCAGTGCCACCCAGATTCGACAGGGCACGATAATTCCATTGGTAAACCCCCAGGTCCTAGGACGTAGTCACCTGGGAAACGCTCTAAAGTCTGCCTATAATCTGGGGCCCTGGTAGCAGCCATTAGTGTTCCCACAATCGCAATTCATCTTCAAAATCTAACAGGAAACCACGACACAATGAGCGAGATTGAACGAACGGTAATCATTGGTAGTGGACCGGCAGGTTGGTCGGCGGCTATCTACGCGGCCCGAGCCAACCTGAGACCGCTGCTTTTCGAAGGGACTGCCAAACCAGAGATGATTCCGCTCGGACAATTGGCATTCACCACCGAAGTGGAAAACTATGCGGGCTTTCCGGCTGGGAATATTCGAGCATTCGTAGAAAGCGCCGTGGATCAGGACCGGCACTACAATTTGCCTCCGGCTCCCAAGGGGCATGAAAAAGATGGCCAGCCGTACTATGCCGTGCAGGGAGTCGAGTTAATGGAGTTGATGAAGCAACAGGCGCTCAACTTTGGCACGCGAGTTGTCGGCGATGATATCGTGGACGTCGACTTTTCCAACAAGACATTGACTGTTATTCCGGCCAGTGGTGAGCCGATCCAAGCGCGGACCGTGATCATCGCGACTGGGGCACGTGCCAACTACTTGGGGTTGGAATCCGAAGAGAAATATAAGAATCGCGGTGTTAGCGCTTGCGCGGTCTGCGATGGCGCGCTCCCCGTCTACCGTCGCAAGCCGCTCGCGGTGATCGGTGGTGGGGACACTGCCGTCGAAGAAGCGACCTACCTAGCAAACTTGGATGGAGCGCAAACCATTTATATCATCCATCGCCGCGATGCCCTGCGGGCTTCCCCGGTCATGCAGGATCGCGCTAGGAACCATCCCAACATCGAATTGGTCTGGAATAGCGTCGTCGAGGAAGTGCTGGGAGATGACAAACAAGTTACTGGGCTGCGACTAAAGGATACGGTCGATGGAAGTTTGCGCGAGTTGCCAGTCAGCGGCATGTTTGTGGCCATCGGCCATACGCCGAACACCGGTTTCCTCAACGGCAAACTGGAAATGAACTCCACGGGCTATCTCCGCTGGACCGAAGCCTTTCGTACCAAGACGAGTGTCCCCGGCGTGTTTGCGGCCGGGGATGTCGCCGACGACTACTATCGCCAAGCGATTACGTCAGCCGGAACGGGATGCATGGCCGCGCTCGACGCCGAACGCTTTTTGGCTGAGGTTGGAAACTAAATATGTCACCTGCTTCGGCAAAATGGATTTCGGTCAGCGCAGCGCGCAGTGCCGCGAGTGTGGGACAAGCGGCAGAGGTGCGAGGTTGGGTCCGCACACGACGCGATAGCAAGGGTGGGTTCAGCTTCATTGAAATTAATGATGGGAGTTGTTTCGGCAACTTGCAGATCATCGCCGACGCGACTCTCGACAACTACGAATCGGTCATCAGTTCGCTCTCGGTCGGCAGTTCCATCGTGGCCAGCGGAACGCTTCAGGCCAGTCAGGGAGAGGGACAGGCAACAGAGCTGTCTGCCACGTCAGTGCGACTGATCGGCGATGCTCCCAGCGATTATCCGTTGCAAAAGAAGCGTCATTCCTTTGAAAAGCTCCGCGAGTGGGCCCACTTGCGACCACGTACCAATTCGTTTGGCGCGTTGACTCGGGTGCGCAATCGCCTGGCGTTTAGCGTACATCAGTTCTTTCAGGAGGAAGGTTTTTATTACGTTAATACGCCAATCATCACCGCCAGCGATTGCGAGGGGGCGGGGCAAATGTTTCGCGTGACGACATTGCCGCTGGATAAGCTGCCGTTAAAAGATGGCAAAGTTGATCACTCGCGCGACTTTTTCGGCAAGCCGACTTATTTGACCGTGTCGGGGCAATTGGAAGCTGAAATTTATGCGACTGCGCTGGGCCGCTGTTACACCTTTGGACCAACGTTTCGCGCGGAGAACAGCAACACTAGCCGACACTTGGCTGAGTTCTGGATGATCGAGCCCGAGGCTGCGTTCTTTGAACTGGCCGACGACATGGACTTGGCGGAAAAGTTTATCAAGCGATTGTTGCGCGATACGCTCAGCCAATGTGGCGACGACATGGCGTTTTTCGAAGAACGCGTGCAGCCAGGATTGCTCTCCGCATTGCAGATGGTGGTCGACAAACCATTTGAACACATGACCTATACCGACGCAGTCGAGGTGCTTCAGAAATCGGGGGAAACATTTGAATACCCAGTGACTTGGGGGGCCGATCTGCAAGCGGAACACGAACGCTATCTGACCGAAAAACACATCCAGGGGCCGTTGATTCTTTACAACTATCCGAAGTCGATCAAGCCGTTTTATATGCGTTCCAACGACGATGGAAAGACCGTCGCCGCTATGGACGTGTTGGTTCCCCAAGTTGGCGAAATCGTAGGTGGCAGCCAGCGCGAAGAACGACTCGATATGCTGCTCGCGCGGTTGCGCGAGATGAATCTCCCCGAAGAAGAGTATTGGTGGTACATCGACCTTCGCAAGTTCGGCAGCGTCCCGCATGCTGGATTCGGATTGGGATTTGAACGAGTGGTGCAGTGGGTTACAGGGATGACCAATATCCGCGATTGCATTCCATTCCCCAGAACTCCCGGCTCGGCTGAGTTTTAAGGGTGAACCTCAGGCGAACCAAACCTTGAATGCACATTGGGTCAGCAAATTTGCGAACGCACTGCGCGGTGTCTGGCAAGGGATCGTGGGACAAAGCAGCTTTGTGGTTCATCTGAGCCTGGCAGCAGCAACATTGGTTATTGCGGTTGTACTGCGGTGCGAGCTTTGGCAATGGTGTGTGCTGGGGCTGTGTATTGGATTGGTGCTGTCGCTAGAGTTGATGAACAGCGCGCTAGAATCGTTGGCCAAAGGCGTATGCCAAGAAGAAAATGAACATGTGGGTCGAGCGCTTGACATTGCCAGCGGAGCGGTGCTAGTGGTCAGTGTTATAGCTGCAGTGATTGGGTTAGCCATCTTTGCCATGCAGATGTAAGGCCTGAGTTGTAAGCGACAAGTTGTAAAACCCGAATTGGGTGGCACTGGCTTGGTCAGTGATTTCGAAGGGTAGGAGTTGGCAGCCAAGGATTGTTGTCCAATGTATCGAAGTGATGTTGCCTGATCGACTCTGGAAGGTATTGACGGCGAAGGCACCCGGCTGTGTTGGTACGGCAAGTGATTCGCAACCCACGCCACAAATTTTTTCTCACTTCTAGCCTCTAGCCTCTGAGCCGTTGGAACGTGTGATTTCTATGTCAACTGCGTTACTTCGAGGGACTAGAACGCGGATTGTCGCTTCCAAATCCAACGCTTCGATATTCACTGGCTAGGCCTGTGCCACCGACACTGCACCAGGGCCTAAACGTGATAAAATAGCAGGCTATGCGGGTTGTATTGCAGCTTGCTATTGCCACCTGCCATGGGAATTCACCAATGAAATCGTCAGTGTTCATCAATAGCGTTCGTATGGGATTGTGCCTGCTTATTGCCTGCCAATCCGCTGGGCTGCGGGGAGATGGACCGGCGGACAATCGCGCCGATCAGGTGCGACCAGTACCACCGCCAGGCAGTGAGCTAAGCGAGGAGGTGGAGCGCGAACTGCGCGATGGTGCTGAACAGCTTCAACAGCAACTGCAAGGAATGTCTCATCCCAATCCATCGCCGGAAGATCTCCGCAAACGTGCGTTTTGCGAAGTTATCCCGCGCAGCCTGCTCATCACGCTTGAGACCGGCATGTTTTATAGCGAAAAGGATGTGGATGACGCTCGTGCTTTATTGAAACTCGGTGCCCTGCGAATGAGCCTGTTGGACAAAGGGGCTAGCGAATTGCAAATGCTCGGTATGCCAAACGACGTGGGGGAAGCGTTGGATGAGCCGAACTTGATCGCCGGAGGTTTTCGCTCACGGATCGATGGTTCGGTACAACCCTATGGACTCATTCTGCCAACGGGTTGGCAGCCAGGGAGCAAACAGCCACTGCGAATGGATGTGTGGTTGCATGGCCGTGGTGAGAAGGTGAGCGAAGTTGCGTTTCTTCAACAGCGAATAAAGCAACTGGGAGAGTACACGTCTCCCAACACGGTTGTGTTGCATCCCTATGGTCGCTATTGCAATGCGTTTAAGTTCGCGGGCGAAATCGATGTCTTGGAAGCGATCGAACATGTCAAACAATTTCTGCCGATCGACGACGGGCGGATTGTCATTCGTGGCTTTTCGATGGGAGGGGCAGGGTGCTGGCAATTGGCGGTGCACTATCCGAACTTGTGGGCTGCGGCAAATCCGGGGGCGGGCTTTAGTGAGACGACTGAATTCCTGCGAGTCTTTCAGCAAGAGGTGATCAAGCCGACTGGTTTTCAACAGCGACTGCTGCATTGGTATGACTGCCCAGATTGGACCAATAACTTGCGACAAGTTCCGACGGTGGCGTACAGTGGCGAGAAGGATCGGCAGAAACAGGCGGCAGATGTGATGCAGGCCGCCTTTGAAAGTCGTGGCATGCACCTGCCGCACGTGATCGGTCCTGACACCGAACACAAGATTCATGCCGACTCGAAAGTGCAGATCGAGCAGTTCTTGAGCGAGGCTTTGACGACAGCTAAACCGCGAGTGCCAACCACTGTCGACCTGACGACCTACTCGTTGCGATACAATCGGATGGCTTGGCTGACCATCGACGGTTTGGCGGAACATTGGAGTGAATCGCGGGTGCAGGGAGTGTGGAATGCTGAAGAGAACAGGATTGAATTGACCACACAGGGTGTGACACATTTATCGCTGCAATTTCCCAGTGGCGAGGGTGCCCCTACAACACCAGTTGGTGAGCTACAAATCGACGGCCAGTCGATTCCTGTGGCGGGCGTATGGGATGCCCCTCAGCAGTCTTTGAGGCTCTCCACAGGAAATCCAGGGGGGTGGAGCATTGATGATTCGTCCGACTTCGAACAAGTGACTGCGATGCGCAAGCGTCCAGGATTGCAAGGGCCGATCGACGATGCTTTCATGGATAAGTTCAGCCTGGTTGGCCCTCAGTCAGGCAGGGAGGATGCGACCGTTGATGCGTGGGCCGCAGCTGAGTTTCAACATGCGGGGAACGAATGGCGACGGCATTTACGCGGAGATGTGCCGATCGTCGACTATGAAAGTGGAGAAGCCCTTGGGGTGCAACAAAACTTGGTTCTGTTTGGTCGCCCCAGCACGAATCGAGTACTGGCCAGCCTTCTGGACAAGCTGCCGCTGCAGTGGGACGAAGAGCACTTAGTAGTCAATGGCAAGACGTATTCGGCCAAGACACACGTCCCAATATTGATCTATCCCAATCCGTCGACGAAGCAGCACTATATTGTTATCAACAGTGGCGTGACATATCGGGAATACGCATACTTGAACAATGCGCGCCAAGTGCCGATGTTACCCGACTGGGCGGTAATCGATGTTAGTCAAGGAGCGAACAGTCAAACTCCTGGAAAGATTGTCGACGCTGGCTTTTTCGACGAACAATGGCGGTTCAAGGAGTAACGTACGTCAGGCTTTCCTGCCTTTTTATACCCCACATCTCTGAGATGCCTTCACGTGGCCCAACCGGAGCTGAGGAAGTACTGTCGGGCCGAAGAGAATCGGCTTCCAGCTCTTTTCGCGTTCGTAAGTTGTGGGATATAAAAAGGCAGGAATGCCTGAGGTACTTAAGAAAGCCTGACGTACTTATGTCGTTAGAACATGAAATCGATGCGCGGTGGCCGCTGGCAAACTGGGGGGAGACGCGCCTGCTGGTTGCGGTTAGCGGTGGGGCTGACAGTGTGGCTCTGTTGCATGCACTGCTGCGACTAAAAAAGCGAGTCGTAGGGGAGGGGCTTCAAACGGCAAGTACTGCTGCAGAACCATCGATTGAGAGCTTGGTTGACGTGGCGCATTTCAATCATGGCTGGCGAGGAACTGCCAGCGATCGCGATGAAGCGTTTGTTGCGAGTTTGTGCCAGCGGCTTGGAGTACGTTTTTATGTTGGACGGAATACCCAGAGCAATGCGGAGTTGTTGAGTAAAACGGAAGAGCAGGCACGGGACCTGCGTTATGCTTTCTTGGCCGAAACGGCTTACGCATGTGGCGCTCGCTATGTAGTGACGGGACATACCGCAAGCGACCGAGTTGAAACGGTACTGCACAATCTGTTTCGCGGAACGGGGCTGTCGGGAGTGGCCGGCCCCAGTTTGACTCGACAGCTTGATCGTGATCTAGTTTTGGCGCGACCGTTGATTGGCTGTTGGCGGGAGCAAATCGTCGACTATTTGGCAAAGATTGCTGAAACGCATTGTGAAGACGCAAGCAACGCGGATACCCAATATCGTCGCAATTTTTTGCGGCACAAACTGTTGCCGTTGTTACGGGAAGAGTATGGCGATCAGGTAGATCAGCGGCTGTGCTCCTTTTCGGAGTTGTCGGAGGAAGCGGTCTTGGCCTTGCGGGAATCGGCGAGAGAATACCTGCGGTTGGTTGAAGCGTTGCGCCGCGACGCGGGACGAGTCGGGGAGCGCGGATCGGCTTGGCTCCCAGCGCTCGATCACTTGGACTTCGCTTGGGTCGTCGTACGCGAAGGACTGCGCGAGATTTGGCACACTCGAGGATGGAAATTGCAAGGGATGACGCGGCAGCATTGGGATGCTGTGCGAGAACTGCTGGAAGGAAAATCTGGGAGTGAAAGAGAAGCCAGCCTTAATCTACCAGGGAATCTAGTCGCGAGGCGCGAGGGGGCTTGGGTGCGGATCAGCCAGAAGGGGGAATAGCCCGTGCAAACATCGACCGACTGATAACTGTCGCATCTTGAATGTAGCTGCGGTCGCCAGACCGCACGGAGCCGATGTTTTGGCGAGCGTACCTACGACAACTGAGTGGAAAGCTACCGGGCATGGACTCGAACCATGAATGACTGAACCAAAATCAGTAGTGTTACCATTACACCACCCGGCAGTGTTCACGTAGCAAGGTTTACGTAACAAGGATTACGTAGCAAGCGTAGCTTGTGGCTAGCGCCCTGCACATGCTGAGGATGTTAGCTTGGTGAGCCAAAATTTTCAACAGCGCTTCGAGCCGCCCCAGTCAAAATTTAACGTTTGTGTCACTTGGGCTGGCGTTTGCAACTGCGAAGGCTAGCCGTTGGAGCTCGACCGCCAAATCGACGTCAACCGTCTGAATCCCTGGAGGTATGGACAAGCTAACCGGTGCAAAGTTCAGTATACCTGAGATTCCCAGAACGGCCAGACGATTAACCAGCCCCTGAGCTGACTCGGCGGGAACCGCCAAAATGGCCATTTGAACATTGAGCGTGGGGATTAATTCCTCTAGCCGCCGAGAGTCGTAGATCGGAACCCCGTTGATTTGGTTCGGCTCGACCAGGACGCCAAATTTTCCTGGATCGGCTTCGAAGATTGCTTTGAGAACGAAACCTTGTTGCTCAAAACCACGGTAGCGAACCAGGGCATTTCCCAGATTTCCCAGTCCGATCAGGATGGTGCTCCAGCTCCCGTCGGTCCCGAGGGCTTTTCTCAGGGCCCCGACTAGTCCAGCCACGTTGTAGCCCACACCACGCTTGCCAAATTCGCCAAAGAGTGCCAAATCGCGGCGGATTTGGGAATCGCTGAGCCCCAGACGGTGCCCCAAGGCGTTGCTTTTTATCGTTTCAGTTCCACCGCGCAGAAAATGTTGCAGTTCACGCAAGTACAAACCTAGCCTGCTAGCGGTCGCTGGTGGGATAGCACCCGAGCGGACAGTAGGAATATCCGGTGTCGCGCCAGCTTCGACCGGGCCACGCTGTGGATTGGAATGTTGATTGGGAGTGCTCATGGATGTGAATTGTACAGGGTTTCCTGGGTTAGGTTTGGATAGTGGGAACGAGCTAAGCATCGTTCGGCAAACGACTGCAGAAGCTACGTTCGCCAGAACATAGGCTCCCTGACGTCTGGCGACCGCAGCTACGGTCTAAGTAAGCCCCGACACTTATTTCCTGCACGATGCTTAATTGGACAGCGCCACTTTGCGTTGGAGTCCAGGCTTTAGCCGATTTTTTCACGCTCGACATGCAAAGCGGCTAAAGCCTGGACTCCAAAGGGTTTACGACAAATCCAAGGTAAACATTCGCCGAAGGTGTGGGCGCGACGATTTTGGTTGCTGGCTGGAATCGTTGCCAGCGGCAGGTTTTTCG
>JBGSJT010000346.1:0-7716 GCA_041741715.1 Pirellulaceae bacterium | reverse complement strand
TGCGTTCCTTGGAAGAAAAGGTGACGGTGAACCCGGCTGGCAAACCATCTGGCGCGGATTTCAAAAATTGCAGTCACTACTTGACGGCATGCGCCTAGTTGGTGCGATTTAGTCTTATGAATTGTGGGTAATGACAAGGCTGAAGGCCTGGGGGACGGAGCATACTCGAGTGAATTAGGGCTGAAGGCCCGCCAGATTCACCCACGCTGGCAATACCACGTCCGTTTCACGCCGATGCGCGGTGGGGTTCATGCCTAACTTCAAAATTGTTCACTGATCAATGAAATCTGTCGGGCCGTTGGCCCTGGTGGATCATTTCGCTGGCCGCGTTCCCCAGGCCTTCAGCCTGGGCTAGACAATCTACCGGGCCTTTGGCCCTAACTATCACCTGAAACCTGGAACTTGAAACTTGAAACTTGAAACTTGAAACTTGGAACCTGGAACTTGGAACTTGGAACCTGAAACCTATCCCTATCGATGCCGCAAAACTTTTCCGGGGCGAGCGCCGGTGTGCTGTTCGCCTTGCAACACAACCTGGCCGTTGACAATTACTAACTCTATTCCACGATTGTACTGGAACGGCTCGGTGTAGGTCGCTTGATCCATCACCGTCTGGTCATCGAAGACACAAATATCGGCGAACATTCCAGGTCGCAACAGGCCCCGATCGTAGACGCCAAGTTTATTGGCGTTCATCGATGTGATTTTGCGAACCCCTTCTTCCAAGGACAACAGCCCTTGTTCGCGCACGTAGACACCCAATACGCGTGGGAAGGTGCCGAAAGAACGTGGATGCGGATTCCCCTCGCGAAGCACGCCGCTGGTGGCCAGTGCGTAACCGTCCGAACCAACCGAGCACCAGGGCTGCGAAAGGGCGAGATTCATATCGCGTTCTTCGTGATGCGCGTAGACCGTACTGACAGCCCCGTGGTGCTCAATCAGCAGGTCAAACAAAATGTCGAGCGGATCACCCTCGGCAGCCGCTGATTGTTTCTGGGCGATAACCTGATCCATACTCTGCCCGCGATAATTTCCAGGCTCGGCGATCAACATGCGACTCCAATCCTTACCTACCGCCGTATAGTGATTGTACCAATTCTCTAAACCCTGCTCGATGTCGACCTTCATCCGCGCTCGCTCTGTGGGATCGGCCAGTCGTTGCAGCAGCTTCTCTGTCCCACCCTCGTGAGCCCAGGGTGGAATGATACTCGACAGATCATTGTTGCCGCGCGTGTAGGGGTAGACGTTGGCTTGCACATTGACGCCGCGGGTGCGAGCGCTGTCGAATTTTTCGATGATGCCGCGCATGTTCCCCCAATATTTTTCGTCGGCGATCTTGAGGTGAATCACATCGGCGGGGACTTGAGCCGTTTCGGCCACGCGAATGGCTTCGTCGACAGAGTCGAAAACCAGGCTACCTTCATTGCGAATGTGCGTGGTGAAGACTCCGCCGCGTTGCTTGACCACTGCGCAGAGTTGAATCAGATCGTCGGTAGTAGCTAATGATCCCGGCGGTGTCATGACTTGTGTCGATAGTCCAAACACACCATCTTCAAACGCTTCGGTCAAGAGTTGTTGCATGGCTGCGATGTTTTCAGGGGTGGGACGATCGAATGAGTAGCCCATCACGCATTGCCACAGGTTGCAGATCCCCGCATAGCTGGCCACGTTGACGGAGACAGTGGATTGTTCGAGCGCGCGAAAGTAGTCATCGAAAGTGGCGATGGCAAGTTCTTGTTCGCCGACTTTTTGCAGCTTGGCTTTCATTTGACCTGAGTAGGGAGCGCCGGAAAAGCCTTCCCCCAAGACTTCGGTCGTGACCCCTTGTCGAATTTTGCTTTCGGCATTGCCATCTTGAAACAGCGTCCAATCGGAGTGGGAGTGGCTATCGATGAAGCCGGGGGCGATGACCTTTCCACTGACGTCGATCTCGCGCCGCCCACGCACCGGTCCCGACCCGACCAGCACGATCCGCTCACCGTCAACAGCCACATCACCATAGAACCACGGATTGCCAGTCCCATCGACGATCTTGCCGTGTCGCAAAACCAAATCGACCAGTTGCGAGGAATTGGAGTTGGGAGCTTGCGCCCAGACATGGGAAGTAGCTGAAGTGAGCAGCGTTAGAGCCAGGCAAAAAAGCTGTTTAGCACGTGGAAGCATGAGAACCAATCCAGTTGAGAAACCGACTTCTGGGTAATGAATAAACTGGATTCTACCAAGAATAGGAGGCGAGCCAGAGCGGCGTGGGCGAGCCTTCATAATAGGCACCCCTCTTCTGACTCATCTGGATCGTGACCTCTGGCATACAATTCCGTCGATGTCGAAGTATTCCGCTTTCAGATTCTGCAGGGAGCAGGTAAGATGTTAATGGCAGCGGCCATAATGGCTCGTTAACGAGCGGTAGATACGCTTTAGCATCGTTCGCAAAATAACTGTCGTAGCTACGTTCGCCTGAACGTCGACTCCGTGCGGTCTGGCGACCGCAGCTACGGGTACGACCCGACACTTATTTCCTGCTCGATGCTTCTTAGCCACTTGGCATTGAACTGTTTTTTCTTCTTCTTAGAAAGGCTTGCAATGGTATCACGCTTTGGATCTTCCCCGCGTCGCGGATTTACGCTGGTGGAATTATTGGTGGTCATCGCCATCATTGGCATTCTAGTTGGATTGCTTCTGCCTGCGGTTCAGGCGGCGCGCGAGGCGGCGCGACGGATGCAATGCAGCAACAATCTGAAACAGTTGGGATTGGCTTCTCACAATTACCACGATGTGCACAAGAGTTTTCCCATTGGTCACCACTTCAGAGGGACCTACGCCAACACGGGCTTGGCCTATGGTTGGGGCTTTGGGCTGCTTCCCTTCATCGAACAGGGGAATCTGTACAACCAATTCAATACCGCTTGGCCTGTCATGAATCTCGCCAATTCGAACAATGGGCTTTTGGCGGCCACGCCGCAGGCCAGTTTTAGTTGTCCATCAGACACCAAACCGCCCCAACGCGATGATCCGGTCAATACGCCCTCAACCCCCACAGTCATTATCAAGAATTCGGGGACTAGCAGCTATCAAGGGGCTGGAGGGGCCTATACCGGTTGGAACGGTACCGGCGCAGCCAACGCTACGCGTTACAATGGGGTCTTCGAGCGCGATACGCGTGGCGCGATGGGAATTCGGGATATGACCGATGGAACCAGTAACACGATTATCATTGCTGAAGCGCGATGGGGGATGGATCCGGCTGGAGAAAATCGAGGAAGAATCTACGGCGCGTCGGATAATATTCTGCGTACACAAGGTTCAACCAATGCGCTGATGGTCTGTGGTGAGTACGCCATGAACTTTACGTACGCTGAAGGAAATGGGCAACCTCACCGGACGGCGGGTAGCTTCCATACCGGCGGTGCTCAATTCGCGTTTGGCGATGGCTCAGTCCATTTTTTGAGTGAGAACATCGATCACACCGGTACCGCCTGGATTCAAAACGGCACCCCCTATTTTCAACAGGGGGGCCTAATTCCCTTTGGTACCTACCAACGGCTATGGTCAGTTAGCGATGGCTTGGTTGTTAACGTTGAACTGTAATCGACGTTGATTCATTGGTGACAATTTGCATAGGGAAGACAGCCCGTGGAAATCACGGGCTGTTTGTTTGGTGAAGCTCAGACGCTAGCCGTGAGCAGGTAGCTTTTCCGGTGAGGGCGTAGCTCTTTTCCGACGCGGAGCGTCGAGCCACTTTGAGCGCTTGTGGCTCACTAAATCAACACACAGCCAATCTACATAACTACCTTTCGAGTAATCCCAAAATGTTTAAGCAACTCTTTCTGTGGTCACTACTTGCTTCCTTCCTAACTGCAGTGGGCTGCGATAGCGGTCAAGATATCGCTTCGGTGGAAGGCGTGGTCACCATGGATGGCAAACCCCTACCTCGCGCCACCGTACAGTTTATTCCCGAGGTGGGTGGCCGACCTGCACTCGCGCGGACCGACAAGGATGGCAAGTATGTGCTAAATTTTAGCGGTGGTCGCAAGGGAGCTATCCCTGGTAAGAACAAAGTGCAGATCACCACTCTGGCCGATCCGTTTTTGGATGCCGAGGGTAACAATTTAGGTTCTCCCGAAACGGTTCCGATGGAATACAACCGGCAAACGAAACTGAGTTTCGAAGTTGTCGACGGAAAGAAGAATGTTGCGAATTTCGAATTGAAATCAGGTGGCAAGGTCTACAATGATCGCGGGGGATACTAGACGACCTGCGAAAAACGTTATACTCGTCGTAGCCGAAGTCGCAAGACTTTGGACCAGCCCGACCAAAGTCTTGCGACTTCGGCTGCTGTAGATAACTAGTAGCCGCTCGCCTTACCGCCAGTTCAACACGCGAAAGATCCCTTCGCGCTGTTTAATATGCGTTGGCAGTTCAAGAATGCGGTCGCGAAAAAAGGCGAGTGTCAAACCAAAACCGAAAATGACTCCGCCTCCAACGGTAATGGCTAGTGCCACCGAATTCAATTGGCTCCAGGGAACCAAGATCAGCAAGGTCACAAAGTACAAGCCAGTCATGAGCCCGCCGACCAGCGTGGTCGATTTTAGTTTGAATACCAACCCACTGGCCAATAGCAGCACACTGACAAACAAGAATCCGAATTCGTTGACCACCAAAAATTGACTGTGGTAGCGATCGTACCAAGTGGCCATGGCCAGAGGACCACTAGTCAGGGCCGCCCCAACAAAGAGACTGGTGCTGACCGTATCGTTGTGGCGATCCTCTTCGCGATACCAGCCGACGTGACCAATGGCCAACAGCACGCCACCCACCAACACCGCAAACAATTCGATCTGTTGCCAGGGGTTCAAGTCGATCAATTGATGCACGGCCAAGAGTGCAATCGCCCCTTCCGCGATGGTCGTTAGCAGATACCAACGTCGCCATGGAATACTTCTACTGAGCGCCATGGCACCCAGACTGATCAGCAGCATCAGCGCACAGAAACCGGCCAAGCTCCAATCGAGATGCTCGCTGGAGGAGTACCTGCCACCGCGAAAATTGTCCGCGAGCACAGTAAACAGTCCGTGAAATATCGAGGAGAAAAAGGCCAGACTGAGCAGCGTATTGCCGGCTTGAAAAAGCGATTCAGCCAGTGGGGCGGCCTTGGTCTGCTCCCAAAACGACAGGCGGTAAGTGGTTAGTAAGACCAAACCTAAAATGGCGAAGACCAAGATGTAGGTTTGAGTTTGCAGACCAAACACAGCCATCAATTGCCACAAGCTAGCGCTGGTCATGAGCGTACTGAGGTAAACCCAGCGGGGTTGCTTTTGCATCCAACTGGCAAGGCCATAAAACACGGCTGCTTCGCCAAAGAACAGAGCTAAACTCAGATTTAGCTTGGTCAACTGGCCAGCTTGAGTGAAGCCGAAAGCGGCTGAGACCAGCGATGAAGCGAGCATGGCTGCAGCGGCTACGTGGGCAACCCACAGCGCCGGTCGGGCTTGGACTCGCTCACCATACAACTTGGCAGCGATGAGATAGCCAATCGGTATCAACATCAGGATCGGTGCGTGCTCTTCCCAATGTTCCCCGCCCAAGGCGGCTAGCCCCGTGGCTGCGGCGACGATGAGCGCACCGCCACTGGCGAAAAAATAGGTCAGCGTAATGTTGGGCGAGGTGAGCCGGTGGACGTGCGCTCCCACGCGTGAAGCACCTGCGGCCAACACCATCGCACCTACAAAACTCCAACTAGCCGGCGCGTCGGTCCAGATCGACCGCAGCCCAATATGTTGGAAATAAACTAGTCCTCCCAGCAAGACCGGGAGTAGGCCGAGCACCAATCCGAAAGATGGCAACGACCGGAGATATTTATTGTCGATCGGCGCATTGGTTTGGACCACATGAATCACTAGCGAAGTCACGGCCAACACGGCGATGACCGCATCCATGCCCAGTTGTAGATTGAGCATCTGCACGGCTAAGAGTTCGGCCCAGACGAGCGTCACGGCCGCTAGATGGATATAAACTCCGATGCGGCGGACCACCAAATCCGAATAGACATAGGCATAGGTGGCCGCTGCGACGAGCACAAAGGCCAGCGGTCGTAGCGGTCCACAGATGGGAGAAGGGGTCGCTCCCCAAGCCTCAAAGACGGGCCGGAACCACCATTCATACAGCCAGTCGCCTGAGACTTGCGCGGCCAACACTAACAATAGTCCAGCCCCCATGAGCGCATGCCCTGACCAAAAAAAGGCCAGTCCAAACCGTTGCCTGCTAAACGGACCCTCCTGGTCTGTAAAGGCTCGTTCCACGTGTATGGCAATCAACCCAAGGACAACCAGCAACGTGGCAGGGAAGGGAATCTCCCAGAATTTTTCGGGCGATGGAGGTAAGTCGGCGATCATAAGTAACCCCGTCATGGCTACTCCCGCCGTAAATACATAGACAAACATTTCATCTTTGAGCAGCCATGCCGAGGCGGCGTAGATGGCGCTGATCACAACGGCCGCTACCCACAGGTGACCATCGAGTGTGATGAGGCTGTTGGCGCTGTAGTACCACAAATTGAGTGGCATCACCAAACACGACAAGAGCGTCAAAGCTTTGCCTGCGAGCTGAAAACGGGTCCAGCGAATCAAGCAGAAGCCGACCGCCAACACAGCGATATTGACTATTCCTAGACCTACCGCCATGACCGGCGGAGTGAAGAACTCATTGATCCACAACAGAATCACCAAGCCAATGACCATCAGCGCTCCACCTAAACCGAGCAACCACTGAATGCTGCGCGGGTCGAGCAACAATTCCAACAGGTTCGGTTTGAGGCTGGTCGAAACAGTCCTCTTCTCCACTGGGCTACTCTCTGCTGGGTTGCTGTAGGCTGGGTCGCTGTTCACTGGGTCGCTGTTCACTGTGTCGTTGTCCACTGGCCCCTGTGCAGATGTCGTGTGTGGTTCGGAGTCTGTGTGTGGTTGTGGACTCGACTCCTCGTCCGAACTCGGTAGCACGATCCCTGGCAGAACAGTGGACCTTTGTAGTACCTTGGAATCGACCCCTTCGCCATCGAGTCGTCGAGTGATGGCTGCCAAGTGTTCGGTGATCTCCCGTTCAAGTGCGTGAAAGTCATTCAGCGGCAAGAGTTGCTGGGGCGACTTCAATTCTCGCGTTCGATACTCCAAGTATTTCCAATTGCGAAACGCTTGGATACTTGGCGATTCGCGATCGGTTGCAGGAATTATCCCGACCAGTTTGGGTGATTCAGATAGTAAGGCAGACTGAGCGACTAGCTCTACGTGCATCGCTTTCAAGTCATTTATGACGCGGCGCCCCAGGCTGTCGCCAATCATACCGGCCGCCATCCAACGCTCGAAATGTTGGCTCGCAAACTGAAGCGTTTCCAGCATGGGTGCCCAAGAGTTTGACGGTGTGGGGGGATCGATGGACATGCTTGGTCCTTTGGGTGAGTTGGTTTGTGGCACTAGCGACCAATTTCTTTCAATATCCGCGCGACGCGCCAGCGAGTGGGTCCAAGGCTTTGGGGGCCTTGGTCGCCGAAAGCGAGCACATCAGTCGATTCACTCGCTGGCGCATCGAGCTTATATTTCGACACTTCTCGCTGATCGCCGGTATCCCCCAACTCTCCCTCGGGGATTGCCCTCCCCGTCGCTGGGGCTCCGACCCTCCCTTCCGAAAGTCGCGTCAGAAAGACGCAACTTTCGGCGGGAGGGTGAC
>JBGSJT010000345.1:0-36076 GCA_041741715.1 Pirellulaceae bacterium | reverse complement strand
TAACTCGGTTGGCAAGCTACTGACATCGACGAGCGATCCCATCGTGTTGGCAACAGCAGTCCCACCGAGCAGCGGTCCGAGAAACTCGAACACCGCAACAAGTGTGACCGCCTGGACCGGCGTCATCGCGCGCGAAGCAATTACCGTAGCCACGATGTTCGACGCATCGTGAAATCCATTCGTATAGTCGAACAGCACGACGAGAACAATTGCGGTGATGGTGAGGACGAGCAGGCTAGTCATATTGTCGATTCGTTTACTCGCAATACTCCTGGCTCATAGTCCAAAGAAGTGTTTTCGGTCATCGCTTTTGTGCTCCACTGAGGTGCGATTATCTTACAATGCTCGGAATAGCTGGTGGTCCGGAATTTGCGCGCCAACAAGGAAAACTTGAAATCAGTGATTTGGTACGAAGGTTAAAAACATGGAGCGGCTAAATGCGTTGGTGGAGCACGCGCTGGCGCTTCCACCCTTAAAAATAGCGGTGGTCGATTCTGATCATCCCAACCGGCGTGCCCATCGTCTACCATCTCGATCATGAACTGAAGCGATCCCATTGGTTTGGCGAGGCTGGCAACTGATGAAGAAGCATTGAAGTATGAGCAAACGCGCACGAGTCAGCCTAAAATTAGGATCCTAACCGCGGATACTCTCAACCGCAATTCGTAGCGAGAGAGTGCCGACTTAACAATGTCATCCGCGTTCATACGCCGCTTATGCAGTTCCCGTTGTCGCTAGCGGAAGGTGAAGGAACGATCCAGGCACTTATTGACCGTGAAACTGACTCAGACGGCGCGCATTGCCGAATCTTGGATCACGGCACGATTCTTGCAGTCGATTACGGAGTACTTCAGATCTGAAAGTCCAATCGCCAGTGCACTACCTCACGCGTTGCCCCTTCACAATCATCCTGGTCATCCTATTGGTGGCGGCTGGGATCTATGGGCGTGCTCATGTTGGTCCATTGGACGGAGAATTGCAGCGGCAGGCTGGGCACTCAGCTCAGTTGCTTTGGCGTGGCGAATGGTACCGCTTACTGACGTCGATTCTGTTTACCGTCGGTGGTTTGCGGTTCTACATTTCGCTGGCCATGCTTGCTGTCGCAGTGGGATGGCTAGAGTTCGCCAGAGGGACACCGGTGGCGGCCATGACATTCGTTGGTGTCCACATTGCGACGCTCTTGATCATGGCGTGTGGGATTGCGCTATCAACAACGCTTATCGAGACGCATCGCGGCAATCTGTTGTGGTACGTTAAAGATGTTGGACCATCCGCCGGCTACTACGGTTGCTTGGGGTTGGCGGTCGCAAGTCTTGCGCCAGGTATTCGACTACCGATAGTCATCACAATCTTCCTGGTACTCGTTGGTCGCAGTGGTTGGTCTACCTACCATCTGCCGGAAAACGGCCAGATGATGTCCGCCGACATCGCTCACCTCATTGCTTTCCCGCTTGGGCTATTCATCTCGAGATTCTAGAAGCGTGATTTTGAGCAACCGATCTCGCCAGAGATTCGAAGTTTTGTGGTTATAAGTCCAAATTCTGGCGACTTCGGCTACGGCGTTATCGGAGTTTCAGCCGCTTTGGTTGCCTCAGCGGGCTTGGTCGTTGCCTGCGCATGACAGATGCCTGTCATGGCCAAGACTGTCGTGGCAATCATCAAACTTGTGAAATATCGCATCGTACTTTCCCTCAAAATCTGGGCTGGATTGGAAGCAATGCGCTGCTGCACAATGCGCCAGCGAACTACAGAAGTCGCGGCTAAAAACATAAAATTGCGACGACTACGTCATCGCGTGTTGCTGAGCTGCCAGTGTCGCAGCAAAGTCTTACTTAAAAACGGACGGCTCCTTGGTCGCGGCTTGGTAACGATGAGGTTCGCAGGCACTTGGCAACCGCAGTGAATCGGAAGACCCCATCGATCTACTTACCGATCGTGAACTTGAAGTCTTTCGCATGATTGGAAACGGAAAGACAAGCGGAGTAATTGCCGATGAGCTTTTTCTAAGCACGCACACAATCGACACCCACCGCGAAAACATTAAGCGCAAACTCGGATTGAAGAACGCTGCAGAATTGAGCCGCCACGCAGTGCAATTCCTCCTTGAGAATCCCTGCTTGCTAACCGATTCAGGAACCGCGAGTTGCCGCGATCACTGGACGCCCTGCATTCGGGCCGTGCCACAGAAACAGCCTCGGTAGATTAAGGAAGGAAGCGTGAGTCGCAGCAAACGGCTGGGCGCGATGGTGGCACTTGCCAATCACTACTCGTGGCGGCTGAAGATTTCATCGAGCAGAGATAGTTCCAATTCGGGATCAAGCATGAGCTCTTCCTCGGGGAGCACCAGTCGCTCGCTCAGCCAATCGCTCAGGTGACGAGTTTCGCGGAGCACTTGCATCTCAGGACTGCCGTCGGTGAGACTATCCGTGGCGAACAGTTGCGGCTCATCCAATTCGAATGGACCACGGTCAACTTGTGCAGCGACAGACACACTGGCTATAGTTGGAGTGACCGGCGTGGGAGTGACCGGCGTGGGAGTGGCTATAGTGGGAGTGGCCAGTGGTCCACTGGCTCCATCGACAGAAGCGCTGGCACTGACCAACTGCGTGGTATCGACACTCATGCCGAGAGTATCAGTAGCCATGGCGTGCGTGGTCCCGGCCACAAATGTTTCGACCTTACCGAAACCACGCGCTTCGCGAGTAACTCCAGCTTCGCGAAAGCTGATGAAGTCGCTCCCCTGTTGCCATTGTGTCCGCGAGTCCGCGCCATATAGCGTGGCCACGTCGGCACCTCCCGAGTTGGCATAGGCGTTGACTTGTTCGAACGAGCGCGTAAAGCTGGAAAAACCAGGACCGACAATCGAGGCCGAAGCGCCGCTGGTATTGAAGCGATCGCTACCGGCCGAATCGTACAGATCGGCTTGGTCGATTCCTCCAGCGTTGGCATAGGCGTAAACGCGTTCAAATCCGCTGACGTAGTTGAAGTAGCCATTGCCTGACATACTACTGAACTGCGGACGGACACTCAAGCGATCATCGCTGGCCGAATCGTACAGATAGGCGTAGTCTTCACCAGCACCGGTGGCATGCACGAAAATGCGATCGACCTGTGACACCGCAAACTTGTAACCGACTCCAACCAATTCGGCACTGCGCGGGCGGGCCGTCAAAGTATCGTTGCCATCGGAATCGTACAGGTAAACGCGGTCAGCGCCACCGCCACTTATGTAGTTCACCTCTTCCACAGAGGCAACGACGATTTGGATCTGGCTGTTTTCGATCGTCGATCCGGTGGGGCGCAGATCGACCTTGTCCGCTTGCGAACTGCCAACAACCGTCAGCGAATCGTTACCGCCGTGCGCGTCAATGGTCAAATTCTTGATCACGCCAGTCGGATAAGCGTAGTCGATATCACCCAAGCGAATTTTCAAACCGCTTTGCAAATCGACGCCGATGTCATCCGCAGCGAGGCCACCTCGCAACGTGAGGTTCGTGCCGATCCGCGAGAGCGCGTTGGCGATCGCCAATTCCCCTTGGTCGCTGCTCTGACCAGGGAGTTGAATATCGAGCCACTGTCCAGCCGTGACATCCACGTCGACTCGCAACTCTCCGCCGGCCCAAGTTGTATCGGTGACAGGTGACGCGCCAGCTTTGAAAACAGACAAGCTTCCGAGCGGTGCGTCGGGGTTGGTCCATTGGACCGAAAATAATCCATCCTGACTGGCTTGCACGCGGAAGTGCTTACCGGCCTCCACGGCTTGTTCGAAGTAGTGAACTTGACCGAGGTTCGTCGCATCGCCCGCAAGGGGTGGACTAGTTCCTCCACCGCTTCCACTACTACTGCCACCCGCATCGGGCGTGAAGCTCAGATCGAATTGAAAGCTACCGATTTCATGATTGGCACTGACTAGCAGGTTGTAGGTTTGTCCGGCGATCAAATTCGTATGCACTGCATCCAAGCCGCCGTTGGAGACCTGCGCGCCAGCGCTGGTTTGCAAACTCCAGTGCAATGTATCGAGCCAAGCACTATTGGCGTCTAGCTGTAACGTTCCACTGGCAGCCGGCGTAAAACGATAGACATCCTGATCAGCCAGCGTGTTGATCCATCCATCGAGCTGCGAGTTGGAAAGATTGAACGGCTGAGCCGCCTGAGTGGTATCCCCCACGCTATCGTCGGGAATCAGTGAATCGATAGCATCTTGTAGATTGAGTCGATCGTAGCTGGCCCCCGTCGCCGCATCGTAGACGGTATCGGCCGTGGCGTGCAAATGGTTGGCGATCGAGGTCAGATTGATCCCCACATAGCCGACCATCTCCATCGCTTGTCTCAGCAGTACCGACGCGCCAGCCACGTAGGGGGCGGCCATGCTCGTGCCACTGGCTGCCGTAAAATCGTCGATCTTTCCATCGCGACCGAGCACATGATCGGGGACCGTGCTGACGATGTTCCGTCCGGGGGCGGCGATGACGTGACTGTTGCGTTGACTGAAATCACTGAGCTGCCCATCATCATCGACGCTGGCCACCGGCAATACATAGGGACTGGCCGCTGGATAACTGAGCCCTGCCGCTTGATATTGTCGAAACGAATTCCCGGCCGAGGCGGTAACGACCATGCCATCATTGGCCAGAGCTTGGAACTCCTCTTCGAGTGTCGCCCAGTTGGGAATGACATCCGCATTCCAACTCGTCCCTAACGAGAGATTGACGGTTGTGATTGGATTCTCAAATGTGTTGCGATTGTCATGCACCCATTGCAGTGCACGCTCAACCCATGACAATTGCCCTTGCCCAGCATCATTGAAGACGCGTAGAGCTACTAGGTCAACGCCTGGAGCCACGCCGGTGTGATTAGGATCGTCGCTGCCAATGATCCCGGCGACGTGAGTTCCGTGAAAGCCAAGTGGCCCATCATCGTAAGGATTGGCGTCGTTCTCTTCCGTAAAGTCCCAGCCACCCACTACGCGATACCCAGGCCCAAGCCCTTTTCCAAGTGCGACGTGGTCCCAGGCGATACCGCTGTCGATGACGGCGACGGTTTGCCCTTTGCCCGTCAGCCCAAATTGCTGCTGGACGGTATTCCAGCCGGTAACGGCATGGGCTTCCTGCAGATGCGATTCGATCGGAATTCCGTCGGAGTGCTGCACCAGGCTCGGGGCTGTGTGCAACTCAAGCGCCTGATCACCCAAAACGTCAAACATCAACTGGGCAGAGAGGACCAGTCGGCGCTCGCAGGCTTCGAATTGGATCTCTAACGACGCCGGAGTTCCAAATGGAAGGGCGGCAGCGGAAGTTGATTGAGTTTTACGTGGTACGCTCACGGTAGTCCAACTAACTTGATTGGAAAACAAGACGACTCATCGGAAAACCTACGTCATGTTCCCTGGCTCGGCCTGTTGTTCGTTGGCTAGCCTACTTGGCTGGGCGTTATT
Organism: Pirellulaceae bacterium; assembly: GCA_041741715.1. Lineage (GTDB taxonomy): Bacteria > Planctomycetota > Planctomycetia > Pirellulales > Pirellulaceae > Aureliella. Next base: position 30,642 of record JBGSJT010000345.1, on the reverse strand, counting down.
TCGAGAGGCTGGTTCAACTGCAACGATTGCAACGATTGGATAGACCTGGAAAACTTTCTTGAGCGACAGGGATCGGATGTTTTCCACGATCGAATATGCCGAATAAATCAGTGCGGCGGGTTACCGCCACAAAGACGGCGATTCACGGTTAGCAGCGATGCGCGGTGATCGCCTGGGGGAGCATGGATGTGACCCCACCCAAGGCTTCTGTTCCGCCTGCCGATCGACCAGCAAGGATGCTAGCGATCGGTCGTGCGGCGAAGTCATGTGGGGATTGCGAGTAAAGTTGACAAGGCGCGTGTCGACCGTTAACTCGCTGCCATCGCGGAGAGCGAGTTTGCTCTCCGGGGGCCATGGAAGGGATGCCAAAAGGGATTGAAGCCATGAGTCGGCCGAGCTGGTTGCAGAAGATTTATTGGACTCGTTTCGCCAAACCAGTCGAGGATCGAGAGCTCTTCAAACAACTGCTCACTCACCCTGTCCGCTCGATTCTGGAAATCGGCCTGAGGGATGGCGCGCGGATGCGACGAGTGGCTAAGCTAGCTCAAAAGGCTGAGGGATGCGAAACGCTCCGTTACATCGGCACCGACGAATTTGAGTCGGCCAACGATGGCCAACAGCATCTCAGTTTGAAACAAGCCCATCAGTTGGCCAGTCAGTTGGGTTTCAAGGCTTCGTTGATTCCCGGCGACATCAACTCGGCGATTCCTCGGGTAGCCCACAAGCTCGGGGCATCTGACTTGATCATTATCGATGGCGGTCTAAATCCCAATCAACCACAAGCGTGCCCCTTGGGAAGTTGGCTAAACCGTTTGGCGCATAGCCACTCGATCGTGTTGGCATGCCAGGAGAAGGGTGCAGCCTTGGCTGTCGTGGACCTGCGACAACTCGAACTGCCTACGCGAATTGCCGCGTAGTGGACCCCCGCGATCTTGCGCTGGAGTTTAGCCTAGCGATCTGAGAATCGCTGAGATCGGCTAAAGCCTAGACTCCAGCGTTTACCCGAAAGCGGTCAGGGGGCGTTGGTTGAACCTCAGGCGCTAGTGCTAAAAACCTTAAGTTCCGTCTGGTTTGTGAGCTACATCATAGCCGCACATGACACTCAGTTTTGACGGATGGATTTTGAAACGCGGAGTTGCGGAGGAGTCGAGATTCGCGGAGCCAGAGAGAATATTCTCGGAAGCCTAGACTTACTTAACCGCTCAGAGGCAGCAGAACATTCAACGAACTAAACTGGAATTCACATCGGCAAGGCTACAATCCTGAAGGCTATCACTTGTATTTATAGTGCAGCGGGGGCCTTTCCTTTCTCCGCGAATCTCAATTCCTCCGAAGCTCCGCGTTTAAAACGAGTACCTTCGGCGTTTCGCTTTCCAGTTCATTTCATTGCAAGCTAATGTGATTGCGGGCCGCAAAGAGCGGACGGAACTTAAGACTTCTAGCACTAGCCGTGGGCCTTTGGGGGCGCAATTGGCCATTAGGAGCCCACGGCTAGCGCCTGAGGTTCACTAAAAATCTCAAAACCGAGGTTGGGGAAATTGCGGGTAGCCTGCTATAGTTGAGTGTTACCAAGTGGGGCCATGGATTGGCCACGCATCAAATGACTCGAACGCATCGGTTCGAGTTGCACTCAGGCAGGGAGGTGCAGTGCTATGCTGCAATCGATACCAACGCGCATTGCTGGCGCTAGCATTCTACGGCAAACAGCTTCTCGTCGCGCCGATGGTTCCGTAGTTTTATCTCGGCGACATTCGCTCGACCAGCGGACTGCGATACTACCTCACGAAGAGTTGATCACCGCCGATTTCGCTTTTACCGCCGAACCTAGCTTCACACGCTGTTCCAACGAGCGACGTGTGCGTTGTTTGCACGGAGAGCTGTATGTTTGCATTGTCGACGTGCGGCTCGACAGCCCCACTTTCGGTCATTGGCAAAGCGTTTGCCTAGTTGAAGAGGATGCGCGCACGCTGACCATTCCCGCAGGTGTCGCCTGTGGTTGGCAAGTCCTCTCCGACAGCGCCACGCTTGAAATGCGGTCCAGTCGTGAGGTCGATGCCAGTCGCCTTCAATGGCTGCGTTGGGACGATCGCGATTTGGTAGTCGAGTGGCCCGAGCGTCCGCACCAGTTGGCTGCGCACGTTCGCCCCAGCCGCCACCTGCGTTCGATCCCCGATCATCGCTTGCCCACACTGACAACCAAGAGAGTTGTATCGCATGCGAAGCGAACTGAGGTTCGCAACCAAAACGTAAATGGGCCAAGCATGGAACAGCCTCGGGCCGTCGAGCACGGTTCGGTTTCTAAGCCGACAAAGTCACTGCCTACTGTAAGCCTACAAACAACTAGCGATTCGGCGGCCCCTCGCCAAGAATTGATTTTAGTCATTGGGAGTAGTGGGCAACTGGGGCGCGACCTCTGTCGTGAACTACGGAGTTTAGGGACTGTCATTGGAGCTTGTCGCGCGCCGGACAAAGGTAGTGTGTTACCAGTGCCAGTGTTGGTCGACATCAGTCGCCCGGCCAGTCTGCGCCAGGCGATCCGCCAAGTGCGTCCGACGCTGATCGTCAACGCAGCCGGATTGACTGACATCGATCAAGCGGAAACTAAACCTCGGCTGGCGCAGTTGGTTAACGCGACCGCTCCGGCGGTGATGGCCGAGGAAGCGCAACGGATCGGTGCTGGGCTAGTGCATTTCTGCAGCGGTATGGTTTTCGATGGGTCGGGAGATCGCCCGTGGCGCGAGACCGATCGTCCCAATCCCCAGAACCAGTACGCGCGAACGAAGCTTATCGGAACCCAAGCGATCATGCAGGGGGATGTGGAACATTTGGTGTTGCGGTCTGGCTGGCTCTATTCGACGCATGGCGACAACTATGTCCGACGGCTGATCGATTCACTCGCCTATCGCAATCTGATCACCTTGGCCGATGATCACTTAGGGAATCCGACAAGCACCAATTTTCTGGCGCGTTTAACAGCCGACTTGCTGGGGCGAGCCGCTAAGCAAGCTGCAACCGAGCAGGCCGGTGGAATCGCACCTTGGCTGGCGGAAAACGGTGGGCTCTACCACGCGTCGACACTGGGTAGCGCCAGTAAATTGGAAGTCGGCGATCAACTCCTGGCGACTTGTCGCGGACATGCGCTCCCAATCGTCCTGCGTAAACTACAAGGTAGACCGCTCAGCGAGCTTCCATCCTTAGCGAAGATACCAGCCAATTGTGCCCTGGACCCTACGCGACTGGCAATGAAGTTCGGGTTGCAGTTGCCGCGTTGGCAAAGCGATCTCTCTGAGCAAATCGATTTAATGCTTGGCGCGCACAGTCTCACGCTACGCAGCGTGGCGTGAACCCCAGCCGCAAGGTTTTGTCCCGCTGCCGTACAGCTAAGAATTAGGGTTCTTTGTCGTGGACGAGGTTTACCAGTCCCTGCGATACCATCACGCGGAAGGGACTCGTAACCTCATCCATTACCCTAAAATTAAGCTGTAACAAAGCTTAGTCCTTGCGTGTTAACTCGAGTAGGATGCCTGGGACGAATACTTCCGGTAACGACAGCAGTGTGCGATCATCGTGAACATGCACCTGCCACCCCAGTCCGGGTGCGGTTGCCAGAATTCGCTGAACTGCAGTTCTGGCACCATAGGCAAGTAGTAACTTACCGTCAGACCGCAAATAATTCTGGCTATTTGCTAACAGACCATCCAGCAGTGCAAAGCCTGGGTCGTATAGAGCGTGCGCGGCTACTTCTTCCACCGGCAAATCTTCCCAGGGTGGATTGCTGATGATCAAATCAAACCGTTCATCACTGGCAACGACTGCGAAAGGGCCGGGCTCAGCGGGAGATACCAGCCGTACTTCGACTCTATCTGTCAAACCGAATAGCTCCGCGTTGTAGCGCGCGTTAGCGACCGCCTGAGGATTGATGTCTGTCGCCACAACGCTGAAGGCCCCGTGCTCCGCACAAAAAATCGCGATCAGGCCAGTTCCCGTTCCGATCTCCAGTACGCGTGTCTCAGATAGTCGGTCGTCGTTGATCAACCAACCACGCAGCGACGTGGTATCGTCAGGTTCCCAAAATACCGTTTCGAACTGTGCCAAGTCGTGCTTGTAATTCTCCAACACATGCCACGTCTTGATGTGCAGTGAATCAGGATCGATCCCCTCAGTTGTCGTGCCGTGACGTTCAGAGAAGTGGAGCGGGGTATCCTCGCGTTGCGGTTGACCGCCGCGCGATTTGAACGACCGCCACATAACCGGCAGTAGCAGTAAACCACTAACCAAGAACAACGCTACTAGTGCCGAGCGTCTCACTTGTGCACATCGAAGTACTTTATTCACGGTCAGAGAACCCAATCGAGTCCTAGATCGAGGTTGACGGCCGAGTGGGTCAGCGCTCCGACGCTGATGCGATCGACTCCCGTCTCGGCAATGCCTCGTAAGGTATTCAAGTTGACACCACCCGATGCCTCCAATTGCACCCCACGCTCGACCGTATCGCGCATCATCACCGCTTGTTGCAGTTGTTCATTGGACATATTGTCGAGCAGCACAATGTCTGGGGCTGCGGTGAGTGCATCGGCCAGTTGTTCAAGCGAATCGACTTCGATTTCCACAATGGTCTCGTTGGCCACGTCGGATTGTTCGGCCAAGAAATGCCTAGCCCGAGCCACCACTTGGCTGGGAGAGAGCAACTCCCCCGTGCGGCGTGCATGACAGGCCAGGTGGTTATCCTTGATCAGCACCGCATCGTACAAGCCGCTGCGATGATTATGTCCACCACCGCAACGGACCGCATACTTTTCCAAACGGCGCCAGCCAGGCGTGGTCTTGCGCGTGTCATACAGACGGGCAGGTAGGTCGCGAATCATGTCGACATGTTGGGCCGTCCAAGTAGCGATGCCACACAGGCGTCCCAGGAAATTGAGAACGGTTCGTTCGCAAGTCAATACGTCGCGCGCATCACCACTGAGCGTCGCTAGCACCGCTAGCTTTGAAAAGACTTGACCGTCGCCGACATGCCGTTCCACTCGCACTTCACAACCGATGGCTGCGATCATACACTCGATCAAATCCAGCCCCGCCGCCACTCCCGCCACGCGCGCCACAATGCGGGCTGACGCAGCCAGCCCCTCGGGGACCACGGCCACGGTCGTCAAGTCGATGCCGCGCGCCAAGTCTTCGCGAATCGCCAATCGCACCAGTTGCATCAAGTCATCGCGCAGGAAATCATCGAGCTGTTGAGGTAGAAAATCTCGTCCATCTTGGAGCACAATCTGTTTTCCTTAAGTGTAGTAACCGTTCACTCGATTGTCGCTGACCGCTCCGCCGGTCAGTCGCTGGTGTGTCAAACTTGAACACGCTCGTTCCGAGGCTCTGCCTGGGAACGCACTGCCCTGGAGGCTCCGCCTCGTTTGCCAAGTATTAGCAGGCGGAGCCTGAAACGCAGTGGGTTTCCAGGGCTAGCCTGTGAGCCAGAAAACAATGGACGGCTAGGGCTTTGTTGATGGTCGAGCCCAGACGGCTGGAAATTGTTTCGAATCTTCGCCATAGGTTTGCGATACCACAAAGCCACTGGCTTGTGACATGTAAAAAATTCGTCCATTGGAAACCACCGCTCCCAAGCACTCACGCGAATCGATGGCGGGCCCGGTGGAAACAAGCCGACCATCGGCTGACAAATCAATCATATCCATATTGGCTCCCAACACGTAAGGCTCCGAAAGAGTGAAGCGACAACAAGCGTAATTGTGACCGATGCTGTTCACCACTCGCCCTGATTGTTTGTCAAACACATTCCCCTTGCCACGCAGCGCGTTGGAGAAAATAAACTGCTCTCCAACGGACACCACGTTGAGTGCCGATGTGACGGGATCAGACTTCCATGAGAGCGTACCGTCGGTGGCATTCAAACGCCACACAAAGCGATCCTCGGTCCCTTCATTGGCGCGATTGTAACCACCAATGTAAATCTGTCCGTCACGGGCACTGAGAGTGCACTTGGAGGTGACATAGTAGTCGGTTGTCTGCCACCGCACGTCGCCGGTAAGCGGATCCAGGCACACCGTCAGTCCATTGTTCTCTGCGGGGAGTCCACGCCTGGCGCGCTGACCCGCCGAATAGCCAAAGAAGACCGAGTAGTAGAAATTGTTGTCATAGAGGCATATGCCACAGTCGTTTCCACCGCGACCAAATTCGGAAAAGTCTTTTTCCCATAACACTTTTCCACTATTCAAATCCCAAGCCCAGATTCGCGGTCGATGGTCCTTGGGATAGTAGGGGTTGTCATTGGAGTAGATCCAACTCATCACTTCGCGACCATCCTGTTCCACTGGATCACCGCGAAAGACAAATGGTTTTTCCGTTCCTTGCGCAGCATAATCGCCAGAGCCCGAAGCATAAATGACCACGTTCTCATGCACCACTGGGGGGAATTGTCGGCTCCAACTCGGTGAGCCAGTGAAAGGTGTCTCCCACAACAGTTCGCCCGTGGCTGCATCCAAACATCGCATTTGCGATTGATTTATGCCAGCTTGTGGGACGATGAGCTTCCCTTGGTAATACAACGGCGAAGTGAAGGAGAGATAGACTTCCGGCCAAAAGCGTCTCCACAATAATCGTCCAGTATCTTGTTCGACCGCGACAATTTGTCCTTCAGCCGTGTGCATGTACATCCTCCCGCCACCGCACACCGGAAGATGCTTGACCGTCCCTGCGAGTCGTTGTGCCCAGCGCATGCGCAGCGGTGGTTCCAGCTTTTGTGCATTGGCGTTGGTTCCGCTGAAGTCGCCGTAGTTCGTGTACCAGTCGTACTCTTCACCCGCCAAAGGCCCGCTTAGTGAACTGCGTTGCTGAGTCAGTTCCAAACTTTTGGTCGGCAATGCGGCGGAACCATCGGGGCCGAAGGCATAAACATATCCATCTTCACAACCAACGTAGACCCAACCATCGGAGACTGCGACGGGTGCTGAAATGGGCAAATCAAATCCGGTCTTGAGCGACCTTGTCTCGGTGGTTCGATCGGCTGCATCAGCCTTCAACGGAATAACATAGAGGCTCCCATCTAGCCCACCGTAGACCGCGTGGTCTTGAGTAAGCACCGGTGGCGAAATTCCACCTGCGGTGTGCATAGCACGCGTCTGCTGAGCCTGGACAGCATGTCGGCACAGACCTACCCCTTGTTCCGGACGAACACGCCAAACGTCGTCACCACGCACGGCCACCGAGGTAAAACTCAACAGCCCATGCCGCTCGATGGAAGTCTCTGTCCCAGGCACGAAAGTAGTTTTCACTGAGTTGCCATCCAATCGCAGGATCTCAACTCGCCCCGCGTTGTCGCGACGATGCCATTGCACATAGACATTCCCTGCAGCATCGGCACTTTGGCCGAATGTGGCCGGATACTCGTTCCCCGCGTATTCGGGAATTTCACCCACGGCACGCAAGTGAGGGTGATCGCCTTGGTCATCTAGAAATACCGTTCTTCCACCGGCGGGGATGACGATGGTTTTGTCGATCAAGCAGATGTCGCGTGAGCAAACGAAATGATCTTTCCAGGTGACGCGGTCACCGCGAAATGCCAACCAGTCGTCCCCTTTCCAGCGATCGCCGTCGAAGCCGATGACCTCCTTCACAAAGTCCCAACTCCAGACCTGTTTTCCAGAGGGTTCAATTGCATAAACGCGCGCGCCGAGCGTGGCGAAGTAGACGCGATCGGTCCCAACGACAGGTGCCGCAAAGATTGGTTCGGCGCAGTCGATCTCTGTTACCACGGCACCGGTCTTTCGATCGAGTACGTAGTAGTATCCCGCCATCGTCCCCACGTGCACATAGTTGCCGACCAGGGCAGGGGCACACACATTGTTGCAGTTACCCGGTCCACCGCGAGTTTCGAAGCGCCATTGAAGTTTGAGCGTTTGCTCTTCGAGTGCAAACACAACACCCGCACCATCGATCACCACGACTTGACCATCACCGACAACAGGTGCTGCCAGTATCGCATCGCTGAGCGGTAGTGCGGCGCGCAGACCTAGTGAATCTGCCAGCTTTTCCTGGGGAGCATTGCCTGAGCGCCGTGCATCCCCCTGCAATTGCGACCAATCAGCCCAAGCTAGTGAGGGGACACAGAGTGCAGAAATTGTGCAAGCCATGTTCACTAGCCAGTGGTTTTGTTGGACCAGTGAAGTTCGATTACCGCGCATGATATTTTTCTCGGATAGTAACGGTTCCATGCTTTGTCAGTTTGAGAGCATTGTAACATGCACCGATGATCGTGGAGCGCTCAAAGTCTATGCATCAAATCCCCAATTCCGACTTGACCTCTGCAAACTTCTCAATGGCAAAACTTAGATCGTCTGCAGAATGCGCGGCTGAGATTTGAGTTCGAATGCGTGCCTTTCCTTGTGGGACCACCGGATACGAAAAGCCAATCACATAAATTCCTTTGGCGAGCATCGCTTCGGCCATCTTTGCAGCCAGGGAAGCGTCCCCGAGCATGATTGGCACAATGGGATGCTCTCCCGCTAGAACTTGCAAGCCGGTGCGCTCGACGCCTGCCCTAAAGAAGGTGGTATTGGCTGCCAACTTGTCGCGTAAGGCGGTCGATTCGCTGAGCATCTCTAACGCTCGCAGCGAGGCGGAGACGATGGGGGGGGCCAACGAATTGGAAAACAGATAGGGCCTTGAGCGCTGCCGCAACAGTTCGATGATCTCTCGGCGTCCGCTGGTGTAACCACCGCTGGCCCCCCCTAGTGCTTTGCCAAGTGTACCGGTCAGAATGTCGACACGCTCCATCACACCGCAATGCTCGTGTGTCCCTCGACCACGTTGGCCAACGAAACCCACGGCGTGTGAGTCATCAACCATCACCAGCGCGTCGTACTTGTCGGCCAACGCACAGATGCCGGCAAGATTTGCGAGGCTGCCATCCATCGAAAACACTCCATCGGTGGCGATCATGCGGAAGCGCGCTTCGCGGGCTGCGATTAGCTTTTCTTCCAAGTCGGTGAGGGAATTGTTGCGATAGCGAAATCGCTGGGCTTTGCACAAGCGAACACCATCGATGATCGAAGCGTGGTTCAATTCATCGGAGATAATCGCGTCTTGTTCGTTCAATAACGTCTCGAACAATCCGCCGTTGGCATCGAAACAGGAAGAATACAGAATCGTATCTTCAGTCCCGAGGAATTCACTGAGCTGTTGTTCGAGTTGCTTGTGGATAGCCTGCGTACCGCAGATGAAGCGCACCGAGGACAAGCCGAACCCCCATCGCTCGAGCCCGGCTTGTGCCGCTTGAACTAGCTGCGGATGGTCGGACAGGCCGAGATAGTTATTCGCGCACAGGTTGAGTACGTTTGGTCCACCTGCAACTTGGATTTTTGCAGACTGGGGCGTGACGATGACCCGCTCTGATTTGAACGTCCCTGCCGCGCGAATAGCCTCGAGTTGTTGCGAGAGTTGATCGGTGAATCTGTTGTGCATATTGAGAACCTTGATTATTTATGAGACTTCTCGCTGATCGCCAGTGAGGCCAGACGTAAGTCACCCTCCCACCGAAAGTTGCGTCTTTCAGACGCGACTTTCGGAAGGGAGGGTCGGAGCCCCGGCGACGGGGAGGGCAATCCCCCCTCTCCGCTCGCGTTACTCGCGACTCTCCCCAAGGGGCGAGTTGGGTAGTACTGGCGATCAGCGAGAAGTGTCTTATTTATTTGGCAATATCAGCTCGACGCGCTAGCGAGTCGAGCTGATACTAGGAGACCTGGTCGCGCCAATCAAGGACGACTTTACCGGATTGCCCCGACAACATCACTTCAAATCCCTGTTCAAATTCGGCGACGGGTAATCGATGCGTAATGATCGGGTGAATGTCCAAGCCGCTTTCGAGTAGGACACTCATTTGATACCAAGTTTCGTACATCTCGCGACCGTAGATCCCCTTGATTGTCAGCATGTTGAACACGACAGTATTCCAGTCAATGGCGATCGGCTGCGAAGGAATACCCAACATAGCAATCTTTCCACCATGGGCCATATTGGCTAGTAAATCGCGAAAGGCCTGTGGGTTGCCAGACATTTCCAAGCCAACATCGAAACCCTCCTTCATACCGAGTCGCCGTTGCACTTCGGGCAAAGATTCTGTTCCGCCAACGTTGTGCGCTACGGTGACTCCCATGCGCTGGGCGAGGGACAAACGGTAGTCGTTCACATCGGTGATCACGACGTAACGGGCACCGGCATGTTTTACCACAGCGGCGGCCATGATGCCGATCGGCCCAGCCCCGGTGATCAGCACATCTTCGCCCAACACAGGGAAAGTGAGCGCGGTGTGGACGGCGTTGCCAAACGGATCAAAGATTGCCGCCACATCGCGATCGACGTCGGGTCGATGGTGCCAAACATTCGTCATGGGGAGCGCGATGTATTCGGCAAACGCACCAGGTCGATTGACCCCCACGCCGCTCGTGTCCTTGCACAAATGCCGCCGACCAGCCAGGCAATTGCGACAGCGACCGCAGACGACATGTCCCTCACCGCTAACAACTTCCCCCGCGTGGAAGTCAGTCACGTTTGAGCCGACCGCCACTATCTCCCCCACAAACTCATGCCCCACCACCATCGGGACTGGGATCGTTTTTTGGGCCCATGCATCCCAGTTGTAAATATGCACGTCCGTCCCACAAATGCCTGTCCGCTCGACGCGGATTAGGACGTCGTTGATACCATAGGTGGGTCGCGGTACATCCTCGAGCCATAAGCCGGGCCGTGCGAATTTCTTGACCAGTGCCTTCACGCGATTTCTTTCTACAATAAATAGTAGGTTAGATTTACTCAAATTCGATTGCGTTTTGCCTTATCTTTTTGCCGCACATTTTTTGTCGGATAGTACTACCTGGGGACGGGCCGGGGTGGTCGACTTCAAAGCGACACACACGTGGTCAAGCCAAAAACGGGACGACAAAAAAATGTGCGGCAAAAAGATAATGAATACAGAGTGTTTTCAGGGCCAGTGAGTCCTAATAAGCCAAGTGGCAACAAAGGGTCGTTAGTTCATACTAAACGATTCGGATACTTGTCGCCCCTGTTGGTCCATAGTCAGGATGGATAAGTGCTGAGTTCGTCTGTTCCCAGCCACGCACTCGATCCATACCGAAAAGGTAGTCGAACCATCCCCCAGCAAGCGTGCTAGTTGCTCGCGATCGGTTTCATTCAGCACGGTTTGTCGCAGCAATAAATCTGTCTCGAGGGTTGGAGATTCTTTGTGCCGCTCCACGATGCGTCGCGCCAACCCATCTGTCACGGCAGCCTTACAAATTAATTCCAACGACTCGTCCGAAGCGCGATGGATGTTCAGCTTGCCACTCCCCCACAGCGTCAGACCACGCGTCATCTCAGCTAGACCGCGATCGCTCCCTTCCAGTTCTCGCAGGCGCTGCAAGTCAATCACCTCTCCCCAACTCCCTAACCCTCGATTGTTCGAAGTTCGGCTCAAGTCGCGAAAGGTGCGAAAGTGCTGGGGGCTCACTACCCTGCGTAACGCCTGAGTCAACGCACCAGGGCGTCCTAACTGTTGCAACGCATTGATGTTGAGCTTGGCATCCTCGTCGGCCACGATGACCGTAAAGCTCTGACCACCCAGGCTGACAGTTTCTGTAAGCACCACCGGGAATGCCCGCTTTTCCAATCGGCCGGCGGTTGGCCCCTGCTGCTCCAAAGCTTCAAACAACGCCGGAGCGTCGCGCAGCAGCGCGTGACTACAACTCTGTCGACCCCACCGCGCCTGCAGGCCTTGCATTCTTTCCAATGATTCGACGTTGGCTTGCATGGCGTGAGTGGCGAGCCCGGTCAACGCAACGGTGCACAATGTCAACGCGACCAAGACTAACAGTAACGCATAACCAGAATTTCGTGGCGCTAGCATCTATGTCCCTTCGCTGCGTACAATCGATTCCCGAAATAGGACTTGTCCCTGCTCACCCAATACCATGACTTCGACGACAGGTGGTAGCACTATCCAACCACTGCTATCCGCCATCGTTCCAGCGGTGAAGGACTCAATGACCTCGGGTGAAAGCAACGATACATCGCCGGTATCGATCGTGTTCGATGTCAAACGAATGGCTCGTGCGCCTCGCCACAATGGTTGTACCATGCTCCCCGCTGTTGTCATGACGGCGGTTGTCGTGGAAGCTGATAGCTGCGACCGGAAGAGCACTCCACCTTGAATGGTGGGGCGAATGTGATAATTGGCCATCGCCAATGTTAGCAGTGCTTGTCCGCTGGCGGCATCTTGGTCAACATAACCCAACAGCTCGAGCTGCTCGCCACGCTGGCGATAGCTGCGTGCATTGATGACATCGCGCCGCAATTGCCTAGCTAGGCTCTCCGGAAGAACAGCCGCCTGACTCTGTTTTAACTGTCGATTTTCGTTTAGTAGCACTCGCCAGACGCTAACGACTGCGACCAGTAGTACCGACAACAATACACACGCCACCACCATTTCGATCAAAGTAAAAGCGTGGCGGGATTGGAGGTTGCGTGCTGATATGTGTGCAGACGCGAAATGCGTCGATGGTTTAGTCATACAGACTTGCATGAACGAAGGTAGTGCTGTGTCCCCATGGGGCGCGATATGGCGATCGGTCGACAAATAAATGGAGTATGCGAAATGATTGTTGAGTCGATGTTTTCGTAGATCGCATTCATCTTTTTGCCGCACATTTTTTTGTCGGATGCCTTGTTGGGAACGCGTTACGTCAATTCGAACGCCCGCTCTCGCGTGAAAGTCGCTGGTCGCTCCGCCGATCAGTTGCTCAGGCGTTACTAACCAAGTTGACCTTACCAATACACCATTCGCGAAAAGCACTTAAAAAGGACTCATCGGCGGAGCGATCGGTGACTTTTGCACTAGACTAATTCTCCATCGTACGGTGTAACATTTCAATAGCCACCAGAACTCGGTCACCGCGCGTGGCTGAGGTGCGGTCGACGATCTGCAAGCGAACGATGGGATGTGGGCGTCCAAACACGATGCGATTGGCGATGATGTCAGTCTGCCACCACCAACCATTGCGCTCGACGAAAGGCCCGCCAGTCGCCAGCGGGATGCCGCTGGGGGATTGCTGCCAATTGGTCAGCAAGGCATCTGCCAGGGATATTGCCTGCTGTCGATCGTTGGCCAAGCGGAGCGTCTGTCGTTGCTTGCCGAGGGCCAGTAGCGATGTGACCAACACCGTGGCTAGCAACACCAGCGCAATCACCACTTCCAACAACGTGAATCCACGGCGGCTCATGGGAGGAGCTCCTGCAATGAATCCGCTGAGGGATAAACGGTCGCTTGTCCAGTCAGCCCGAGAATCACCAAGCATTGGGAGACGTTGCCTGTCGTTACCTGCACGTAATAAGTGGCAGAACTCCCTGTCGCTGAAAAATCGAGCGATCCATTGGAACTCCGCCAATCCCCAGGTCCGAGCACCCACGGTTCGCTGAGCGCGACATTGGAAGGCCAGGAGAAATTGCGCGGCTGTGCACCATTGGCACTGGACAACAATTTAAGGCGATGACGCGACGAGTCGAATTCTAAGACGACGCGCGCGGCAAGTTGCTCGGTAGCCATGCGTCGCGCAAGGCGATCGGCGGTAATGATGCTATCGACGGCGCGGGCTAGGGCCGCATGTTGAAAATGGCTTCTCAAACTGAGCATCACGACACTCGATAGCATCGCCGCAATAGCCAGCACCACCAGCAATTCCAATAAGGTGAATGCGCGGCGCGAGTGATGATGGCTCACATTCATTCGAGCGCTTCACTTGAAATATCGCGCTCACCCGCTTCGCCCCCTTCGCGACCATCGCCACCGAGTGAAATTACTTCATACGGTCCACTCTCACCTGGGCTGACATACTCGTACGGATTCTTCCACGGATCTTTGGGGATCTTCGTGAGAAAACCATCCGGAAAGGAAGCGGTCCCTTGAGCCAAGATGGCAATCCCTTCTTCGTTTGTTGGATAGCGTCCTTGGTCGGCATAAAACGTTTCGAGCGCTTTGACAATCAATGCTATTTCGGCGCGAGCTGCATTTTGTTTACTTGCGATCAAGTAGCTCCGCGTGCGAATCGCCACCAGGCTGGCCAACAAACCGATGATGACCATCACCACGATCAGTTCCACCAGGGAGAAAGCCGCGGCGCGCCAGCGATACCGGCTCGACGCACCTGCGAGTGGGTCGCTTGTTTGGTCCGTTGGCGTTGAACGACGTCCGGCATGGCCCGCGACCCACTCGCAGGCGCGTCGAGCTGATAGTGAGCGGACCCACTCGCTGGCGCGTCGAGCTGATGGTGCGATTGTCTGTTTACGAAACATTTCCGGCCTCGAGAATAGGTAAGATTGTGGCCAAGAGGAGAAAGCCAACCGCAGCAGCCAAGATGAGAATCATAATCGGCTCGACCAAGGCGGTCATCCGCGCAGCCGCGGTGGATACCTGCGTATTATAGTCGCTGGCAAGTTTTTGCAGCATCTCCTCTAGTTTACCCGATTCTTGTCCGACGGAAAAGAAACGGACCGCCAATGGTGGGAAGACTCCGCTCCGTTCCAAGGAAGTTGCCAAGTCCTGCCCAGCGCTCATCTCCTGTTCCGCAGTCAGCAAGGCGTCGCGCATGACGCTGTTGCTGGTCGACTTGGCCGCCAAATGCACGGCGGTGGTGAGCAGCACGCCGCCACGCGTCAAACTGGCAATTATCATGGCCACGCGGGCCACTCCCTGTTTACGGACCAACGTGCCGACACCAGGCAAACGTAACACGAAGCGGTGCCAGGCGCGCTGGCCAACCGCCGAACTGAGCCAGAAACGCAGGGAGATAACGACTAGCACGCTGACGAGGGCCAACCAGAGTCCATACTGCACCAGCACATCGCTGAGCCCTTTGGCTACGCGAGTTGGCCAGGGGAGTTGCGGCAGCGTTTCTTGTAAACTTTCCAAAAGTGGCGGTAGGACCCAGGTCATCAAAAAGATGGCGGCGGCCAATCCGAAGCAGGCGAGAAAGACGGGATACATCAGCGCGGTTGAGATCTTGTCCTTGAAGGCGGACAATTGCAATTTGAACTCAGCCACTTCCGCCAGCACTTGGTCGAGCGTGCCTGCATTCTCGCCCACTTCGACCAAGCGTACCGAGGCTGCGTCAAAAACTTCCGGTTGCTCCGACATGGCGGCTGCGAGTCCAGCCCCTGCCTCGACGCGATCGCGAACTTTTAAAATAGCCGTGCGAAATGCGCCACGATGTTGCTTGGCGAGCGTGTCGAGGGATTCCAACAACGGAATACCAGCGGTGAGCAGCATCGACAATTCATGGGCTCCCAATCCCCATTGCTGACGCGCGCTACGCAACCTCAACCACCGCCAGTCCCAACGCTGGTCGGTAGCGCGGTGCTCGGCCACCGACTGCACAATCACTCCTTGCGCGCGCAGTTGATCTCTGGCGTGGCGCGGCGAGTCAGCCAACACGGTGCCACGCACCGTGCCGCTGGTTCGATCTGTGCCACTGTAGTTGTATACGGCCATGGGGAGTCACATTAATCAGAATCAATGCTGGTGGCGCGCAGGACTTCGGCTAAAGTGGTGGCACCGGAGCGAACTTTCTCAAGCCCGTCTTGAGATAACAGAGTCAAGCCAGCGGTCATGGCCGCGTCTCTTATCTTAGACGCGTTGGCCCGCGTTTGAATCAATTCACGCAGTTCGTCGTTGGTAACCAATAATTCAAACAAACCAACTCGTCCACTATAACCAGTATATCGACAGGCCGCGCAACCCACCGGCTGATAAGGTTCGGGATAGGTGACTGAATCACCACCGCTTGATTTGCCATCGCTAGCCGCTTGTCGACAATGCACACACAGTCGACGAATCAAACGCTGCGCCAGTGAGGCTACTAACGAGCTGGCGACTAGATAGGGCTCGACGCCTAAATCGAGCAACCGCGTCACCGCGCTGGCGGCGTCATTGGTGTGCAAAGTGGAGAAGACCAAGTGCCCCGTCAACGAAGCTTGAATGGCCATGGTAGCCGTATCTCGATCGCGAATCTCTCCGACCATGATGATGTCAGGGTCTTGCCGCAACACGCTCCGCATACCAGCGGCAAAGGTCAGTCCCTTTTTTTCGTTGATCTGCGATTGGCTAATCCCTTCGAGCTGATATTCAATGGGATCCTCCAACGTTAGGACATTGAGTTCCTTCGAATTGATCTCTTGCAATGCGCTATACAGCGTGGTGCTCTTGCCACTTCCGGTTGGCCCGGTAACAAGTATCAGACCATGGTCGAGTCGAATCAGTTCGCGCCACCGCGCCAGAGTGACCGCTGGCATACCGAGTTCACCCAGCGTATAGAGTCGAGCGCTTTTGTCGAGCAGACGAATGACGATGCGTTCATTGTGACTGGTCGGGAGCGAAGCGATGCGCAAGTCGACGATGCGTTCGCCCAGTTCGACCGTGGCGCGTCCATCCTGGGGCAATCGCTTTTCAGCGATGTTCATTTTCCCCAACACCTTGACGCGGGTCAGCACTTCTTCTTGAATGCTCTTAGGTATCCGCAGCACATCAAACAACACACCATCGATCCGCTGTCGAATCAAGACATGCTCTTCGGCGGGTTGAATATGAATGTCCGATGCCCCAGCTACAACTGCGTCGAACAGGAGTTGGTTGACTAACCGAATAATCGGAGCACGACCACTGGTGTCCAGTAGGTCTTCGTTGCGCGAGGCGACCGCTTCGCTTAGCAAACGCGTGGCATCCATGGTGTCGAGCACTTCCGCCGCGCCGGAATCGCGACCCGCATAGGCCGCATTGATCGCCGCATCGAGCGTGGCGCGATGGACCAAAACTGGCTTGGCGACCACACGCATAGTACGCGCCACGGTGTCGAGGTGCCGCCAACCTTCACCCGTGCAGAAGGCGACATCGAGAGTTGGCTGTGGCTCGACCCGCGTGGGGTCCAATCCGAGCAGACCATGTTGTCGCGAATAGCCAATTGTGAATCGCCGCAGATATTCTGGGCTGGGGCGTCGACCATCCAACCGTTCGGTGATGGGGAGTTGCAGGCGCTCACTCCAAGTTGCAAGCTCACTAGTCAAAGTGGAGTCGCGCGAGTTCATGGAATCAACTCAGGTTGACTGACTGGATAATCTCCTGGCAAACAATAGTTGGCCGCTTCTTTGTCGGACAGAAATCGCAAATCAGCAAAGCGTGAATCGCGCAGCACCACTGGGCGAATGAACAGAAAAAACGATGTCGATGTATTGTTGCGATCGGTGCGGCTAGTCAATTCACGCAACACCGGAATATGCTCAACCCAGGGGATACCTCGGAAATTGTAGTCCTCGCCAGTCCGTTTGAGTCCCCCCACAACCACGGTCTTGCCATCGGGAATGGTGACGGTGCTCCCGACGCGATCGATTTGACGCGGTGGAGGAAGACCACTACTCCCAGCACCAGCAAAGGTACTGAACTCAACGTCGAACTCGAGTTGCAAGTGATCGTCTTCGTTGATGTGCGGAGTGACGGTAATGATTGTTCCCGCTTGTTGACTGCCACCTAGGCTGGTGGTCGACACCGTTTGAGAGGCATTGACACTAGAGAAAGGGACACTGCTCACGCTTTCTAGTTTACCAGTACTATTGTCATTCACCAAGATTTTTGGCGCTGCTAGGACTCGCGCGCGACGATGGGCCGACAGGGCGCGGACGACTACATCGGCCACGTCGGGATCGACCAGCGTTCCATTGAAGCCCAATCCAGGAATCACCTTGAGCGCACCGCTGGTGGCATCCACTTCGCTCAGTCCGAATGATGTGAAGTTGAACAATCGCGTGGCACCGGTCCGATCGCCGATGGAAACTTCGACTCCCAAAGTAAAATCATCGGAGGTGTCGACGGCGATGACCTTGGCTTCGATCAAGACTTGGGGACGGCGTTGGTCGAGCGACTGGATCAACTCCGCATAGATCCCCTGAATGTTGGCCGGGGCGACGACGATCAGACTGTTGGTGGAGATATCGGCCGAGACTCGCGCGCCGCCAGGGAGCGATGCCACGCCACCAGCGCCTCCGAGTCCCGCTCCACCCGCCATGCCTGTTAACCCGCCGCCGAAAGATCCCGCGCGTCCCATCATCGACGAATCACCAGGTCCGCCCGCCAGTGTTTGCCTGGCCAATGGATTGGTGCTGTCGGGCATGAAAGCATCATTCTGCCCCGCGCCGTTGGCACCAGGGGGCAATGGTAAACGCGTCGTTTGTAGCGCCTGAGCATTTCCCATCCCAGCTGCATTGGTTCCAGAGAGACCACCCGTCAATGGATTGATGGTACCCATACCCGCCGGATAAGCGGCACCGGGATAGCCAAAGCCCGGCATTCCAGCACCGCCGAAGGGGCTCACAAATCCGGCTGGCACAACACCACCTTGAAAGGGAGCCGCGCCGTAGGCCTCCTGTAGGGCCAGCAGGGTATACAGTACATCGATAGCGCTGGCGTTGCGGAGCTTGTAAAACTGAATGGGACTTTCGCTCGATTCCACCGGTTGGTCGAGTTCCGCGATTAGCCTCGCCACCTGTTGATGCACGCTCGCGGTCGCGCGCACAATCAACAGATTACCTGCTTCATCGACAGTGGCTTGGTAGGCGCGCTCCGCATCTTGCGGTTCGATGAAACCCTTGATCAATTTGTCGATACGTTCCGGATGGGTATGCTTGAGTCGATAAACCTCAGTGGTCATGCCCAATGAAACGTCGAGCTGCTTAAGTAGCGTGACTGCGCGTTGTACCAAGCCCGCTGTCCCCGCAATTACAATGCGGTTACTGAGTGGTTCATTGACCAGTGAAACACCTGAAGTCTTCCCCCCTCCGCTCTTGGCTGACGCGCCTTCCGATAGAATCCCGTTGACTTGCTCGGTGAGCGTGGAGGAGTGTTGATGTTTGACTTCATAGATTTCGTAGCCCGCCGTACCACCGGGTTGGTCGACCATTTCAATCAAGTCAGCGACAGTGGCGACACGGGCGGCGTAATCGGTGACGATCAGCACGTTGGAGTCGGGAATGCTGATCAAGTTCGATCCCGTTTGCGACAGGAAAGGTTTGAGCACACTGGCCAAGTTGGCGGAGGGGATATTTTCGAGCACGAAGACTTGAGTTACCGGTGCGGCTGCACCATCGCGAGCCAATACATCAACGGCTTGACCGGTCGGCGCGAATTGCGTCATGTCCTTGACATCCACCACGCGCTTCCAGCCAGCGATGTCCGAATCGATCAGTGCCAGCGACTCAGTTCTCAACACGCTGGAAAGTAGAGCTGGCAACGAGCTAACTGGAATGGCGGATGGAGTTCGCAAGATCACCGAGCGTTGCCCGACCTCCGGTGTGTACTCGAATTTCACCTCTAGCCGCTGAGAAATGTAGTTGAGGAGCGCATCAATTCGTGTTGGTCCCTCCAGATTCATTTCGACAGTGTTCATGTCGTTGGGGATGGGAAGCGGTGAGGCGGGAGCTTGAGCAGAGCTATCAACGGATAAGCTGGCCAGGGCTAGTAGCAAACTGGCGGTGGTGGTCATGCTGCGCATCACATGCGCAGAGGTCAGGCAGGAAAGCCTGACGTACGATGGGATTGAAATGTATTGAGACCATCCATTCACTTGCTCACCCGCTTCCACTCCCTGCGTAGCCACATTCGGACGCTTGCTGCGAGAGTAGAGAGTGGACGCTTCGCCCGTCAAGCCCAACCCGTACGCCAGGCTTTCCTGCCTGACCACCACGTACGTCAGGCTTTCCTGCCTGACGTGAAACAAATTGCCCGACGTTCCCTCGTCTGTACCCTGCTAGACCAGGAACCCGAGTGGTCCCGCAGTACTGGAGCTTGAATAGAAATTGCGGATGTTAGGAAGAATATCGACGAGTGAGCTGTCGTTGGGGATACCAAACCAGCGGGCTAATTCCCCGTTGTAATGGTCTACGGAGGTGGTGGGAATTAACCGCCCACGTCCCATGTCGAGCGAATTATTGGGGGCCAGTGAGGTTGGGTATTGACCGTAGACCTTGCCGCCGCGAACCGCGCCGCCGACCACGATATGATTCCCCCCCCAGGCATGATCGCTTCCATCGCCGTTGGATGAGAGGGTACGAGCAAAGTCGGAACAGGTAAAGGCGGTAACGCTGTCCGCCACTCCCAACTGGACCGTGGCGTCATAAAAGACCTTTAGCGCCTGGCTAACTTGCGGAAGCAAATTGTTTTGCAAGCCAAGCAGATTGGCGTGATGGTCCCAACCACCCACAGAGACGAAAAAGATCTGGCGCGATTGTCCAAGGGTGGCGCGGGCACCGATGGTCTTGGCCACCATGAGCAATTGGTTGCTCAGACTGGTGTTTGGAAAAACCAAGGGTGCCAAGTTAATGGCGCTAGTGGCAGCGTTGAAATCGATGGCCGCTTGAATGCTATTCTTGCGAATGTTGGCGTACGACTTTTCCAGCAGGTCACCATAGGACTGCGATAGGGCATCGTTGGTGAACCGAGTAAATATACCGTCTCGATTGGTGGACGTATTAGGGAAGCCACTGAGCGTCGTGGCACCATTGTTTTGGATGACATAAGGTGTCACGTTGACACCGGTCTCGAATAAGTTGAGCGAGCCCAAGGCGATGTTCATCGAGACGGTGCGATTCTGATTGGCAGTACTGGTCAGCATATCTGCCATGCGTCCACCCCAACCGCTAAGTTGCGATCGCGATTGCGGCACCGATGTTTGCCAATGCTCGACCAAATCAGAGTGCGAGTACAAGCCGAGTGGCTTGCGCGCTTGGTTGTAGTTTTGTTTGGTGGTGGGTTCGACCAAGCTACCGACATTGGCCACGAAAGCTGCCTTGCCTTGATTGTAGAGGTCATGAATTTCGGGCATCCGAGCGTGCATGCCTAGCGTTCGTCCGTCGGTGACGACTGGCAACATCTGAGCTTGGGTCAGCGCCAGATTGGTGCGGGCGGCGACGTAGTCGGTATACTCGGTCCCTTGGTAGGGGGTAAGTATGTTATAGGAATCGATTCCGCCGAGTAGAAAAACGCAGACTAGCGCCTTATACCCGCTGGTGTCACCGTCTGCCACGGCCGCGTTCGTAAGTTTCAGATTCAGCAACGTTGACAGTAGCGATGTGGAGCTGAGGGCGGCGCAGCCACCTGAGAGCTTCATGAAGGTGCGACGATCGAGTGTTGGAAAACTGTTATTCAGATTATTGTGTTTCATAGTGTTGACCCCTGCGGCATAGTGCGCGGTAACTGAGAAAAGATGAGTGTTCAGTCAATATTCGGGGACCTACCTACTCGACAATCGCGTAGGCAGGCGAAGTCAGGACACACAACAACGCCGCTTGGGCGCGATTGGTCGGAGTAGCGCTGTTGTTTTGCGGCGCAACATTGAGAGCATTGACTAGCGACTGCCGCACACTATCCGTCATCGTGCCACAACACAACGTTTGGTCCAAGTACGCCGCCAGCGCGGCGGAATTGGGGGCGAGGGCGATCTCTTTGCTCAGATCATATCTGATCGTACACACAAATGTTCCCAGCGTGGCATTGCTAAACAGCGTATGTACCGTCTGGCCATTGAAGATGTCCGAACGATAGCGATTGGGGTTGCGATTGGCATAGACCGCATCGAGCAGTTGGAACTCGGGGGCGTACAAATCTCCGCCAGGAATGTTCTGCGAGCCGCTGGTCTCGGTTAAATCTCCCGAGGGCTGAAAGGTAGGAGAATAAAAATTGAAGACGGTCGGCGAACCGTAGGGATATTGAACCCAATTGCCCGCCAGGGTGGGCAATGCAAACCAACCGTTGGTGTAGTTGGTGCTAGCGTAACGCCGCAAAAAGTGGGCATAGGCGATCACCGGTTCTTGTAGGCGACTGCGTTCGGTCCCTTCTCCAGTCACTTCCAATCGCCACGGGTTGGTGCGGCGGACCATGCGAATACCATCCCAGGCCTCTTGATCGAGCAAGATCTCCTTAATGACCGCCTTCAGGTCACCCCGTTTTCCGCTCCCATTGTCGTTAAAGCGACTGACGACGCGGCGGATATATCCCTTGGAAGGATTGGAGCGGACAAAACGCTGAATCAATTTGTGGCAGATGAATGGTGCCACCGTGGGCTGCGCAAAAATGTTGTCCAAACCTGCATTGATATCCTGAACACCAGCCACGTTCCCAGGCAAAGTCACTCCACCAAAAACCTGCTTGGGATTAGTGTCGTGGTAGGCCTGATACATGATCATCGGTTCGACAAGGTTGATGGTTCCGTTGGAAATCGTGGTGCTCCGAGCGTAGTTCAACCCAGTAAACAACCGCGCAAAAGTTTCAATGTTGCTAATATCGTAGGTGGGAACCGATTGGCCGTTGGAGTCGGTGATATGTGTCCCGTCCGGGTTCAACTTGTACAGCCCCATGGAGAACAACTGCAACACTTCCCGCGCGTAGTTCTCGTCGGGAAACGTCGTGGTGGTCGCTTTGCGATTGCGGAGGTGACTGAGCCACGTCCCCATGATCGGGTGAAACGTCACCCCTCCCAACACGTCGCGGTAGTCGCTAAACGACTTGTCAACCAACATGTCGTAGTAGTTTGATAGGCCAAGCCAACGAGCTTTTTGGGCTGAATCCGCATTGGGATCATTGAAATTACTCCCCGACTGACCAACCACCAGCGTCTGCATTAGCGCCCACGCCATCCGCTGCCGCAATTGATCGGGAGCCGTGATTGCGTTGTGCCACCAAGCTTGGTAGCGATAGCGGCTGATGTTGATTGTGTCGAGTGTGATCGTAAACCCGTCGGCTACCACCATGGCCTCCGCCAAATCTTGATGGTGGGTAGCAGGCAAGGCAAATTGTTGGTCGATCCATTCCTCTGCACCTGGGAGCACACCAATCTGCATCATGCGAGCAGCCAACGTGGTAATCTCAGCGTCAGTTGGTCCGAAGGTCGCGTGTTGCAAAAACTGCGTCGCTCTCAGTCGCACCATCAGCGCGTTAAGTTCATCGCGACTAGCTACCTCAAAGGTCCCCGCAGGGAGGAGGGATGGCAAACAGAGTAGAAAACCCATTGCCGCTACCACGGCCCTAGATCGCACCATCGCAAGTCACCTTTCAGATTAGATAAGCGTCGCGCAGTGGAGGCGCACGACCGGCCAGCAGTCCCTACAGCAGTGCCTGCCAACTATTTAAACCGACATATACGAAAGAGATACGCGATAGATGACCGCGCATCAAATGTCACTTAAGACTTTAGAACCAACAGAATCGTAGCGAAGAGGATTAGATAAGTGGAGCCATAATTTGGTAACATTATTCCAGAAATTTCCAGTTGTCAATCGTTTTGTCTATTAATCTGAAGGCCGCTACGTCTAGTAGGTGGTGAGCATCGTTCGGTAACTACCTGCGAGCTAGCCAACGGTAGGGCTTTGTCAAGTCCCTAGTGTTTCGGGTATGATACTGACAGAACATGGCACGGTGTCTAGTGTCTTAAAGTGCGTGGTCCTGAGGCAACTGTGGGCCGAAGTTGGTCGAAACTTAGAAATACGTTGAACGAATGTCGCTAGCAGTGGATTCCACACACAATTCGAACTTGTCAACTGGCGGGCGGATGGCAATCAGTGGCCGGAGCCGGCTGGGACGATTGACCGGCGTCGAAATCGCCTCCACTGGGAGCTATGTTCCAGAAACGATCGTCGCCAACGAAGACCTGGCCGAACTGGGGTGCGACAGTGACTGGATCGTGCAGCGCACTGGGATTCTCCAACGACGTCGGGCCGCCCCCGACCAAGCCACCAGCGATCTAGCGCTACAAGCCGCGCAGCAGTGCTTGGCCCGCGCGGGAGTGAGTACGGCCGAAGTCGATTTAATTCTGGTGGCGACCATCACTCCCGATCATGCTTCTCCCTCCACCGCTTGCCATCTCCAAAAACAACTTGGCTGCGTCGCTCCCGCCATGGATGTCAACGCGGCCTGCGCCGGTTTCATGTATGCGCTGGTGACCGCTGGCCAATTTATCGCCAATGGTACCGCTAAGTGCGCGCTGGTGGTCGGCGCAGAGGTAATGAGCCGCACCATCAATCCCCGCGATGTCAAGACCTATCCCCTGTTCGGCGATGGCGCAGGAGCGGTACTGTTGCGATCGACCGAAGATCAATCCAAAGGTCTGCTCAGCTATACCCTGGGGGCCGAGGGTTGTGGCGGGCAACTACTGTGCATACCCAGCGGAGGAAGTCGTCTCCCGTTGACCGCCGAAGCACTCAATGCTGGCGAGCATTTCCTGCAGATGGAAGGCCGCTCGGTCTTCAAATGGGCCGTCCGCGTCGTGGCCGATAGCACCCGCGATTGTTTGGCGCACGCGCGACTGGGGATCGATGACATCGATATGATGATCTTGCACCAAGCCAACATTCGCATCATCGATTCTGCCGTCTCGGATTTTGCCATTGAGCGCGAGAAGGTGTTCGTGAATCTTGACCGTTATGGCAATACCAGTGCCGCCAGTATTCCACTGGCGCTCGACGAAGCGATTTCTAGTGGCGGGCTGAAGCTCGGTGACCGCGCGCTGCTATGTGGTTTCGGCTCGGGACTCGCCTGGGGTACCGCCATCGTACAACTGTAGGTGACTCCCTGCGGCCTGGCGACCGCAGCTACTTTTAAGACGCGACAGCCATTTTCCGCACAACGCTCATATAAAAATACTCCCTCACCCTCTCCTCCCCACGGTTCCTGATCATGCAACGCATTACTCCACAAATTCTATGCTGGGCACTTTTTGTTTTCAGCTTAAACCTCTGCGCGTTGAACACGGCTACTCGCGCGGACAATTGGCCACAATGGCGTGGACCACAAGGTGGTGGGCTCTCGACCGAGAAGGGTATTCCGGTCAAGTGGTCCACTACAGAGCACGTCGCGTGGCGCGCTCCAATGCCTGGCCAAGGTGGTGCCACTCCGGCGGTCTGGGGAGATCGCATGTTCATAACTTCTGCAGATGGTGACGACCTAGTCCTGATCTGCTTGAACGTACAGAACGGTGAGCAACTATGGCGCAAGGTAGTGGC
This sequence comes from Pirellulaceae bacterium, assembly GCA_041741715.1. GTDB lineage: Bacteria > Planctomycetota > Planctomycetia > Pirellulales > Pirellulaceae > Aureliella. Next base: position 5,550 of record JBGSJT010000345.1, on the reverse strand, counting down.
CAGCGGCAATAAAGACGCGCGGGCTGGCGAAGGCAATTCGGCATCTCCCTCACCTTCGACCGACGGCCAACATGTGTGGGTCTTTTTCTCCACCGGCATTCTGGCTTGCTACGATTTTGATGGCCACGAGATTTGGAACTTCGATGTGGGCCAGCGCTTCGGCACCATCGATATTCAATTCGGCATGGCCTCCACCCCTGTCCTGCATGGTGAGCATCTCTATCTGCAGTTGATCCACGGAGCGATGAAAAAGGATAGCGACGCGCGGACCGGTCAAGTCATCAAGCTTGACAAGCTAACCGGTGAAACACTCTGGGTTCACAAACGAGTGACCGATGCGTTTTTCGAATGCAAACACTCCTATGCATCCCCCTTCTTGTATGACGATGGACGACAACAATTCTTAGTCGTGCATGGGGCCGATTGTACAACTGGACACGCGTTGGATTCTGGCAGGGAACTGTGGCGATTTGCGGGACTGAACGGTCCCAGCGACATCAATTCCAAGAACGACGAGACCTTCCGCTTCGTGGCCTCCCCCGCCGTGATTCCAGGCACTATCGTCATCCCCACCGCCAAATCTGGACCGACCGTGGCGCTCCGCGTCGACGAGCACTTGCGCGGCAACGTGAGCGACAATCAGCAAGTTCGCCGATGGCACCTCTCGGAAACTCCCGATGTCTCCATTCCACTGGTGGTGGACGATCTAGTCTATCTGCTACACAAGGATGGCAAACTACAGTGCGTTGAGCTAGAGACTGGCAAGCAAGTTTACTTTGAACGCACGCACACGGTACAGCATCGGGTCAGTCCGTTGTACGCTGACGGGCATATCTATTTTTGCGGCAAAGATGGCGTGTGTACTGTCGTCAAGGCTGGCCGCGAGTTTGAAATTGTGGCGACCAATGACATGGCAGGCGAACCAATTACCGCTTCCCCCATCGTCGCCAATGGTACGCTCTACATTCGCACCTATGCTGCAGTTTATGCGATCCGTTGAGCAACCGCAGGCCCGAAGAGTGGATATTTACTTTTAAGTATTTCTACCGACGATCAGTCCTAGAATTTCTGCGCGCGACGAAAGATTGTCGCGAAAGACGCCGCGCATGGCGGAGGTCAAGCACAGGCTGCCGGGTTTGCGAATGCCGCGAATCGTCATGCAGGAGTGCGAGGCTTCCAAAACCACTGCCACGCCACGCGCTCCCAGTTCTGATTCGATCAACTCGGCGATGTGTTCGGTCATCCGCTCTTGAACTTGGGGGCGCCGAGCTACTTCTTCGACCACGCGGGCCAACTTGCTCAAGCCGACGACTTTGCCATCGGGCAAGTAACCTACGTGGGCTTTGCCACTGAAAGGGAGCAGGTGATGTTCGCACATGCTGCAAAAGTTGATGTCTTTTATTAAGACCACTTCGTCGTATTTTTCGGTGAACACCTTTTGCAAATGAATGCTCGGATCGCGATGCAGACCCGAAAACATCTCCGCATACATCCGCGCCACGCGGGCCGGTGTTTCCAACAAGCCTTCGCGATCTGGGTCTTCGCCCACAGCAGCTAGGATTTCTCTGACTGCTCGTTCAATTCGTGGATGGTCGACCGCTGGGTGCTCAGACTTGGATTCAGGCATGGAGTGTGAATTCTCGAAGTTGAAGGTGTTTTGAAGAGCAATATTGAGAATGGCACGAGCGCAGCGTTTTCATATTAGCCGCTTGGGCACTATCGCGCGCAACCTTAAGTTCCGTCTGTCGTGAACCTCAGGCGCTAGCCGGGGGCGTCACTATGGCAACGCCCACGGCAAGCGCCTGAGGTTCACTGAGTAAAGTCCTAGAGATGCCGCGAATTCCAATTTTGTAGAGTTTAAGTAAAGCAGAGCGAAGTGGTAGATGCTGCATGATAGCATCCGTGACAAGCGGTTCGGCACCAGGAGAGCAATTCGCGCACTCGGCCCCACGCCAGGTTGCTTGGTCGACGCCCCCTTGCCCGCTTGTCGGGCGGGAGCGAAAGTTTTGTAGTTAGTCAAACCATGCGGGAGCGGGGGCTTCAAAGGTTTGTCGCAAGCCTCCCACGGGATGTGTAAATGTGATCCGCGCGGCATGCAGGCACATTGGTTCTGAGGTTTGCGCCGCGTCTGTGGTCAGTGGCAGGTTCACATCCTGTGACAGATCAGTGCCATACAACTGATCACCCACAATCGCGTGCCCCACATGCGACAAGTGCAATCGAATCTGATGCGTGCGACCGGTCAGTGGCTGGGCTTCAATGATGGAAGTACCATCCGCCGCGCGCTGTAGCACTCGCAACTGCGTACTAGCCTCCAAGCCATCTGGCTGGCCGACCGAACGTGTCCCACGAACTTGAGCTTCGGCACCAATCGCCGCGTCGCATTGCAGCGCATCCCAAGTTGGATGGCCATGCACGCGAGCCCAGTAAACTTTCTCGACATCACCTCGGCTAAATTGCGGTTGCACCAGCCGCGCGGCGTGCTGAGTACGACATAGCACCACCACACCACTGGTACCAGCATCCAAGCGATGAGCGACACGTAACTTTTGTTTCGGATAGAACTCGGCCATCAAACTCGATAGCGTGTTGCGATTGTAGCGGCCACTAGGATGAATCGGCAGCGGTGCGGGCTTGTTGACTACCACCACATATTCGTCTTCGTGAATCAGTCGAATATCGGGATTGATTGCGGGTTCAATCGTCCCAGGCAGTCTCTGCGCGAAGCACTCCCCTTCTTTCACGATCCACTCCGGTGTAACCGCTCGTCCCGTCGATGTAAACTGCGCCGCGTCGATCCACTCGGACCATTGCCCGCGTCCGGTGGGTGGATGCCAAGCGTCGAGGAAATCGAGCAGACTCAGCCCAGCGAAGCGACGTGGAACGTGGATCTTGCGGACGTTTTCATATGGGGAACAACCTGGCTGAGTCGCGGCGTAATCGCGAATGGCTGCTTCGCGTTGTTGCAATTGCTCGCGCATCCGCTCGGCGGGTTGTCGGTAGCAACGCGGGCACCACTGACCGATCAGATATTTTTCCGACGTGACTTCCTCGGGGGTCAATACCGCTTGGCAGGCGAAGCAGAGTTCATTGCCGGTCGGTTGCAATTGTGGATCTAACGCGACGCGACCATCGAACACAAAACACGAACCATGGTAGTGCTTGCCACCGCACTCTTCAAAGTATTTCAGTATTCCGCCATCAAGCTGGTAGACTTGTTCAAAGCCAGCTTGCTCCATCATCGGCCCCGCTTTTTCACAACGAATCCCACCGGTACAGAACATCACCAACGGTTGTTGCTTGGCTTCGTCGGGCAATTGCGCGATGGCTTGTGGAAATTCGCGAAAGTGATCGATGTGCAGGTGCTCGGCGCCATCAAAGGTCCCCAGCTCGAATTCGTAGATGTTTCGCGTATCGAGCAACCGCACCGGACGCCCTTCGTCGAGCCACTGTTGCAATTGCCGCGGAGCGAGCTTGGGGCTGGTCTTTTCTTCTGGCGCGACACCATCCACACCGAAGGCGATGATCTCCTTCTTCAGTCGCACCAACATGCGGCGAAAGGGCTGCGAAGTGGAATAGCTATCCTTGGTCTCCAAATCGGCCAACGCTGGATCGGAACGCAAGTATTGTAGAAAGGCAGCGATTGACCGGGGCTGGCCAGCCAGAAACAGATTGATCCCCTCGGAGCTCAGCAGAATCGTCCCGCGTAGTCGCAGTTCCTTGCAGAGGCCGAGCAATTGTTCACGACGCGCCGCAATCTCATCCAGCCTGATAAATTTATAAGCTGAGATATTTAGGATCGGAGCTGGGGGCGAAGCAGCTTGGGAGGCTGAGGCAGGCGCGTTCATTGAATCCAAAGGTGCATGCTGAGAAACGGAAATTGTCGCATACCCTGGATTTTACCCGTGGCGAGCGGTTTGTGAAAGTCAACCGCAGCCTTTAGTCGGTCGCTTCTGCCGGGCGAGGTGGTGGAAACTTGGTATTGATTCGCTGTTTCGGTGTCCCTTTGGATACAATCTTTTTGCCAGCAGAATGTTCGTGCTTCAACATTCGCCTGCAATAACACGGACTGAAATGTGAGACACCGAAGGGACTTGTTTTAAACGCGGAGTTTCGATGGGGCAGAGTTTCATCACCCTACTCCGAAAGAGTGTGCTAACTCGATTACCAGTCCAGCTCTGGAGCTGATATAATATAGGATTGGGTCCGCAGCGTTCCTAACGTCCCCCATTAGGATCGCAGTCAGCAGCAGCGCCACTTGAACTTGCAGGAGCGAACGCGAATGTTCCGTTTTTCTAGGTCACCATCGTCGGGTGCCAGCTTCGCGCGTCCCCTGCGCATGGCTCTTACTCTCTTGGCAGGCTTGTCGCCCAGCGTCTCAGCCAGCGCTGCCGAAACATCAATTTCGTTTCATCGCGACATTCGTCCCATCCTGAGCGCGGCCTGTTTCAAATGCCATGGCTTTGACGAAGAAGCGCGGCAAGCCGATTTGCGACTCGATGTTGCTGATGGCGCATCCGCCATCATGAATTCCAGCCAGCCTGATAACAATACGCTCTGGCAGCGCATTCAGTCCAGCGACGCGGACGAAGTCATGCCTCCTCCGAGTGAGAATCGGCAGTTGAGTGACGAGGAAAAACAGCTCCTGCGTGCTTGGATTGAACAGGGTGGCAAGTTTCAGGGACACTGGGCGTTCGAACCCATCTCCTACAACCAGCCTCCCGCCGAGACTAAAGTTGATGCAGCGTGGCAAGCCAATCCGATCGACCGCTTCCTGTTCACCGAAATGACTCGCCAGGGCTTGGCTCCTCAGCCGCAGGCGGATCGCGAGACGCTCATTCGTCGCGTCGCATTCACATTAACCGGCCTGCCACCGACGATCGCCGAAGTCGATGCTTTTATGCTGGATAGTTCACCCGATGCTTATGCACTTATGGTCGATCGCTACATGCAATCGCCGCAATACGGCGCGGAGATGGCGAGGCATTGGCTCGACGTGGCCCGCTATGGTGACACCCATGGTTTGCACTTGGATAACGTGCGTGACATTTGGGCCTATCGCGATTGGGTCGTGAGTGCATTCAATGCTAATAAATCTTTCAAGGACTTTACGATCGAACAACTCGCCGGTGATCTGCTGGACCAGCCGACCCAGGATCAACTGGTCGCCACTGGCTTTAACCGCTGCAATGTGACGACTAGTGAAGGAGGCGCGATTGCCGATGAGTTCTTGTATCGTTACGCGGTGGAGCGAGCGAGTACTACGTTCCAAGGTTGGTTGGGGCTGACGGGTGGCTGCGCGGTTTGTCATGACCACAAATACGATCCCATTTCCGCGAAGGAGTTCTACCAGTTTTATGCCTTCTTTTACAGCGCCGCCGATCCCGCCATGGATGGCAATAGCAGCACCACACCACCCTATTTATCACTCGCCACGCCATATCAACAGCAGCAACTCGATGAACTAGCGCAGATCGAAGGCTCCGCAGAGAAACGCTTGCAAGATTCGGCCAGTCAATTGGCGAGTCGCTGGGACCAATGGTTGGTTAG
>JBGSJT010000344.1:0-24335 GCA_041741715.1 Pirellulaceae bacterium | reverse complement strand
GTAATGCGAGCGGAGAGGGGGATTTCCCTCCCCGTCGCTGGGGCTCCGACCCTCCCCTCCGAAAGCTATGTCGAATACGACATAACTTTCGGTGGGAGGGTGACTTGCGCTCAAACATGGTGGCGATCAGCGAGAAGTGTCCAAAATTTCGAACAATTGAGGACAACAAAATTTTGAACAATTGGGGACAATTGTTCTACTCTATAATCGAGCGCGAACGGTTACATTCGCTGAGAGTTACTCGGCCCCACAGGTTCCATCCAACGGATCGTTACCAGGTGCGTCAAAAATGAAACTGTTTTGTAAATCGCGAATGAACGTTGAATCCTGACCGTTAACCCTCAGCTTGTTCATCATTCAACCCGCCATCAACATAGTCGCGGAATATCGGCCGCCAGTTTGTCGAATTGACGATCAGCTCTTCCACGGCAACTCCCGAAACGATAGCCAAGGCATATTCACCACACGGCTGGTCGCGGCACCGCCGATGGTATAAGTCCCCGCGCTGGGAGCCGTGAACGTCAACTTCGTATTCTTGCTGTCAGTGGCTGAATTCAGGTCGCTGGCCAGTAGCGTAGCGCCGTCGGGAGCGAAGAGGGAAAGTTGTGGATCGAGATTATTCAGTGGCAATGCTGAACTAGAATCGAACGGAGTTCGCGTGCTGACAAAGATCGTCTGTCCCTGCGCCAGAGTGACACGAAAACGATCTGCGCTATCATGCCCCCAGTGCTTGCCCCACGTCTGACGTCAGCGGCAAGCGAGCCTCAAGTGTCTCGAAGCATAGAAACTTTCTTCGATTCCTGCGGTAGCCAGTAGAGACAAATCAAGAAATTCAAGGCCTATCCCTGGACCACGAGTTTAGACACAACTATTGTTGCGACACTCAGAGCGGTTCCGTGCGTGGCCGGATGTCGCCACGGCTTGTCTTGGGGCCGCTAGACGTGTTAAGCTTTAGCCCCGCAGCCGGTGGTGCTTGGCTGCGCAATGAGGGCTTGCTGGCAGCCCATCAAATGTGGCAAACTGATACGAACATCACCAAGAAATAGAGAGAGACTCCGCAGATGAAAGAGCTTCGCATCGGGATGATTGGCTATGGCTTCATGGGCAAGACGCATTCGAATGCCTATGTGCAAGCACCCCACTTCTTTAAGAGTGAACACAAACCGGTCCTGAAGGCGCTGTGCGCCCGCAATGCCGAAAAAGCCCGACCGTTTGCTGACAATTGGGGATATGAGTCGGTCGAAACCGACTGGCGCGCGCTGCTGAAACGCGATGACATTGATGCGGTCGATATTTGCACTCCTAACAATCTGCACAAGGAGATAGCCATCGCCGCCGCTAAGGCTGGCAAGATGGTCCTGTGCGAAAAACCCTTGGCGATGAACTCTGCCGAAGGGGCAGAGATGTGCGCCGCAGTCGAAGCGGCGGGGGTCCCCAACATGGTCTGGTACAACTATCGACGCGTTCCCGCCGTTTCACTGGCCAAGCAAATCGTCGACTCAGGGAAGCTGGGACGGATATTCCATTATCGCGCCAATTTCCTCCAAGACTGGACCATCAACGCCGATGTCCCCCAAGGTGGTGCGGCTACGTGGCGACTGGATGTGGAGGCGGCTGGGAGTGGCGTCACTGGCGACTTGCTCGCGCATTGCATTGATACCGCCCTGTGGCTCAACGGTTCTATCAAGGACGTCACCGCCATGACGGAAACATTTGTCAAGGAGCGGATGCACGCCGATACTGGCAAGAAGGAACCGGTCGGAATCGACGACGCCTGCGCATTCTTGTGTCACTTCGCCAACGGCTCGCTCGGTCTATTCGAATCGACTCGTTACGCGCGCGGACACAAGGCGCTGTACACGCTGGAGATCAACGGGGAACATGCCAGCCTGCGTTGGGATTTACACGATTTGCATCGACTAGAGTATTTTGACCACAGCGATGAATCGATCGTCCGCGGCTGGCGAAGCGTGCATGTCTCCGATGGGGATCAACCCTATATGGGGAACTGGTGGGTCCCTGGCCTACAGATCGGCTATGAACATTCCTTTACGCACCAAGTCGCCGATTTCCTGAGCAGTCTCGACAACGGCCAGCCTGCCCATCCCACCTTCCGCGATGCGCTGGAAACTCAGCGAGTTTGCGATGCAGTGTTGGCAAGTGCCAAACAGGGAGTGTGGAAGAACGTGTAGCCAGTGCTTCTTTGGCCCGCTAGCTTAACCCCCTAATCTTACTCTCAATCCGTCAGGTGGATCCTGGGACGATCAGGATTGAGAGTAAGAACTTGGCCCTTTGACGCCGAGGAGCTGCGTTAGCCGCGGGCATTATCCGACAAAAAAATGTGTGGCAAAAAAATAAAAGATGATGCGCCTGCGTCTTATGCTTGCGGCAGGCGGAGTGACTCCTTGTGCTGGTGGCGGACAATCTCGCCATCGACCAAGTAAATCACATCTTCGGCGATGTTAGTGGCCAGGTCAGCGATGCGTTCGATGTGCCGTGAAGCGGAAAAGCAATTCAGGGCTGCGTCAATATCGTCTGGCTCCTGCGACATGATGGCTTTGAGATCCACAATGATGCGACGATTGTCTTCGTCGATCGAATCGTCCGACAAGATCACTTGCCGAGCTATTCCCACGTCCGAATTGACAAAAGCATCCAAGACCATCCGAACCATGTGGGTTGACTCACGCACCATGTCGATCAATCGCGGCGGAATGCGAAAGCTGGGATAGTCCTGCATCGATACCGCTCGTTCGGCAATGTTGCATGCCAAGTCGGCCATGCGCTCCAGTTCGACATTGATCTTTAGCACCGTGGTGATGCGTCTCAAATCGGTGGCGACCGGCTGGTGCAGAGCCAGGATCTTCAGGCACTCCTCTTCGATGATGACTTCTACCGCGTCGACCTGTTCATCTTGCGACAAAACTTGTCGCGCCAAATCTGCTCGTCGCTCTACGAAAGCGAGCGCGGCATCGTCGATCATTTTCTCGACGACCCCAGACATGTTCATCAGGCGACGATGTAGTTGTTGAACATCCCGTTCCAAGTGTTTTGACACTCCAGCTCCTCCGGCTTATCCAAACTTCCCCGTGACATAGTCTTCCGTCTGTTTTTCGGAAGGATTGGTGAACAGTTGCGTGGTGGCTCCGCTCTCCACTATTCTACCATCAAAAAAGAAGGCAGTATGGTCGCTGCACCGGGCGGCCTGTTGCATGTTGTGCGTGACGATCACAATGGTGTACTGCGCGCGAAGTTCAAATATCAAGTCTTCAATACGCGAGGTCGAGGCTGGATCGAGCGCCGAGCAGGGTTCGTCCATCAGTAGCAATTCGGGGCCGATGGCAATGGCGCGGGCGATACACAACCGTTGCTGCTGTCCGCCAGACAATCCTAATGCCGATTGATGCAAGCGATTCTTTACCTCTTCCCACAGAGCAGCTTTCTTCAGCGACCATTCCACCAAGTCACTGAGGTCGTTGCGGCGCAAGCCAGAATAGTGAATGCGAGGTCCGAAAGCCACATTTTCGTAGATCGATTTGGGGAAGGGATTGGGTTTTTGAAAGACGATCCCAATCCTACGTCGCAGCGCAACCACGTCGGTGGCGCGAGAGAGCACATTGGTCCCGTCTTGCAGAACCAGTTTGCCGTCCGCCCGTGCCTCGGGGACGGTGTCGTTCATGCGATTGATCCACTTGAGCAGCGTGCTCTTACCGCAGCCGCTAGGACCGATAAATGCAGTGACACTTTTCTCGCGAATGTCCAGTCGCAAGCCATGGAGAGCTTGAAACTTTCCGTACCAAGCCGAAAGTCCTTCTATGGAAATGGCAATCCCCTTGGCTTGGGCCAGCTCAGTCGCGGAGGGGAGTACCGCTTGACCGACGGACAGGCTAGGGAGCGAGTCACTCTGATCGGGTGCTTCGAGCTTGGTTGGATCGAACATACGGGATGGTCCCTTTTTCGTTTGGCTCTTTGTGACCATGGGCTGTTAGCCTTTTCTATACGTGAATTGACGAATCAGCACAGCCGAGCCATTGAATACCAACAGAAAACAGAGCAGCACAATAATGCCCGAGGCGGCCAACGAGTGAAATTCGTGCTGAGGGCGCTGCGCCCAATTGTAGATCTGCAGTGGCAACACAGTAAACTCATCCATCAGACTTTCTGGTGATGAAGTAATGAAAATCGCACCCGCCAAAATCAGAATTGGAGCGGCCTCGCCGATGGCCCGGCTGATGGCTAAGATCGCTCCGGTCATGATGCCTGACATGGCGGCGGGCAAGGTCACGCGCCGCACGACTTGCCAGGGGGTGGCTCCCAGGCCAGCTCCCGCCTCGCGTAAGGAACTGGGAACTGCGCGCAGTGCTTCTTGAGAAGCGATAATTACGATCGGCAGAATGACCAGCATCAATGTTAGCGCGCCAGCCAAAACACTCCGTCCTAATGGTAGGCGGAAATGATAGAAGGTCGGTTGAATGATGCGTCCCCCCTCCCTCCCTGCGACCAGTGCGTACTGCGCCAACTGCGGATCTGTGGGTAGTTGGCGGCGCGAAGCGGCCACTTCAACTTCTACCCACTGGCCATCAGGTGTCATGGCTTTCATCCCTGGTGCAACTATTGTCGGAGGTTCTCCTGAAGTTTCGATTGGGACCCACAGTGTTTGTTTGCCAGCCGTCAGGAATTGATCGAAATACTCAACGCCTACTTCGAACATCGGCTCCTGACGTGCGCCAAACAGGCCCCCCATGGTCACAAACAGCGTTAGTCCCAAAATCCCAAACACGACGCTGGGAACACCAGCCAAAGTGGAGATATTGAGTTGGAAAAAGGCATGCAGACGCGCCAACCAGGCATTGCGCGGTTTGAACTCCTCCAAGAATATGGCCGTGGCCACTCCGGTTGGGAGCGCCACCAAAGCACATGTTACACAGACCCATACCGTCCCCCACAGGGCAGGTGCCAATCCCGCTTCGGCCGCATCCCCTTCAGCATAGTGCGTTAGGAAATTTAGATTCAGACCACTATAGCCGAGATAAAACACACTCCCCAGCAATACAGCCAGCGTGACGATCGAAATCGCTGTCACCAAAATACAAAAGTAGCGAAACCACAAATCCCACGCTTGCCTGCCGCGTCGGGGAGAAATGGAAGCCGCCATGGAGGCCAATGGATGCTCGCGTTTGTCGGAACGTGGTACATTCATCAATCGCTATAAACCTCGCGAAATCGATTTCGCACAATGTTGCCAATGATCGTCAGGCACAGCGTGAGTGTGAATAACACGCCAGCCACGGCATACAGCGATAAGTATTCGATACTGAAGTTGGAGACGTCACCCAACGCCATCTGAACCATCCAGCCGGTCATCGTTTGGATGTCTTGCCTTGGATCGAGTGTGAATTGCGGGCGACTTCCTGCGGCCAGTGCGACGACCATCGTTTCGCCGACGGCCCGCGCGATGGCCAACAGGATGGCAGAGATGATCCCCGAGAGGGCGGCGGGCAACACAATCTTGACGGACACCTCAAACTTCGTCGCCCCCAATCCGAATGCTCCCTCGCGGAGACTAAGTGGTACTGCTTGCAATGCGTCTTCGACAAGTGAACTGACGATCGGCAAACAGAGGATGCCCACCGCTATCCCTGCCGACATCGCGTTGTAAGTATTGAAGCCATCGTGCAAGAACTTCAATCCGGGCGTAATCACGGTCAGCGCAAAAAAACCATACACCACGGTGGGAACCCCCGCCAAAACTTCCAACGTCGGCTTGACAATTGCCCTGACCCCAGGTCGCGCATATTCGCTCAGATAAACGGCCGTCACCAATCCCAGCGGGATAGCGATCGCCATGGCAATAAGGCTAACCAGCATCGTACCGGAAACGAGCGCCCACACCCCAAAGTGTTTCTCGCTGCCGATCAACGGATTCCAGCGAATACCGGTCATGAATCCCCAGAAAGAGACCCCCTCGGACTGAAAGAATTGTCTCCCCTCGTGGACTAGGATAGTGATGATGCCCAGTGTCGTCAGGATGGATAGAGCGCAACCGGCGGCCAGCAGTAACTTGATGATCGCTTCGCGCAGGTAGACACCTTTCAGCGGGCGAAACTTCACATCTCGCTGTGGGCTTTCGATCGGAATTTCGTGGGAGGCCATCGACCAGTTGCCTGTGCAATTACTCGGTTCTATTTTCAGCACGATAAACGGCGGTGACTGGCCCTGATCGCTTTTCTAAGTCTTCGGTCAAGTAGTGTGTGCCTGCATTCTCATCTAAAAAATTCATCATCGTAGCTTGGTAGACCTGCTCCGGGAGCGCAACGTAGCCCACTTGCTTGGCAAAGGATCCAGCGGTGGCCAAATAGAACTCGACAAACTGTTCGACCTGCGGTTGGTTGATCGATTGAGTATTAAGGTAGATGAAAATGGGGCGACTGAAAGGGGCGTAGCTCCCATCTTCGATCGTCCGCGCTTCGGGAGTCACCACCTTACCTGTCTCTGGATTCACGATCGGTACGGCGCGCAATTTGTCCTGGTTCTGAAAGTAGTAGGCAGCACCGAAGAACCCGATCGCATTCTGATCGCCAGCCACGCCATTGACTAGTAGTGAATCGTCTTCGCTGGTCGACATGTCCCCCCGCATCGAGACTGGTACCGTGCCGACCAGAACTTCCTTGAAGTAGTCGAAGGTACCCGAATCGGTACCTGGAGCAAAAACTTTTATCGGTCGATTGGGCCAGTCGCTATCGACGTCGTTCCAGGTCATCGCAGCACCATCGGCCAAGAAGATCTTTCGAAGCTGCTCCACGGTCAATGACTTGATAAACGTGTTGTTCGGATGGACCACCACGGTCAGTCCATCGTAGGCCACCGGAAGTTCGATGAAGGAAATGTTGTGCGCGCGACACGCCTCCCATTCGGCAGCTTTGATCGGTCGTGAGGCGTCCGAGATATCGCAATCGCCCGCTGAGAAGCGTTTGAATCCCCCTCCCGTTCCCGATTGGCCCAGGCTGATGGAAACCTTCGGAAACAGTTTCTTGAAGGCAGCGGCAACGGCTTCGCTAATGGGATAGACCGTGCTCGAACCATCGATGCGAATCTTCCCCGCCAAGTTGGGATTGATTTTCGCCGATTTCCAATTTTGGCGAATTTCGCTTAATAGGTCTGCATCGACGGAGGCTTCTTGCGCGAGTACGTGGGAATGAAATACCAACCCAGCGGTTAATAACAGGACCTTCCACTTTAACGAGCGAATCATAACTTCTATCTTTAAAAAGGAGAATTGCCGCAAGCGGGCCGTTTAGCATCGTGCCGGAAATAACTGTCGAAGCTACGTTCGCCAGAACGTCGATTCCCTGCGGTCTGGCGACCGCAGCTACGTTTAAGATCGGACAGTTATTTCCCGCACGATGCTTAATCGAATTCGCCGCGCACTCTTAGTGAACCAAAGTGGCTCGACGCTCCGCGTCGGAAGACTCATACGTCCGACGCGGAGCGTCGAGCCACTTTGGTCGAAATGATCGTGATATGGTAGCGAACGATTGTTAAGTTCGTGTTAAGAAACGACGCTGTAAAAAAAACAGTTCATCCGACTGAAGTGCACCTAGCTTGTTGGAAGTGAATTTACTGAGCCACAGCTCTTCAGGGACTTGGTATTCAACGAAAACGGATCTTGAGGTTTCCCACACTAGCGCAGTGGCAACCAGATGGCAAAGGTGCTCCCCTGATCGACTTGACTAGTTAATTCCACTCTTCCTCCAAAGCCCTGCACGTAGTACTTGACGATCGCCAACCCCAAGCCAGTCCCACCCAACTCTCTGGCCCGCGCGCGATCAACTCGATAGAACCGCTCGAAGATCCGCGCGTGGTGTTCCGGAGCGATGCCGATACCCGTGTCCACTACTTTGAGCACCGCGTACTGGTCCGCTTGAGTGGTCTCCAGTCTGATCTGACCCCCATGGGGCGTATAGCGAATCGCGTTGCTCACCAAATTGTTCAGCACTGTCCGAATCGCATCTCGATCGGCCTGGACCAGCGGGTTCCTTGCGTCGAGTTGCACAGTAAGGGAAATCCCTCGCGCGGTTGCCTGCGATTGGAATTGCTCGACGGCGACGTCGCAAGCCTGATTGAGAGTCACCGTTTGAATGTTCCAGTTCTGCTCACCCGATTCGACTCTCGCGAGCTGCAGTAAATCCTGAATTTGACGATGCAACAAATCGGCTTGCACTTCGATTTGCGTGACAAACTCCATGTTTTTTTCCTCATCGAACAACGCTCCCAAGCGCAGCGTTTCCGCGTAGGCCATGATGGAAGCTAGCGGTGTCTTTAGTTCATGGGAAACATTGGCGACAAAGTCCTGACGCATGCTTTCCAATTGCCGCATTTCAGTTACGTCACTCAGCACAATCACCGCCCCTGGTTGTGTTTCACTGTCCGATGCGACTGGGGGTCTCACGCTCGTCCCCAACATTGGCGTGACGCGCGCGCTGACCTTCCGACGGGATAGATGACTCGATTCGAACTCGACCTGGGAAAACACTTGATGCAATCGCGCTTGGTCGATGGCCCGCGATAACTCAGGGACCCTGACGAAGTCGAACAGGTTTCGCTCGATCAATTTAATTCCATCGAGGTTCAGAATAAGATTGACGGCAGGATTGGCAATCAGAATTTGATCGTGGCCATCGACGGCGATGACACCTTCTTTCATACTCGCCAGCACGGTCTCCATTTTTTCCGTGGTGATCAATGCGTTCATCTCCCCCTTGGTAAGGGCAGCTTGCATGAACCGAAATGATTCCGCCAGCGTCCCCCATTCATCGCGGCGTTCGATCAAATTGGGGAGCGAATTGAATTCTCCCGCCGACAGTCGCTTGATGGCTTGTAAAAACTCATGGAAGGGTTGTAAGATCCACGACGTGCAGACGATCATCAATACTGAACCAACTAGGCTTAACAGCAGCAATAGACGCCACCAGCGAAATTGGTAGGTGCGGATCAGCGTCAGGATCGATGCGGACGAACAGGCTACGCGAACATAGGCTTCCCCTGTTCCAGATTTCACATCGGTGGGGATGCGCAGCGCGAAGTACATGGTGGGGATTCCCAAGGTGGAACTATACCGTTCGGCAAAGCCACTGCCGACGCGACGGGCTTCGGTAATCTCGGTCCCATAGCCATGCGGCCCGATTTCCTCTGTCCCTTTGTGGGAGTCGACATGAACGGTTCCGTCGGCACGAATGAGCGTTAAGCGAAAACCTGTCTCGCGGCCCAAGCTTTCAAAATGCTCGAGCAGACTCGCATCAGTGGCCCCTCCGGGGAGTGCACCAATTTGTTGGCCCACCGCCAAGGCCAAGGTGTGCATTTGCTCCCGTTGGGCCTTCATCACCGACTCGCCAATGGCCCCTGAAACCAGGCTTCCCAACAGGGCCACGATCACCACATGCAGTACAAAATAACCAACCAGCAGACTGGCCAGGACACGGGACATGTGCATGAAATAGAAACCCATTAGGCGGAAAACAGTCGTTCGTTGGACCGCGTCATTTTCGCGAAAACCAGCGGGAATACTAGCTCGACGCGCCAGCTAGCGGGTCGCCTGATTGGCGAATTTGTGTAAAGCGAACTCCGACAAAACTGCGAACCCAATCGCTGGCGAGTCGAGCTGATATTGTGTTCTTCTTACAATCTTAATCAAAGGGTGCTTGGCTGGAGCCAACCGAACGGGTTCAATCAGAGTCGGCATTACCAGGCGGAGCCTGCAAGACAGTGGGTTCCCAGGCGGAGCCTGGGAACCAGAAAATACCGTGTAGATAACCAAGGGTGCTAGCTGTAGGCGGCAGCACGAGTTGACGCCACGGCTAGTGCCTGAGGTTCACGATCGAACAACGCAGTAAAGCATTTCTCAATTACCGAGATTCGGCATGTCCAAAACTAAAGTTCTGATTGTTGAGGATGATCGGGCATTGTCCGAAGTGCTGTTCTACAACTTGCAGAAAGAGGGGTTCAACGTTTTCTGCGCTTACGATGGTCGCGAGGGGATTGAGCAGGCGCGATTAAAACTCCCCGATATCGTCATCCTCGACTTGATGCTCCCCAAGGTAGCTGGGATGGATGTCTGCCGTCTGTTGCGCAAGCTCAAGGAGACCAAGGACATTGGCATCCTGATGTTGACGGCCAAGGGGGAGGACATGGATCAAATCGAAGGCTTTGAAGCGGGTGCCGACGACTACTTAGTCAAACCCTACAGTGTACGGGTGTTACTCGAACGCGTCCGCGCCCTGCAACGCCGCCGGACAGTCGATGAATCGGAGAGTAGCGACGTCGCGCCGCTGCAATGTGGTGGGATCACCGTTGATCCCCTACGTCGCCAAGCCTCCCTGCACGGCGAGCGGCTTGAGGTAACGCACAGCGAATTTAATCTACTACAAACCTTGATCTCAAAGCCAGGTCGCGCGTTCGAGCGTCGCGAGCTGATCGAATCGGCGCTCGGTGAAGACACTCTAGTCTTAGAACGCACGATCGACGTTCACATCCGCGCCATCAGACGCAAACTGGGAGATTCCGCCGAGCTCATCGAAACTGTTCGCGGTTTCGGATATCGCTTTCGCGAAGAAGCCCCAGCCTAATCAGTTGGTTGGTTTGGCAGCCGTCCTTGGGTATAATGGCAAGGCGTCCCTATAAGCTCAGTGAGAAGTAAAATGACTACGATTGCTATTCAATTACCCGACGATGTTAGCGAATTCGCTGAGCAATATGCTCGTCAAAGGGGCTTCTCATCCGTTAGCGAGTTCATCTCATCATTGGTTGTGGAGGTTAGCGAACGACAACAGCGGCTTGAGAGTCAGTTGTTAGAAGGTGTCAATAGCGGCCCCGCCATTCCGATGTCGGCCGACGATTGGTCGCAACTGCGGGCGCGCGTCGCTAGCAAAAACGATCTTTAAATGGTGAAGCGTTCCATTCCCAAGTGGCGTCCGAAAGCTTGGGACGACATTGAAAGTCATGCCGAGTTCGTTGGCCGTGGAGACAAAGAGTCAGGGGAGCAATTCCTGGATCGCGTCGAGGAAACGGTGCAGTTGCTTTGCGAACACCCTGAGCTTGGTGGCATCTTCGAGACTGCGAATCCGAAGCTGAGTGGCGTTCGCGCTAAGCTGGTGCGTGGTTTCTCTCGCTACGTAGTATTCTACCTTGTTCTTGGCGATGTGATCGAAATTGCACGAGTACTCGGAGGCGGTCAAGACATGGACGAAATTATCAGCGATGAGTGGTAACAACACAGTTCGATCGTTGAATTCAAAGGCTATGTCGACTTTGATGTGGCAATTGATTATTATTTCGGCATGCCCGTGTCGATTTCCTACTCGCTAATCATGCTGACCGCAGTAACTGTGGGGGGACTGCTGCTACGTCGATCACAGCGCGCGTTGCCGCTAGCCACCGATCAACGAATAGCGATTGGCTTGGCCGCCTTCTGTGGTGCGATGTTGGGAGCCAAGCTCCCGTTCGTACTAAGCGATTGGTCGGGCTTACTCAGTGGTGTGGCTTGGCTCAGTAGCGGCAAGACCATTCTGTGTGGCTTGGTCGGTGCCTACGCGTCGGTTGAATTGGCCAAGTGGACACTGAAAATACGCACCAAGACCGGCGATTCGTTTGTCGTTGCGGCGGCGGTGGCTGTCGCGATTGGTCGCCTGGGTTGTTTGGTGGCGGGCTGCTGCTATGGCACTCCAACCAACTTGCCTTGGGCCATGCGCTGCGCGCTAATCGACGACGTGCCACGACATCCGACTCAGCTCTACGAATCACTCTTTCACGCCAGCCTGGCGCTGCTTATGTTGCAGTTGCAGAGGCATGGAATCTGGAAAGGGCAATTGGCCAAATTCTATATCCTGAGCTACTGTGTGTATCGGCTGGGGAGTGAATTCCTGCGTCCCGAAGCTCACATCGCGCTCGGCTTGACGGGCTACCAGTGGTTTGCGCTAGCCTGCTTACCTGTGTTCGCCTTTCTGTGGTGGCACGATGCGAAAATTAGGCTGGTGCCGGTTGCGCCGCCGCTTTCTCCGCTTGCGGCAGTAGCTTCACCACCAACACTGGACAATGAGCCAAACGCGTAACCCGCTCGGCCACCGACCCCAATACCAACCGCGTCAAACCAGTGCGACCATGCGAGCCGATGATGATCAAGTCGGCCCCCAATTCTTCTGCGCGATCACTGGCCACTTGCCCTGGATCTCCCATCCGTACGTCGAGGCAAACTTTGCCAAACTCTTTTTCTGGAACGGCTACTGCCATGTTTTCCAAAGCATGTTGGATGCGACTACTATCATCGATCGTCGCCCATACCACCCCTGGCTCGGCGGGGATCAGATACGGGAGCACATGCAACACGTGAATTTGTTGCGGGTTCTCAACGATCGCCACCGCCTTGCGCAACGCTTCCAAGGCGTGTTCCGAAAAGTCAAAAGGGACGACTACTGGATGGGTTACCTGCCAAGTCATCGTAATTTCTCCGCGCGTAAAATTGTGATTACTATACCGAACGTCAACGCACTATTCTACCGCCCAAAATGTCATTTGTCATTTGTCATTTGTCATTAGCTGTTGGGCCAATGCTTCTGAGGTAAGCGTTGAGAGTCGGTGCGAGTTCATCCAGGAGTGGCTTCAGGGCTTCGGTCTGTTCGACGCTCAGCAGCTTGCGTCGGTATGCGCGACGAAGCCAATGGCGTGTCTCGTAGAGTGAGCCACGCGAAATTTTCACGAAACGCCGATTGTCTTGATAGCTGCCGCGTCCAGAACCTTCAGCGATGTTGGCACCGATACTGTCTGCACTTCGCGACAATTGCTTACCAATCGTATCACGCGCGAAATAGTCCCACGTCATCACAATGTCCCAAACGGCGTCGCCCAAGTTCTCGGACATTTGGTAAACGCGAAGTTCCTCAAATCGACGGGGCTTATTGGCCACGGCGTCTATCTCTCCAGTTTGTTTGTCCCAATCCTAAACAACTAACAACTAACAACTAACAACTAACAACTAACAACTAATGACTAATGACTAATGACTATTCCGCTAAAAGTTCCAATCCTTTGATCAGCATCGTTGCGTACTGACCTGGTGCCAAACGAAAACACAATCGCAACTTGCAACTTCCCGTCGCCCCGTATTCGTCTGGTGCGACTTCGGCCAGGCTGATCTGCGGTACCAGCAGCATGTTGCGTTCGCCACGCGCGAAGAAGACGTCGCGTGGATGGGAGAACCGTAGCTTGTGCCGCTCGATTCCAAACTCCCCCAAGACCTCATCCAGAAGTTCGCTTATGTCGGGTGCCCACTGAGTCTTGCGTCCTGAGGGGAGTGGGATTAGGCAGTCGCGAAGTTCACTCAAGTGCTCTGCGCTTAAGTGTTTGGGAAAGACCCATTGACCACCAATTGCAGCCAGAGTGATCAACTCCTCAGCGGGGAGCAATCGCGTCAGCTTGCGAGATACAATCTCGTTCCAGATCTTGGCTTGAAAAGCAGCGACAAAAATACTCCTCAAGTCCTTGCGAATTAGGGCGACCGCTTTCTTGAAACCGGTCGGATGATCGACGAGATAAGTCACAATGCTGCGGCGATGGCTGCGATCGAGTCGATCCTTGCAGGCTTGCCAATCCCCCCAATGATCGCGCAGTATTTGTTTCTGCTCGCGATCATCGGATCGATCGTGGCGATTGGCTTCGGCGATGGCCAAGAACAACGCTTGTTCGTAGTCGGCCAAGCACCAGGGGAGAGCGACGAAGCGACCACTCTCACCGACCGAGCCGAAACGTTGATCGTCAAAATAATTTGGGATGGCCCACGCTTCACCTTGGAGTGCTTGCAGCAATTGCGCGGCGTGCGGCGGAGCCAACTCGCGCAGCGTAATATCGAATTCGTTGGCCTCAATATCCTTGGCGGTGAACTCGCGTGGGGCCTGTCCTAGGTACTTCAGCGTGAACCCCGGTTGCTCGATATCACTGGGGGGCCCCTCGAAAATTGTGATCGTCTGCGACGTCACAGCATGCCTGTCCTTGAGCCCGCCATAGTTCAAATGGCGGCGCGGCAAATTCCAGATAGTCAGTATTTCGCTCGCTGCCTCGGGAGTTCCCAAGCCACTTTTATCCAAGCGATAGACGGCGTGGCGTCCTGGGAGACCTTTCCCTGGTGGGTTGATGGCAAAGCGGTTGATCTCGCGGACCACGAAATCTTCACGTTGGCGTTTAACTTTCACAGCGAAAAAACTCTGGGGCTGAGGGAATATTGAGTATTGAGTTGTTTGAGGTGTCTGCATGGCGAGCTGACCAATGTAGTCGAGTTTCAGTTTTTGCGTACAATCTGAGGGTTTGATGGTGGACGATACCTGCAAAATGGTGACGAGTGGGCCAATTTATAGAACTTTGTTAACTGGGAAACGGATTGAGATGAGTGATTTGGCAGAGCAGATTCCGAATCGTTTTGACTATCAAACTGCCTGTGCGGAGCTGTATGCAGCTTGGGAAGCCGACGGTTGTTTTCGCGCGGAGGTCAATCCCGATCGCAAGCCCTTCACGATTGTCATTCCTCCTCCCAACGTCACCGGTGCCCTGCACTTGGGGCATGCCCTGAATAACACGTTGCAGGATATACGCATTCGCTGGCATCGCATGCGCGGCTTTGAAACGCTGTGGATGCCAGGGACCGACCATGCAGGGATCGCCACACAAGCGGTCGTCGAGCGCCGCCTGAAGGAACTCGAAAACAAAACGCGCCACGACTTGGGACGCGAAGCGCTGGTCGCGCGGATTTGGCAGTGGAAAGAGGAATCGGAAGTTCGCATCTTGAATCAATTGCGAAGCATGGGCTGTTCGTGCGACTGGACACGTACGCGATTTACGCTCGACGAGACGTGTGCCCGTGCCGTGCGCGCGACGTTCTTCGACTTGTTCAGCAAAGGTCTGATTTTTCGTGGCAAGCGACTTGTCAATTGGGACACATTTTTACAAACAGCCGTTAGCGACGATGAGTTATTTCACGAAGTTGTCAAAGGGCATTTCTGGCATCTGAAATATCCTGTCATCGATCCCGCTCCAGGCGAGCCGACGCATGTCACGATCGCCACCACGCGGCCGGAAACGATGTTGGGGGATACGGCGGTCGCCGTCCATCCCGATCCCGCTGCGGCCTTGGACACGCACCAGCGAGCGCTGACTGCCAAGTTAGCTGCAGCCGCCGGTAAGGATCGCGGGCCAATCGAAAAGCAATTGGAAGAGTTGGCCGCGCGGCGACAAACGCATCTCCCGCAACTGTTAACGCTGGCCGCCATGGCACAGCGTGGTGTCAAACTGCGTCTGCCGTTGCTCGATCGCGAGATTCGCTTGGTCGCCGACGTGTGGGCCAAGCCCGAACTGGGGAGTGGTTGCGTCAAGATCACTCCGGCGCATGATCCAAACGATTACGAAGTCGCCCAGCGCTGCGATTTGCCGATGATCAACATTCTAAACGTCGACGGAACGCTCAATGCCGAAGCGGGGCCCTACGAAGGTCTGACGGTCCACAAAGCTCGAAAGCGTATCGTAGAAGAACTAGAAGCCCTGGAGTTAGTTGCGGAGATTGAGGATCGAGAAATCGACTTGGCGCACAGCGATCGCAGCAAGACTCCGATCGAACCCTTTTTGGCCGACCAATGGTTCGTCAAGATGGATCAACTCGCTCAGAATGCGATGGACGCAGTGACTGATGGTCGAGTCAAGATTATCCCCGAGCGATATGCCAAAGGCTATTTGGATTGGCTGGGGGAAAAACGGGATTGGCCCGTCGGTCGACAACTGTGGTGGGGACATCAAATACCGATTTGGACCAAGCAGTTTGAAACTGCCGACGCTGCTGCGGTGGAACTCAAGCGACTATCGCAATTACCGGTCGCCAAGTCGGGTGGTTTGCAAGGAACGATCGAAGCTCCCGCCGTGGTGCATATTTCGCTGCGCGACGAAGGAGATCCGGCCGAGCAGCAATTGGAAGCGGCTGGCTACGTGCGCCAAACCGATGTGCTTGATACATGGTTCAGTTCGGCGTTGTGGCCGCATTCCACTTTGGGCTGGCCGGAGAAAACGCCTGAACTGGAGTACTTCTATCCGACCAGTACACTGATCACCAGCCGCGACATCATCACGTTGTGGGTCGCGCGGATGGTCTTGATGGGACTAAATAACGTAGGGCAAGTTCCGTTCAAGGAAGTGTTTATCCATCCCAAAATCTTGGACGGCTACGGCGAGACAATGTCCAAGAGCAAGGGGAATGGAGTTGATCCGATCGATGTCATCGACAAATTCGGGCCCGATGCGTTGCGATTTGGGTTGTGTTGGTTGGCTACCGACACGCAAGACGTGCGGATGCCGGTGCAGTTTGAATGCCCTCACTGTGCCAGCTCCGTCAATCAGACCAAACAGAATCGCGAGCAGCCGACGATCGAGTGCCCGAGCTGTCAAAAATTGTTCTCTACTCAATGGGCCAAGCAGGCTGAAGATAAAGCTCATCCCAAAGCAGCCGTGACCAGCGAGCGTTTCGATGTGGCTCGCAATTTCTGCAACAAGCTTTGGAACGCGGCGCGGTTCGTGATGATCAATCTGGAAGGTTTTCAGCCTCAGCCGCTCGATGTGCCGACGCTCCCCATGGAAGATCGCTGGATTCTATCGCGGCTGTCGACCACCACGCGGCTGGTGAGCGAAGCCATCGATGGCTATCACTACAGCGAAGCGGCGCGGTTGGCGTACGATTTTGCCTGGGACGAATTCTGTAGCTACTACGTTGAAATGGCCAAGCCACGCTTGCAGGATCCGCAACAAAAACGGGCCACGCAACAAGTGCTCGCCCATACGCTCGATCAACTCCTGCGATTGTTGCAGCCCATGATTCCATTTATCACGGAAGCCATCTGGCAAGAGCTCGCACGCTTCGGTTCCGTTCGCACCCTCGACGGTCGCGCCGAAGAACAGAAATGGTTGATCAAGTCGACCTGGCCCACGGCTAACGTCGATCATCACGATCCGGTGATCGAGCAGCAGTTCAGGCGTTTCGTGGCGGTGCTAGGTGCACTCCGTGAGATTCGATCGCGTCAGAATCTCCCACCTAAGGAAGAAGTGACGTTTACGGTCGCCTGCGATGCAGAAACTCGCAAGCTGTTAGAGCCGATGGAGCCATTCTTCAAAGCTCTGGCGCGAGCCAACTGCGCTGGCTTGGGGAAAGGCTTTGCGCAACCTGAGCTCCCCGCTCAATTGATCGTCGATGGCATGGAGGTCACACTCGATTTGGGTAAGTTCATCGACGTGGCTGCTGAGATCGATCGCAATGAGAAGCTGTTGGAGAGTACCGTCAAGCAGATAACCGGGAAAGAATCAAAGCTTTCCAACGAGAGCTTTGTGCAGCGCGCGCCGGCTGAGGTAGTGGAGAAGGAGCGCGAAAGTTTGACGGCACTTGTGCAGCAGCGCGATTCGATCGTCGGTGCCTTGGAAAAGCTCCGCTCGGTCCGCAAGCCAACTACTTAAGTTTGCTCCACTACTTGGCTTGAAAATCAGGATTGGGTGTCGGCAAGGCGGCCTGTACTGTTTCGCGCCAAGTGTGAAGTTGCTTTGTTAGTAGAGAAGCCATTTCCGGTCGTCGCTCGGCCAAGTTGGTCGTCTCGCCCAGATCGTCGCTGAGATTGTAGAGTTCGACACGCTGATCCTCAAAATATTCCAGCAACTTCCAGGGGCCAGCCCGCACGGCACTCACTGGGGTCGTGGTGGCGTAGTAGTGCGGGTAATGAAAGTACAACGCCTCGCGCTCTAAGTGCGCGTTGGAATCATTTAGTAGTGGTCTTAAATCGACTCCATCGCAGGTGTTTTCCGCAGATACGGATATACCAGCGGCACCGAGCAGCGTGGGGAACAAGTCCATCACAGTGACCGGTTCGCTGCAGACCGACGCCGCTGACGTGACGTTTGGCCAGCGGATCAGCAACGGGACGCGGATCCCTCCTTCGTAACATGAACCTTTGCCACTCCGCAACGGTGCGTTGTTGGTGACCGGCACGCTCTGCCCCGACTTGCTGTCGACTCCCACAAAGCCACCATTGTCGCTCATGAATACTACCAGCGTATTGTCGTCGATGCTCCGCGCCTGCAAGCGTTCCAATACGCGTCCCACACTCTCGTCCAAGCTCTTGAGCATGGCGGCGTAGACTCCGTTTTGATGTCGCATGTGAGGAGTCAACAGAGATCGAAAGTATTCGGTATCTTCCGGCTTGGCTTCGATGGGTGTATGCGGCGCGTGATGAGACAAATATAGAAAGAAGGGTTGATCGCCAGCGTGGTCGATAACGTGCAGTGCCTCGTCAGTCAGTCGATCGGTCAAGTACTCGCCGGGCTGGCCGAATTCAAGATGCGGGACATAGCGATACTCAGTGCCAAAACGTCCTGTACCACGATAGGGCCACCAAAATGTGTGCGGTGCTCCCCAATGCGTGCCACCGATGTTGATATCGAAGCCATGCGTTTCGGGATAGTGATCGGCGTCCCCCAGATGCCATTTGCCAATCAGTGCTGTTAGATATCCAGCTTCCTGCAAATACTTAGCCAACGTCTTCGCAGTATGCGGCAAACTGTGGTGCGAATCGGCTTGCAGCAGTTGTCGATTCTTGGGCCCCGACAGCGAACCTTCGGACCAGATCGTCATGCGCACGCGCGCAGCATGCTCGCCAGTCAGCAGCGCAGCGCGAGTCGGCGAACAGACCGGCATGGCGTAGGCATCGGTAAACCGCGTGCCTTGGCCGGCGAATCGATCCAAGTGAGGCGTCTCGTGCAAGTCGGCACCATAACAACCTAGATCAGACCAACCCAAATCATCAGCCAAAATGACTACTATGTTTGGCGGTCGATCCGCCGCCATACATTTCGAAGCTAGTATTAAAAACAGTAATAAACATGAGTAACGTAGTCGCATGAGTTTTTTCCAGCATGATTCGCGATTGGCGTCGCACCAAATCCACGTTTTCAACGGTTCATCGGAATTGCGAGCCTCATCTTACTCCTAAACCGACCCCGCGAGGATCGCTGGGCTGGCGCTAGAAACCCCAAGTAAAGTCCGGTGTCCGACGCTCCCTTGCCGGCTCGACGTCAGACTGCTCTGTTTGACCGCTGAGCGCGGACGCGTAGGTGTTTGGGAATTGCTAGGTCGTATTGCAGTACCAATCGAGGCGACCACCAGTGCTGTTAGGACATCCAGGCCGTTTTAAGTCCACCAGGCCAGGGAGCTGCGCGCTCGCATACAGGCTTGCTGCGGATTGTCCCCACAATGATTAGGATTATGAATACGATTAAGATTAAGTATTGCATCGTTGGCGCTGAAAGTCGTGAATGCCTACCTGTATCAAAGGCAGGTCATACCCCACAACGAGTTTCATTGACGGGAATCTGAGGAGAGCCATGGCGAAACAAAAGAACTCGGCGGAATCTGATGAATTGATTTCGCGCCGCGCTTTCATGGCGTCGACTTCGACGTCTGCCCTGACTGCCTCGCTACTGGCGGGGACAGGTTCCGCCGTGGCCGCACAGACCGAGGAGACTTCCTCGCCATCCGCTGAAGACAATAGTCAACGAGCGTTTCTAACGGATGCTGAAGATTTCCGCGATGTGTCGCGCGGGAATCCCAAACCGTACACGCTGCAAGGCGAGGAACTTGTCGAGGCTCGGCTCACAGCGGACTCCTGGCGGTTGGAAATTTCGGCTGATCCAACCGTGGATGAAGTAGTGAACATTCCGGCGACCATTGCCACGCCGTTGTCTATTGATGGAGGGACAGCGCTGACCTATGAGTCGCTGTTGCAATTGGGCGAGGCACATAGTGTCAAATTCGTTAAGGCGATGCAGTGCTTAAACATTCCCGCGCCGCTCGGGCAAGGACTTTGGGAAGGGGTACCGCTCCGTGAAGTGCTACGCCTGTGTGGTCCAATGCAAAACGTGCGACGCATCTGCTACTGGGGATTTCATAACAATGATCCCGAACAAATGTTCCGCTCGTCGTTGAGTTTCACACAAGCAATGGAGACGGCACCAGGTGAATTGCCACCCTTTCTAGCTTACCGACTCAATGGTCAGCCCATCTCGCTTCAGCGCGGTGGTCCAGTGCGAATGATTGTCCCTTGGGCACATGGTTTCAAGTCGATCAAGTGGTTGCGACAGATCATGCTGACCAATGATTATCGCGCCAATGACACTTATGCCTTGAAGAACAATGATCCTGAATCGCATCTCAAGACGGCGGCCTATATGGATCAAGTTCCGGAGAAAGTTGCGGTAGGCAAACGCTTGATCGTACGCGGCTTGGTACTCTCGGGTTTATCGGGGCTCGAGCGCGTTGAAACCTGGTTGCACCGTGTACAGTCGGACGATCCCCTTGTAACAGATGATCCGACCACCTGGGACAACGCTACCTGGACTCCTTGTGAATTGGAGGCGATTCCCAGAGACTGGAGTCACGTCTTGCCTGCGGGGGTATCTAGTAAGCAACTATTGGGGTTCGATGCCACGACGGGTCAGCCGCAGACATGGCCCGTGCGATACGGCATGATCTCTTGGTCCACGGAACTACGCGACTTGGCACCGGGCAAGTATGAAATTCGCGCGCGAGCCATCGACAAGAATGGATTCGCGCAGCCTGAACCACGACCAATCCCAAAGACGGGCAAGAACGCAGTTGAAGTACGGCGGTTCGAAGTGAGTTGAAAGAGTCGCATCGCTAGTCCACGCTCTTCCCCAGCACCACATCGCGCCAAAACGCAGGCATGCCCTTCCAAGCCTCTTGATAAGTTGCCTCCAGTGGCACGTTCACATAGTGCTTGGGATCGAGAAAGATTGGCATTTCTGGCAACGCTTGATCCGATTCCACTTGCTCCAAATACATATCGATATGGCGCGGCAAGTTGAGGCAATAGCACGCGAATGTCGAACGGGGCGGGGGCGACGACGCGGGTGGGGCTGTGCGGGGGCCCAAGCGACTACGCAGTTCGTGGTGCATCCCGCACGGATCGAAAGTTCCAGGGCGAAATAGATCGATTACTAGCACACAAATCCCACTTTCAATCGCATCAACTGTTTTGACAACAAACTTTTCAAAACGATTCTGATTGTCAATGTTGCCTGGAGAAACAATCTCCAGTAGAGCCACGATGCGATGAGAACTAATATGTCGAATCGAAATCCGTCGTTGAACGCGATCGATCTCCATTTCCATCGATTCGCGTTTGAGTGTTGCCGGAGGAGCTTCGGCGACCACGGCACCACCCGAATTCCCAGAATCGACAACGGTTTGCGGAGTCAATTCTTGCTTAGTGGGTGGGCGGTGTAGCGCCAAGACATCTGCCACGTAGCCGCCAGCGTGCTGCTCCGCTAATGCGTAGTAGCCCTCGGGAAGAACTCCCTCGTTGAGCGCGCTACGGATCTCGCTAATCCAGACAGTATGGAAGTCATGGAAAATACCTGACTCGACGCGCGACCAATCGTGTAGTGGCATACTCTGGCGCTCCTTAAAATGACTATTTATCCAGTCGATAGTCACTCCCCAGCAGCCACTCGCCCACCTGCGACAAAAAGATGTGCGGCAAAAAGATGAAATGCTCGGAATCGATTTCGACAAATATCGAATTGTGGTTGACGTATGTCGCTCAGACTAACCGGAATATTTCTCGCTGGAAGACTTAAAATGGCTTTCGTTGGCTATTCCATTATAACTAGATGATCCCCGCAGTTTGCAATTTGAAGTGCAACACTAGCGACTTCGAATCACAGCCCTTCACAGTTATCGTAGAATCAACCCAACCCTTTTAGGAGTGTTATGTATGAGCAGTCGTCCCAGCGGACAGGTTAGCTACGACAATCGCGCGCGGGTGGTGTTGGTCAGTGGCGGAGCGAGTGGCATTGGGTTAGAGATTTGCCATCAGTTTGCGCTGTCGGGCGCGCATGTGCTGTGTCTTGACCTGGCCCCGCAAGCGGCCAGTGATCTGCCGGCCGGAGTCGAATTTTTCCAAGGGGACACGTCGCGGGAAGTAGACTGCCAAGCTGCCGTCGAGCAGGCAGTAACGCTGTGGAGCGGACTGGACGTGCTGGTCAACAATGCGGCGATCCAACCCCAGGCATCTTACGTGCCGCTCGATCAAGTCTCATCGGAACTGTGGCAACGCATGGTCGACGTCAATTTGTCGGGCTATCTATTCCTAGCTAAGCACGCGGCCCGCGTCATGTTGGCTCAGCGCAGCGGCGTGATCATCAACATGGCCAGTGGGCAAGCCCATCGCACGGCGCGACAAGTCCCATGTTACGGGCCCCTCAAAGCTGCCAATGTTTTACAAAGCATGCAGTGGGGTATCGAATACGCGCGGAGCGGGATTCGCGTCGTGTCGGTGTCGCCAGGTGCGATTGACACACCCCTGGTCCGTGCCAGTCTGGAAGCCCAAGGGGGTGCCGCTGAGTTGGCGAATCGGCACCCACTGGGGCGCATCGGTAGAGTGAGTGAAGTGGCCGAGGCCGTGTTGTGGCTGTCTAGTTCTGCAGCATCTTTCATTACCGCCACCGATCTGGCGGTCGATGGAGGGCTAGGTGCCTTTGGAGCTTTCGCCGATCCGTATCCATTAGCTAGTGCGACGGATGAACTCGATCCCTCTTGTTCTTAATCCGAATCTTAATCCTAATCCTCCGCACGCACACTCAGCTCTTGATAGCCAACGCGCCATGCGGCCTGCCCGGATTGAAACGCGCGGAGGGCGTACTTGCCGCGCGGTAAGTCACGGGGAATCTCCAGATCGATCTGAAAGTCGCCAGCCCGCTTGAGCAATTGCTCGCGCCGCACCAACACGCGCTCGTTGGCTGAATGATAACGCTGTTGAAAGGCATCCCGTCCATCTTCAGTCTCCAAAGCCACCTGCAACTGGTCCAATTCCTTGCGGACCTGTTCGCGACGAAAAACCAATTCCAAACTCAAGCCACCCGCAATATCGCTGTTTCCCCGGATCGATAGTACCTCCCCAGGCGCGGCGTGGTCGGGGATGGTGAGGGTCAAAGCGCCCGGATGATTGAGCCGCAGCAGGGGGTCGCCTAATAGATTCATCTCCCACACGTGCTCGCGGCGTTCGGCCTCCAAATCATAGCCGGTGGGGCTGAGCGCGCTGGCGATGGCGCCAATCATTTGCAGTTGCGCATCGTGAGCCGGATTGTCTTGCTTTGCCTCAGGTTGCAGCAACCTTTGCTTGGCGTGCAAGATCACTTCGCCCAGCGTTTCGGTCTGTTGATCAAAGCAGCTCCACAGTAAGCCATCGGACAGCATCGCCAATCCATACGGGCCGGAGACGCGCGATGCGGCCAACGCGGCGATGGGACCTGTCGCACTGAGCATCAATTGCTCCGCTAGTGAATCGTCGATAGCGTCGAAGGCACCGGTGTAACAAGCTAAGAAGATGGCGATCGGAGGTCTTCCACCAACATTGATAGCCGGAACATGTTCGTGAGTGAGGATCGGTAACCACTCCTCACCAGCCCGCACGTAATCGAGCGTTTTGACGTGTCCGTGGCCGATGTAGACCCAAAACATTCCCCCTTGATTCATCCGCTCGATGCAGGCTTCGCTGAACCGCCATGGATCGGGACAATAATGACTCTTCGTGCTAGCCTGCGTCATCGACATATCGGACCAGCCCGGGATACGATCGGCCAGGAACCGTCGCGTTGTCATTTCAATGACTGAATCGGCCACGGGACCAAAGCCCCCCACACCTGCCACCACGTGCACATCGCGCCGCCAAGTCGAATAGTCCTGTTGTTGTTCGAAGTCGATCACTCGCGCAAGCGCAGCGCGGAGTTGCTCCGCCGAATCGGCTGGTATGCGCCCCACCGCTAGCTCTGGTATGCTGTCATCGTCGAGATCGCCAAATGGATTGTCGGATGCAATGGTCGCATCACCACCGAACTGGCACATGGCGGTGCTAGCTTGATAGAAAGTGGGGACGGTCGATTCGGGTCGCGCCGTGACATCGCCCGCTAGTAACACGAACCGCGGCGGTACAGCCTGAGCGGCCGAAAGTTTCAAGATCGCTTGGCGGATCGCGCGGCTATCGAGCCCCGCATCGATTTCGGCGATGTGGTGCCCCTGTTGTTGGCGGTATGTTTTCCACTGGCCGAGCGCCTCTTCCCACGCCGCAGGTCGAATGACAATGGTGTCGATCACTCCGGCTGGCGAGGCTAGACTAGCCGCAGTCGGATCGGCCGCGAAGCTCGATACCGTGCAGACGCTCTGCAACAATAGCGCGGATACTACGGTCCACATCCAT
>JBGSJT010000343.1:0-25542 GCA_041741715.1 Pirellulaceae bacterium | reverse complement strand
CCGAAGAGGTGCGGATCGCTCGCGGATCGCTCGCAGGCCAAACGCTCCTGGAAGTCCGCAATGATGACGTGAATCGATTGCAAGCCGCTTTGGCACGCTCACTCACCGATCGTGATTCCGTCGAGGGTCGCTCGCACTTGGCTGCCGCAGGACTACCAAGACAAAACTCTGAGTCAGCCGAATTTGTAGAGGCATCCGACAAAATCGAACCGTTCGATCCATTGGCTTCATTAAAGACGACGCAGGTCATCGTCGGTGGTCGCCGGAGCGTTGAAGTTTTTGGGGGACCAAGTCAATGAGAAAGAGACGTTCAACCAAACGAGGCGGCTACGTGATGGTTCTCTTCGCCATGCTGCTGTTCGGCATCATGGCGATGGCGGCGCTGGTGATTGACATCGGCTTTGCAAGGTTGGCTCAAAGACAGATGCAGTCGGCCACCGACTCTGCGGCGCTTGAGGGACTGCGTTTTCGCGATGTTAAGACGGATGCCGAGCGACGTGAGCAGGCATCGAACATGGTCGCAAACTTTTTTGATGACGACCTAAACGCCCCAGCGATTCCGACTCCGGATGCTTGGAATTTTGGTGCCGGACCAATCGTGAAATTTCAAGCAAGTACTAGTAATGGAGGTGTCTATGCGAACGAATTCATCTTTGATCCCGAAAACCCTTCGTCCGATCCGAAAATCGGCTCCCTTCCAAAGGTTCCTGTTTACAAGCCAGTGCTTGAGACGAACATTACTAATCGAAAAGACGGTGATATGGTTGCGGGCGGGAACTATAACGCGACGAAGGACCACGGCGAGAACGAATTCTACGATCGGCAAGATTTCGATCCCGGTCATTCCGATA
Organism: Pirellulaceae bacterium; assembly: GCA_041741715.1. Taxonomy (GTDB): domain Bacteria; phylum Planctomycetota; class Planctomycetia; order Pirellulales; family Pirellulaceae; genus Aureliella. The sequence continues at coordinate 24,691 of JBGSJT010000343.1, read as the reverse complement.
ACGATGCTTTTCTCGTACGCATGCGTAGAACGGGAGAGCCTGAGACTTCTGAAATTGCGACATCCGGCCTAACGCTGCCCTACCTGTTCGCTCGTGGCTCGCTCATGTTCGATGTTGAAAAGGACTCCTCGGACGATCCGCGTCGCTTGATCAATACAGGCATCAAAGTTCGCGCAACTTCGATCGCGATGCTACAACCGGTTGTCTGCGTTGGCGATAAGAATGTTGATTTTGATATTCCCGGAAAACTTGACGTTGCCGTTCCAATCGCGGAATGGAAATCTGGGACCGGGGTAACTTTTCGATCTTATACTCAGAACGCCATAGGGGGCGCTGCGTCGGCAATTGGTGAGGGTGCTGCTCTAGACGGTGTAACTGGATACGTCGCGATCTATGATCCCGATATCGACGATCGCGTCATTGGCTTTGGACCCGCTTTACTGTCGGCAGGAGAATTTAGTAAGCAACAGCCTTTTCCAATGTCAAATGCATCGGCAGTTTTCTGTTACCCGTTTCAAGAGACTGGAACGAACGATCAATTAGTTTTTGAAAGTCGTGAGCGTAATCGCGAGTTTCTGTACCAAGTCCCTGTTTCGGTGAGGTAACCCATGTCCATCACCGCACGCATTCTGATCCTTGGTTCCGACGATTCGCTTCGTGATGAAGCGAAGCTGGCGATGGACTCGTTCGGCGATGATGCGCCTCGGTTTCGATTCGTGACCAACGCCAATCAACTCTTTGAAGTCCTTCGTAACCAGCCGATCGATATGGTGCTGGCCGAGTTTCCGGAGAATCCGCGCGAGTTGACTTCGCTAGTGCGACAAATACACACGACGTCACCGGGGACACGGGTGGCAGCGATCCTGCGTCCCGAAGGTTTTGATGAGACAGTAAACGAATCCGCCGTATTGATCGACTCGATGCGCGGCGGTGTTTGCGATTTTCTGCGACGACCACTTTCCACCGCCGATCTGAGAAGGCTGTTCGATGCTGGGACGGTTGCGGGCGAAGGTGGCGCTCAGCCGCGTTCCAATCAGCTCGGTCGCGTCGTTTCTTTCGTCAGCAACAAAGGTGGCGTTGGCAAATCGACGCTGGCGACAAATACGGGCGTCGCGATTGCTCGTCGCGGCAAGCAGAGCGTTTTGCTGATCGACGGCTCGATTCAAATGGGAGTTGGTGCGGCGCTGCTCGATTTGAATCCAACTGCAACACTGACGGATCTGGCGCGAGAAAGCGAACGACTCGATGCGACTATGATTCGTCAAACCGCTGCGGTTCATTCCAGTGGTTTGCATCTGCTCGCCGCGCCGGCGGATGCGGTCGAGGCGATGGAGATCGATGACGTGTTGATGGCTCGTATCATCACGATGGCCCGGCAAAGTTATGACATCGTGATCGTCGATACATTTCCGATGTTCGATCGTGTCGTGATCGCTGCTTTGGATTTGAGTGACCGCGTTTATGTGGTGCTTGAAAACGTCGTGCCGACGCTGCTGGGCGGTGTAAAGTTGCTCAATGTCCTGGAGCGGATCGGTTATCCGGCCAAGCGTCAATCGATCATTCTGAACCGGCAACAACGAGTCGCCGGCAGCCTGTCGATCGACGACGTGTCCGAGCGGATGCAGCGCGACATTGACCATGTGTTGCCGTTTGATAAACGAGTGATGGCAGCGGCCAACTGCGGCGTGCCGATCGCCATGGCGATGTTACGGTTCAGTGGTTTCAGTCGTGCATTGGAACGATTGGCCGATGATGTTTGTGGAGTCATCGGCGATACGACATCGCGCATTGAGGTGGATGAACTCAGCCCCCTCACCCCAACCCTCTCCCCCGGGGTACCGGGGGAGAGGGGGCAAGAAGAAACCCTACCTCCCTCTCCCAGTAATTCAGGAAACAGAGGACAAGAAAAGAGCCTAGCTCCCTCTCCCGGTAATCCGGGAGAGGGTTGGGGTGAGGGCAAGTCACGATGAACCAAGACTCTGACTCCATCCGCGATCGCTTTTCCGCCCGCGACTTGTTGACACGATCCAATTTGAATCTACCGGCCGATCGTGTTCGTACTGAAATCAAACGGCAAGCGTCGCAGAGCTTTTCAACCGGGGCATCGACCACGCCCATCGGCGGCTCGGCGTCGTTCGCGTCTGTAAAAGCTGTCATGCATCAACAGTTGCTCGAAGACCTTGATCGTCGAGAAAAGATCACCGCCAGCGAAGATGAGCTGACGGGGTTGGTGACGGACTATGTCACCGATGCACTCGATACCCAAGATTGGCCGCTTAATGATTCCGAGCGAAAGCAACTTGTCGATGATTTGATCGAAGAGACGATCGGCGTCGGACCACTCGCCCCGTTGCTCGCCGATCCGGCGGTCAGCGATATCTTGGTCAACGGTCCTTTTAAGGTATTCGTTGAACGATATGGTCGCCTAGAATCGACGGAGGTACGTTTTCGCGATGATGAGCACTTGGTGCGAATCATCGGACGGATCGCCGCGCGAGTCGGTCGGCGGATCGACGAAAGTTCACCGATGGTCGACGCCCGACTTCCCGACGGTAGCCGCGTCAACGCGACGCTTCCACCGGTCACGATCGATGGGCCGACATTGTCGATTCGCCGCTTCGGTCGGCGGCGACTTCGCAGCGACGATCTGATGAAGCTCGGCATGTTCACGCCCAACATGCGCGAGTTCTTGCGGATCGCGATTCGCGGTCGCATCAACATGATCGTGTCCGGCGGCACCGGCTCAGGCAAATCGACTTTCTTGGGAGCGATGGCCGAAGCGATCCCGGATAGCGAACGAATCGTTACGATCGAGGACGCAGCGGAATTGCAGCTCGATCAAGGCCACGTCGTCCGCATGGAAACTCGCCCGCCGAATATCGAAGGCCAAGGCCGAATCGTCGCTCGCGACTTGGTCGTCAACGCGTTGCGAATGCGTCCTGATCGGATTATCGTCGGCGAAGTCCGCGCAGGCGAGGCGCTGGATATGTTGCAAGCGATGAACACCGGACACGACGGCTCGCTGACCACAATCCATGCCAACAGTCCTCGTGACGCGATCTCACGATTGGAAACGATGGTGTTGATGGCGGGTCTCGATTTGCCAAGCCGCGCGATTCGCGAACAAGCGGTTTCAGCGATCGATGTGATCGTGCAAGTCAAACGGTATGAGGACGGCGTCCGACGTGTTCAATCGATTTCCGAGTTGGTCGGTATGGAAGGCGACACGCCGCAATTGCAAGAGATCTTTCGATTTGTCTCAAAAGGTAAAGTCAATCGCCGTATCACAGGCGAGTTTATCGCGACGGGAGTGGTACCGCACATCGTGCAGCGACTGCGTGAAAACGATGTTGACGTCCCGATGCATCTGTTTCAAAAGTCTACCGACGCGATCGTGGAGACTGACGGATTTGCTGCGGATCGAGACCGCTCATGGTAGTCGTTGGCGTGATCGCGTTATGGTCAGTCATTGGGCTGGTCGGTGTGGGGTTGTGGCAACTATCGGCACAGCGGGCACGGACTTACGAACGGTTCGCTGAGGCGATGGCGAACGTTGAAGGGTCGGCTTTATCTAGCTCCCAAGAAGCTGCAACTCGCGGTATCCGGCGGCTATCACGCAATTGGATTTGGTTGCCGTGGGTGATCGGTTTGGCAGTGGCTCTGACGGCATGGTTGATTTTCGGCTCTCCGATTCAGTATGTGGTCGCCATCGGAGCGGTTGTGTCTTTGTTGCTAAGTCAACTGGAAGGTTTTCTCCACACGCGACATATAGCGAAGTTGGAACGGCAGCTCGCCGATGCGATCGACATCATGGTCGGGGCCGTCAGTGCCGGGGCGGCAGTCGGGCCAGCGATGGACGCTGCAACCATTGAAACCGAACGACCGCTGAAGCCCTACCTCGAAGAACTGTCAGGTCGCATACGACTTGGCGAAGAACCGGTGAACGTGTTTCGGTCGCTTGCGGATCGAGTTCCGCTGGAAACGTTCTTGTTGTTTTCATCGTCACTGGCCGTACATTATGAAGTCGGCGGACGTTTGGCTCCGACACTGGCAACAGTCGGTCGAACCATCCGCGATCGTATTGAAATCACTCGTCGCATTGAATCGAACATTGCCCAATCGCAATTCAGCACGTTCGCAATACTGGGATTGATCTATTTGATCGCCGTGATCGTCTGGCGAAACGGCCCCGAGCCGATGGAAGAGTTCGTGACCTCAACGGTGGGAAGTTGGTTTGTCGCCGGATCGATTATCGCCCAAGCCGTGGGAATAGTATGGATGAACCTTATCAGCAAGCCGAGGTTTTGAAATGCTAACGCCTTTGTTGTTTCTATTTCTATTTGCAGCACTCGTAGCGATCGCCATCTATGCGATTCGATTGATCATTGCCCGCGAACAAACCTTGAATCGTTGGCATAGCCAAGGCGATGTGAATGTCACTTCGGCGTTGGAATCGAGTTCACCGCGAGGTTGGTTATCCGGTTGGATTTATCTTGCTGGCTACCGACATCCGTTTGCAGCATCTATCTTCGTCGTCGCCACGATTCTCTGCGGTCTGGCTGGTTTCGGAGCCGCGACGTTGTTTGTTGTTTCTGGCTTACAATCCATCATGGAAGAAACCGTGGTGCTGGTTCCTGGCGGTGTAGGTGAAACATTTTTACCAGTCGTTTGGGTCGCGCCGTGGATCATCGCGATTGGGCTGCTGTGTTTGCCGCTACTGATCGTACGATCGGCGCGTCGCCAGCGCGTCGCAATGATCGAACAGGATTTGCCCTTAGCGATGGAGTTGATGGCGACGCTCAGCGAAGCGGGCTTGGGTTTCGACTCAGCGCTCATTCGCATATTGAAGACAAGGCTGACCGGCCGCCCGCTGGCCGAAGAACTTCGCATGTACCAAGCCGACTTGCTCGCTGGGCGTGCGAGAATTGAATCGCTGCGTCGGCTCAGCAGTCGCATCCGCATTGGCTCCATTTCGATCCTCGTTTCCGCACTCGTTCAAGCGGAACAAATGGGTATGGGCATCGCCAAAGTCCTTCGCACGCAAGCCGACGACATCCGCGCCCGCCGCCGCGAACGCGCGATCGCGTTTGCCAACTCATTGCCCGTCAAACGACTATTTCCACTGGTGATTTGTTTCTTGCCCGGCTTGTTCGTCTGGACGCTCGGCCCAGCATTCGTGCAATTATTCAAGCTGACGGAAACCTTCACCCGCGGCGGAGGTTTCTAGTGCCGCAACTGGTCAACGCCGACAGCGGCGAAGTGCTACTCGATCAACTGGAAATCGCCAATACGTTCTGGAAACGATTTACTGGGTTGCAGTTGCGACGTTCGCTGCTCCAGCGTTCGGGACTGTTGCTGTCGCCTTGTTCGTCCCTGCACACCTGTTTTATGCGATTTCCGATCGACGTGATTATGCTGGATAGAGATGGTAGGGTCTTGGGAGTCCGGTCAAACCTTCGACCTTGGCGAGCCGTGTTTTGTAAATCGGGTACCAAGCAAGTGATTGAGATCAATCCTGGCTCGGTAACGATCGCCGTTGGAACTAAGCTGCACTGGCGTGACGAACATTTTACGACTTGAACCTATTATTATTTGGCAACGTAACCATGGCACTGACTTATTTCGCAGAGTAAATCAATGCACCAACACACGCACGAACTGACCCTCACCTGCGTCGGCTTGTTGCTGCAACGCTTCGGAGGCAACCTGATTCGCAAAGACAGTCGCTTGGGAAAACTGCCGTGGGGCTACGTCCGCGCCATCTTGATTCTGTGTGTCGGCGTGTTCTATACTGTACGAGTTGCGTTGGCTGGTTGAACGCGTAGGCGAGTCTCTCCACTCGCGATGTACCGCCTCTCGGAGAGACGCGGCTACGTGGTTTGCCGAAATTCAACTGGGATCGGACGGTGATTTTCTGCTGATTGCAAACGAAAGTTTTTTGTGCCTGTCAATCGATCGAATCTGCGAGCTGGCATGGCTTATCTGCCATGTGGGACCTGGTTGCTACTCCTTTACCTAACAGCGTCATTGCATCGCTCTTCCATCTTCGCCAACACGACGATATGCGGTCCTTGGGGGTGCGGACCGACCAACGATGCACTGGTGGCCATTCATGCGACTTGGTTAGTTGCCATCTCACTGCCGCTGATTTATTTGAACCAGCGCTACTTGGCTGCTACTCGTTGGCGGTTTACGATCGGCAAAGCCGCCGTCATCACAGGAATCGCAATCGCATTATCTATCGTTGGTTGGCAGTGGTTGGTGTGGTTACCTGAAGCCGACGAGAATCACCGCCAATTCATTTGGCAACGTTGTGGTTTTGCCCTTGCGACCACGATTGATTGTCCCGCGATCGAACTAATAATCAGTGGATTCGCAGTGATTGGTGTTGAAAATTTTACCTCGCGCAATTTGACGCCCGATCCAACTGCCCCGCAGTTTTAGAATCGGTTCTCGTGTATCAACAAGTCCGCCACTGTCCGAGGATCGTCGTCACTGGCCGCTTGACCGACGCTATACAAATCTTTGCCGATGCGAAGGTCTTCCATAAAGTTCGCGGCATCCACGACTGTGACCATCGTGTCCAGCTCGGCAATCTCCGACAACGCGACGCCATCACCCATTGCAAACGTGAACGTGTCAGCGACAGGTGCGGGTTCGGAGATGCCAGTCGATTCGATTAGCAAATAATCAAAGCGGCCTTCCTTGGCCAAGTTGGCGACTTCGATAAGAAGATCTTGCCGAAGCGTGCAACAGATGCATCCGTTCGTCATCTCGATCAGTTTTTCGTCGGTACGACTGAGCGCAGCCTCGCCACCCGCGACCAGTTGCGCGTCGATGTTGACTTCGCTCATGTCGTTGACAATCACAGCGACTCGTAGTCCTTCGCGATTGCAAAGCACGTGATTGAGCAGTGTTGTCTTGCCGCTGCCGAGGAACCCGGACAGCAGGGTGACGGGCAGTTTGTGGTGTTGGTGATTCATTTTCTGACGACTTTCTTAAAATCGTTCAATCGTTTAACAGTCGGTCGAAGCGAATCAACTCCACGAGAATCATCGCCATCTTGTCACGCTGCTGACGGGACCTCCATCACTCACAGTCCTTCGCCGAAGGTTCCGCTTCGCAACATCCGCACAAACATCCGTAGCGGCGGTTGAGCAAGTGAGCGGAGATCAGTAGCACACCGCCCAGCGGTGTGAGCCAGGGAGCGAGGGGGGGCAGAAGCTCTGGAGAGACAACTGTAGCGGCTACGATGCTTGAGGTTGATTCTCCAGACGTTGCTTGCTTGTCGACCGCCTCTACTGCGCAGTGTTCACAGCAGGCATCGGTGCAGGCGGCTGAAGTGACAGCGGACGCATCTGGCGAGGCGCAAGTTGCACAACAATCACCTGCGAAACCGAACGCGGCGAAAGTGATCAGCGATAGACCCGCGACCGCAATCGCGCCGGGCATCCAGCGACGATGCTGGCGAAAGCCGGGCACAAACGCAGCCATGGCGATCATGAAACATGCCAGCGCCATCCAGCGATGGAAGGCTACATCGGCCAGGAAACTAAGTCCCAGAGCTGGCAGGAACGATAGTACAAAGGGCATCGCTGCGCAGTGAATCGCGCAGCCGATCGACGCCACGATGCCGATCCAATCTTGCCATCGGGATGTGGGCTCAAAACTGGCCTCCGACGTTGGAGACAAACCTTGCGTGGTGATCGGAAGAGTTTCAATCGTCTGCGACATTAGACTGTCTCCTCTTCCAGGAGTTCGCCACCGGTTTCCAGCTCGATCGGCGGGAAGGTGTCTTCAAAATTCCCCCAGTACTCCGGGCCTTGGACGTATTCCAAATCGGTCAACAAACACTGATCGAGAATCTCAGTGATTCGATCCTGATCCATCGCGTTGCCGATGAACACCAACTCTTGATGTCGATCGCCATGCTCGCCGACGAATTTTGATTGAATCTCTGCGATCGACTCTTCATCCTCGGGCCATTCGTCTTCCGGGGCTGCGGCCCACCAGAATCCAGCCGGGTTCATGCGAATCGAGCAACCCGCTTGCGACCAGTCGTAGGCCCAATCGTAACGTGATGCAATCCACATCAGGCCCTTGCTTCGCAGCACGCCAGTGAACAAGCCGTCTTCCATGTCTGCGTCCAGCGCGTCGGTCAACCGCTTGGGATGGAACGGACGTTGGCGACGATAAACGAAGTTGGAAATGCCATACTCTTCGGTTTCCGTTTCCTCTTCGCCACGAGCCACGGCCAGCCATCCCGGTTGCGACTCGGCTTCGCTGAGCGAAAACAGCCCCGTGCCCATAATTTCTGTCAGCTCGACACGGCTTTCGGTCGACTGGAATATTTTGGCGTTGGCGTTGAGTTGCCGCAGGATGCGATTGAGTTGTTCGAGGTCATAGGGCGACACCAGATCAGTCTTGTTGACGATGATTACATTGGCGAACTCAACTTGATCGACTAACAAATCGACAATGTTTCGCTTGTCCTCTTCGTTCAAGCCCAATCGTCGATCCGTCAGGTCGTCCCACGAACCAAAGTCCTTCATGAAGTTCCCCGCATCGACGACGGTGACCATCGTGTCGAGTTCGGCGACCAGCGACAGACTATTACCATCCTCGTCTTCGAACGTGAACGTCTCCGCGACCGGCATCGGTTCGGAGATGCCCGTCGATTCGATCAGCAGGTAGTCGAACCGTCCATCACGAGCGAGCCGGCGGACTTCGACGAGCAAATCTTCACGCAACGTGCAACAGATGCAGCCGTTAGACATTTCGACGAGTTGCTCCTCGGTGCGCGACAAGTTCGCGCCACCGGACTTGACGAGCGCCGCATCGATATTCACTTCGCTCATGTCGTTAACGATCACCGCAACTTTGAGGTTGTCGCGGTTGGTCAAGATATGGTTCAGCAGCGTTGTCTTCCCGGCCCCGAGGAAACCGGACAGGACGGTGACAGGCAGGAGTTTGGTTTCGTTCATTGAGATCCTCTTTCAGGGTTAATAGATTTGGGGAACAAGTCGCGGTGTCTTTCCGAGACGCAAAATCTTGCGAGTCTCGGAGAGACTCGCCTACGTGTTGACATGTTTTTGTTCTTTCTTTACCAGCTTAAGAAATGGGGCGTCGACGCCTTCGACCGGCTCACTGGCGCGCGTTCCCTTGAACTCGATGTAGAGCCACTGACAGCCACCCTCACTCGGTGTGACCCAGTAACATCGTTCGTTGCCACCCGCGTCGGCATAGACAACTCGTTGACCTTCAAAGGCTGGGTTGCCCGCCAGGTACCGGCGCTTGCTGAAAGTGGCCGCGAGACGCTTGTCTTGCTGTGCTCCCCACGCTTGCATGACCCAAGTTTGGCCGTCGGCGGTGAGCTCAGTTGGGAATTCAAATTCCGTTAAGTGCGTCGCTTCGGGCTGCTGGCAACCAGCCAACCAAAGGCATCCCGCCAGTAACGCAGCGAACTTCGAAATCGACAGTCGATTGAAAACCATTCAAACACCTTTCGAGTTGTGGGTTCCATTTGATGAACCGCAGGGGTAGCCGCCGGTTTTCGTTGCGCCGGAGGCAACCGAGGGCTAACGCCCTGCGGCTAACGAACAAACCGGTTTAGTCGGCTGCGTGGGATTGCAATTCGATTCAAATAGGCCGTGCAACCACCACGCTACAGGCCGCTTTGGCTAACGACTTCACCACCGTTGCGTGAGTGCAGCGCCCAGTGAATGCTGCGGTCCACGTTGTTCGATATGAATTGCACGCTGCCGTCTGCAAGGGCCACGTTGACACCACCAGTGTGCATGCTGCGCGGCGCGAACCAACCACGACCGTGAACATTCACATCGGGAATACGATTGTTCGGCGTGAGGTAGCCGTTGCTGACCACAGAGTAAGGAACGCCTCGAATCCAAGACTCGCCACGCGAGCCTCGGTAAGAAGTCGTTTGACTAGGAAATACCGTAGCCAGATCTGGGTTTAAGATCGTCGCGCCACCCATTCTGAACCCCGGTTGAGGTGCTGGATTGCCTGACGACCCCGGCCATGAGGCAGTGCGGCGCTGTAGCACATTTCTCTCGGGCACGGTCGTGCTGGATTGACCATCGCCAAGCAGTGCTTCGCTCAGCAGGACCGTGTTGGACGTGCCATCAGAAATATCACCAAACTTAGCCCACGAATTTTCCCACACAATTCCGTCTGTTGTGTAGCGATCGTCGTAATGGGTCGACGTCCCCGAGCCATAGGAATACATGTAGTTCGTTCCAGCCATGTTGACGCTCGCGCCTGTGGCATCCTGTGTAACGCGTGTGGGTGGCACCGCGTCACTGGGACACAAGAACACTGGCACGACCGCTTGAGCAGCGGGTACGAAAACAGGATTGAGCCGAGCCGCAAATGCTGGCCCCACGAAGAGCGGTTGCGAGAAATCAATCAAGCTCTGCAAGTTTCCTTGTTCCACGAAGGACAGCACCCGAGCTTGAGGCGAAAAGGAACTCGAGCCCGTCAAGCCAGGGAATCGTTTGTAAGTGGATTCGTAATTGTGAGTTGCCAGAGCAAGTTGCTTCAAATTGTTGGAGCATTGCATGCGTCGGGCTGCCTCACGTGCCGCTTGCACGGCTGGCAATAGCAGGCCCACGAGGATGCCGATGATGGCAATGACAACGAGGAGTTCTACGAGCGTAAACGCTCGACGATTACGTGAAACCATGTTTTCTTTTTCTTAGTTTTAGTGAGTGAATGATCAAAGCAATAGATAATGGAAACGCACCGCTATCTCTGCTGGCGCGTACAGTCAGAATTACCCAAGACAAGTAGGCGAGTCTCTCAGGCTGGCAATATTCACGGCGTCAAAGAGAGGACGCTACATGGACTAGGCTGTCGGTGGACCACGAGAATTGGCGCGTAGGATGGGCAGTAGCCAAGGCGACTCAAACGTTATGTTGAGCGAGCCTACCGCGATCGGATGCGACTCGATGCTCGTCTCAACATTCGAATAAACGGCTTGAGCGTAGTATGCGCAGATCGCGCAAAAGCAGTTGTCTGCCGATAGCCATGAGCTGCCGACGCTTGTGGCCTCGCCGGTCGCTCGGCTCTGTGGTTTACCAGCCACATCGAGCTGGACCGAGTTGCAGCAACTTACAGAACAGGAGTGAACCGATTCCAGTTGCGCATGCAACTCGGCCGCGTGCTCGCTACCATGTTGGTGCCAGTGCGGACCGAGGCTAGCTGGTACCCCATAAACCAGCACGAATATCCACGTAAACACCTTGCGACAAATTACTGTCGCAGGTTGTTGGCTTCGTCTTGTTCGCAAGATAACCATGGTCGGTAGTAACTATGAATCCTTAGTCTCGGTCGCGTTCCGGGGAAATGGTCTGATCCCCTTAGCGCTCTGAACAAACAGAGACCAGCGCGTCAGTTGCCCATTGGCAATGGAGCGTTCCGACATGATGAGTACGCAACCGATAATGGGCATCATATGGATGCTCACATCCCATAGACTGAGTTCGGACCGAGGCAGCATCCCAGCGATCACCGCAACTAAGGTCGTGCAGCACTGAGTCGCCGGCTGGAGTGAAGCGAGCAGCAACGACAGGGCGATTAGCGATATCAGATAATCGTTCTTCCAGCCTCCTACGATAACACTCCCGAAGAGGTTCAGCGTACCTAAGAAGACGATCGCGAGCATCATCGCTTGATGGAGCGCCGCAAATTGTATGGCAGACTCTGCGAGAAACATCGACTCCAGCGCTAGCATCGGTATCAGCAGTGAATAGCCGATGACCAACCCTGCGCACCACAAGACAATCTCATCTGAGACCACAGGCAGCGCTGCGTTCTTAGCCGTTCTTGATTTGGCACTCATGGCTGGCCTCCGCTCAGTAGCGATCGCGTCGCTAGGTATAGCTGATTCCAGAACACGAGCGAGAAAGCCGTTGCGACGAAGATCGCTATAACGATGGGAACCTTTCGTCGACTCTGGTTGCGCCATCCGAAAAAACATCGAGACAACGCTATACTTGCCAAGTAAAGTGGCAAAGCCAACGCGACAATCGCCAATACAGCTTCGATGCCAAGTGCGGCGCCCACCAGTGCGAGGCTCGCAGCCACATTGGAGCTGAGGGCAGGTGCCTGAGATATTGTCCCGTAGAGCTCAACTGACGCCGCAGACTCATCGGAGTTGACGACAAGGCTTGATGCTTGGGAAGCAATCGAAGGAGCTATTGCTAAGATTGCTGCGTCTAATGCTGCTGTTTCGACGCGACGATTATCGGCAGCGGCGCGCGCGCAAGCCAATTCAGAACCGAGAGCAGGCTGGCTTAGCTCCATAGTCAAGCTATTCTGAGACTCGCAATCTTCAGCGATTAAATCTTCAGCGAATAGCTCTTCAGCGCGTGGGAGAAAAGCAGCTAGGCGATTATCCAGGAACTCCAACACGAGGCCCAAGCAACCTCCGCCAAGAAATCCGGCAATGGTGGCAAGTACAGCGGGTGGGAACGAAGACTGAATCGACCGCCAAGCAGCGATGGTCGGATTTAAATGCGGAAACGTCGCCAGCAAAATTATGAAAACAATCGTCGTCAGCAGAATGCTTAACCAAGGAACTCGGAAGCGATCGTAGTTGATCATGCCCCAAGCCAGTAACAGGACCAGCAGCAGCATGTGAAAGAAGTAGAGACTGACCAGATCCCACTTGGTATACAACAAAATCCAAACAATGCCGTTGTAGGAATTGGGAGACCTGACTGGCAGATTGGCCCCTCCCGACAACAGCTCGCGGTAGTAGAAAACGACGAATAGGCCACCAACAAGCGCCTCGACAATCGGGTAACGCGCGGAGATCGCGACATGGCAGTTACGACATCGGCCGCCCAATCTCAGCCAAGCGAGCACGGGTACATTGTCTTTACCGGAGATTTTCGTCTTGCAATTGGGACAAGCCGAAGGTGGCCAAAAAAGCTGGCGGCGGCGCGGAAGGCGATAGATCACTACGTTGAGAAAACTACCGATACTAGCTCCCATCGCAAAAAATAGGAGCGTGACAACACCTGACACTGCATGCAAACGCAAGCTCTCGCTGAAACTCATCTCGGTCAATTCACGACTCATCCTGGTATCAGGAATTAGCCATGCGATCAGTATTCCGATTGCAGGCACGACGATCATGTAGATTAGGAAACCTCCGCCGAGAACAATTCCAATCGCATATTTCGCCCAGGCAGGACGGCGAAGCCTCTGGGCATCGACACCTTCTGACTCAATTGCAACAGTCTCATCAACCGAATCGCCATCCCGACTATCGTGTAAAGATACCGATTGCTGCTCCTCAGTCTTGGTAGCGTCGCTACCTTGCGGCACAGATCGAACGTCTGATTCTCTCATGGCCAGGGGCCAAGCAAATTCATGCTGGCTCCAGACGACTGTGAAACACGTTACCGCCGCGATACCCAACAAAACCAGATACAGAGCCCAATGCTCTTCGCATAGCTCCATCAACCCCATACCGCACAGTAGCACCGAGCCGCAGACAAAGAGCGCGATGACAACTGGCCGAGTACCTTTCGAAGTGCCCAACCACAACGCTCCAGCCATCGCGACTCCCGCACCGACCAACAAAATTGTAGAACCCCAATGCGTAGGCTCATCGCGCAGCTTGCATTCGAGCTGGTGCAGAACAGCGGTGATGGAAATGCAAAGCGCACTGGGCATCCCCAGCATGCGAACATACGTTAACCACAGGTTCTCACAGGTGCTGCGCTGCATCAAAGGTCCGAATGGACCTGTCGTGGGCCTGCTCAGCGTAGGTTCTGTTGTGTGCGCTTGGTTCATCTGACTAACCATGAATACGCTTAGCAAACTCGAGTGACTTCTCTTGTGACAGCACATGCATTAAGCGTGCGCTAATCAACATGAAGTCGCCTACTTTGGAAACGAAACCTGCCACGACCACGTCCTGGTTCTTGCTCAATCCGAGTAGTTTGTCCGCCGATGCCTTGAGCACTTGTCCCGATGCATCTAAGACTTGAACAATGGCACTAGCTGCATTCTCCAAGTCGCGTTTGCAGAACGGGCAGTCGTTAGGATCATCGTGGGAGTGACCCGGCTTGGGGAGCTCGATCAAGTTGAAGGCAGCCGTGTCTCGATCAAAAGGTGAGCCTAGAGTCGAAAAAATGCGACCAACAACCGCAACCTGCTGGCCCTCTTCGAAAGCAGCGTAGGCTTCGGCCAGCGATAAAGTTCTCGGCGGCAAATCCTCGACTAGCAGCTTTCGCCTGATTTCATCAAAGGCCCGCGACTGAGCATCACCGCAGCCTGTGGTCAATGGCAAGCCCCAGCCGCAAGCCAATAGGCCAAGTCGCTGTAAGCTATGTCGCCGAGTTATAGTTCGAACATGACTCATTGCATCGTCTCCTTGATCTTCGTAAGTGCCTCAGTCAACTCTTTCTCCAGCTCTTGAACGTCGACCGTGCTGTCACTGTGCAACGTGTCATCGAGCTTTCCAAATCCGTCGAACAGCGATTCGATCGACGCTTTAACACTGACCAACTCATCCGACGAAATCTGCTTTTCGTTTGGGGCAAACTCAGAAAGTCTTTCGAGCGAGTGTCCGACGGAATGCAACGCATCGTGGGCATCCTCGGGTACGTCATCGCCGAACGCTTTGCAAATCTCCCCTTTCAGAGTTTCAATGCTCGCTAACGTTGCGCCGAAGTCTGCGTCGCTTGCGGCGGGCGAATCCTGCTTGCCCGCTGCCTCAGCTTGCGCATTACCCTCTTGCGCCGGAGCAGCAGAGTTGCCTTGGCAACCGGCCATACTGACCAACAATACAATCGCAGCGATCGGGCAGAGTCGTAATAGATTCTGAAACATGTTTAGCCTCCTACGGCAATGATGCGAGTGGGCGTTCCACCAACCTGAAGTGTGGTTTGCGGAGTCCAATCGATGGTTGAAATTAGGACGATGGTTCCATCGGCCGGATTGCTGATCGCGACCAACGCGCGGCCAATGGCGGTCGCTTCGTGATGGCCACTGTGTCCCTCAATCAGACTGCGACCAACATTGAGCGACGTATGCAACTTGGCATCGGAGAACTTGCCGTCGCGATTGGGGTCCAAGGCAACCACATGCAGCTTCTCGGGGAGCTCACCGCTTTGGCTTTCTTCGAAAAGCAACGCGAACGACTCTCCCGTACGCGACTGAACCACTGTGGGCGTGGATGCCGAGTTGCCCTCGGCTACGGACAGCCCAACTTTCACCAAGGCTGGTTTGGGGCTTGATGCGTCCACCATGCACAGCTCGGCTGCTGCTCCGCGTCCCGCATTGAAGAGCACATGCGTTCCCGAAGTTTCAAATGCTCCCGTTCTTTTCGGATTCCCCTCCGCGTCTTCTCCGAGCGACAAGTGATTCACGACGACCGAGGAGGGCTGCCGACTGACACTGCTATCTACATCGACCCAGCACACGCCATCGCTGGGGGCGAAAAAGACTTTGCCCGAACATGCCGTGGCTCCGTGGATTCTACCGCTGGGAAGTTGAAAGTGATAGCTGCGGCTTGCCTGGCTACCAAGCCCCACCACATCCACGCGCCCCGCATTGTCTCCATCGCGATCAATCCATGTCGAGTAAGCGACTTGACTTCCCACCGCAGCCAAGGTGATGTGCCCCCCGCCAGCACTCACGAAGCGATCAGCGCTGGCACCTTGATTGACTCGAAGCTGCGCAGGCGAAACGACGGTAAAGCCGTTCTTCTTATCGTTGGCTAGGTAGAATGCGCCGTCATAGAGATAAACGTGCGCCGGATTGCCTTGCTCTTGATCCAAACGAGAAGCAATCAACTTGGGCGAAGCGTTGTACTTCCAGTGAAAATGATCGCCGTGCGCCTCCTGGATCACACCGGTGTCGAACGCCACCCAACCGCTTTGGAACTTGCCTTCCTCGGTATCGTGAATTCCGGTCAGTAGGACGCCGTCCGCGACTTGCATTTGGACGTGCATTTGCTTGTCAGCGTCGAGCGTGGGAAAACCGTTCAGTGTGGCCGCTTGCAGACTCCAAGCCTGACCGCGTTTAAGGTCACCGCTCTTGAGCGACTGATCCGAAGCGTCCTGCCAAAACAATCTCGCGACCGTGCGCTCATTGGTTTGGGCATGCGCAGATGTGGCCGCCACGACGAGAAGGCTTAGTGCAGTGATTCTGTGTAGTGTTGTTTTCATAAAAAGTTTCCTAAGTTTGAGTTGAATTTGGAAGTGTTTGTGTGAAGGTTTGGGGAGATACATTTATTGAATGCAGTACAGTCGCGTACCGGTACGGATCACGATCCTGCCATCGGAAGCGGCGGCACCGTAGACGATTGGATCGCGAGCGGCGGCTTGGGAATCTGCTCGACGCACAGCGAAGCTCTCAGTCATCGCTTTGAGCTCTGCTGCGTCGAGGCTCCCATCTTGATTGGTGTCGATTCGAGCCAGCATCGGTTTGAAATCAGCACTGATCTCGTCGGCTTGGAGAATTCCGTCGCTGTTCTTATCACCGGCCATCATCGCCGCCATCATGCCGCCGCCAGGACCGCCGCTACTCCCACGTCGCCCAGCTCGCGATGGCGCACCGTCCGACGAGTTGGACGAACTCGCGCCTGCTTCAGTGTCTGACGCGGCGGAGGAAGACTCTGGCTTTTTGTCTCCGTATCCGCCTCCGTGCCCATGCCCCTGCCCGATGTGTTCAACGTAGTGTTCAGGCTTCGGTGCATCGTTCTCATCCCATAGAGGGTTGGAAGCCACCAGCTCGTATTGCGCACTGGCTTTAATCACCTGGGTCTTCCCGTCTTTGCCAAAAAAGTAAACTAGATCCCCGGCAACGATCGGCGTCCCCCAGCAATCAGTCCCCAATCGTTTGACATAATGCAATTCGCCCGATTGCGAGTTGACGCAGTACAGGATGCCCCCTTTGTTGACAAAGTAGGTGACATCGCCAGCTTGTACTGGGCTGCAGTAGTCACTCACAGCCTTTTCCGAACGCCACAAGATCGCAGGCCCACTAGCGCCAACAGCGGACAGGTCGATGCAGCAGTTGCTGCGAACGCTCCCCTCTTCGGCGAACTCAGGTAGTCTCGCTCCAATGAACAACTTGTTGCCAATTGCCGTAGGCGAGGGAACCGTATTGCCATCGAGGCCGTCAAGCGTCCACTGCTGGGCTCCCTCGCCAACGCTGTAGCCCGTAACGCTGCCACCTGAACTGACGATGACCTGTTCGGAGCCGTTGCAGTTGGCGACGATCGGCGAGGACCAAGACGAACCTGAGTTTCGATCTACCTTCCAAGCGGTTTCGCCCGAGGACTTGTCTAGGGCCAACAGGTAGGATGGCCCACGATGTTCAACATTCAAGAACAATTGGGCCGCGTTGTGTGCAGGTGAGGCACCCAGGCCATGATTGTTGTCGAACTTGCCGTAGTCGGCTGTTAAATCGCGATGCCAGAGTTGCTCGCCCTGCAAGTCAACCGCTACCACATCCCCCGTCTCGAAGAATGCGTACACGGCTTGCTCATCGACGATCGGAGTTGGTGCCGCTCGCGAAGCCATATAGTTCGAAGGGGAGGGGTTGGCCGATTTCAACGTAACCCGCCACAGTTCTTCGCCTGAACCAAGCTCATAGCACAGGACCATGCATTGTTCTTTGAGCGTTCCTTCCACGGCCGTTACGTAGACTCGCTTTTGAAAAATCAGGGGTGTCGACTGGCCATAACCTGGCAATTCGTGCTGCCACGCGATCCCGGTTTCAGCTCCCCACCGGACCGGCAGGGCACTCTCTACTCGCGATTCCCCTCCAGCTCGAAAGCTGGTCCAATCGCTCAACGCAAGTGAACACAGCGCCCCCCAAGTCATAGACGCCAACAGGCCGGCCAGAGTTAATATTTTGATTTTCAAGTTCAGTTCCATTTGTGATCGTTGTAGATGTCGACTCGGTTGCTCTCCAACGCAGGTTGCTTACCCGCAGCAGCAGAGCCGTAAAGATAGATTGCCAAACGCTTGACACGACCGCGCGTGTCACGCCATACAAACATGCACACAGCGATCTCGAAACACCGAAGCGTTCCGAACGTGCGTAGCGTTCTTAGCGTGAATAATTTAATTAGCTCAAGACAGCACGATCACCAACCGCTCGACACCACCATCGGGCAGGCACGCAAGCGAATTCGAGTCATGCAAAAGAGAGCCGAGATACCGGCGGACCACGGGCAGAAAATCCTCGCAGTCGAGTCGTCTCCGCCGACTCGTGAGCAGCAATTGCCCAGCTAGTCAAATAGTTCGACGTCAAGCAAACGCACTCAACGGAGACGCTTTGAGCCTGGGCATAGAAAGCACAGATCGTGCAATGACCCGAGCAATGATGGCGACCAATTAGACAAGCTTGTGATGGCGGTTCGAAACCCCCTGAGTTCAGTTCGACTTCACAACCTCGCTCGCTGCCGTCGCCCTGACAACTTGAACCATCACCTGAAGGTGTACAGTCGCAATGCGACCGAACATCGTCGGCTCGCGCATGGCAATCCACGTCTCCAACACCATGGGAAGCGCAGCAGTGTCCGGCACATGCGGTCTTCGGCGACGGTTCCAGATGGTTGTGCCAAAACGGCCCAACTGCGGCCGGAATGCCGTAGCCTAGTAAAAGGCAGATAGAAATTAGACGATGACTGTACACCGCAGCAAAGACTCCGCACCAAAATGAATCCAGCGCGGTCCGACCAGTAGAAGAGAATAGCCCCTCGGCGAGATTTGTCAATACGATGGGGAGCGCGGCGGTGGGAGTGGAACCGACAGCGAGCGAATCCGGCTGATAGCGTTCAGGACATAGATACGATGGTTCCTGGGGCTAGCCTTGCCAGCTTTGTTAAAGAAGCAGTGACAATTATGCCGAATGTAAGGGTTGTCCTGTGGTCGGACCCGTCCCGCTGATGCTACGCCGAATCTGGCGTCACTTTTGCAGGTTTTTATTAAAGTCCATCACGGAAGACTCTCTATGTCACCTTCGCCGTACGCACCACCGAATTGTCGTCAGCTTTGGCTCGCGGCTTGGCTGGTTTCGGTGGCCATGCTGCCCACGCCGAGCGCGAAGGCTCAGGTTTCGTTCGAGACTTTGCCCTCAGTACCGACGCCGCCGATGCCGATCGTGCCGCGCGACGTTCCTGACGCTGGCCTTTCTCGAGTGCAAGGTGGGTTGCCTGCGGAATTGGTGCTGCCCCCTACGAGCGACGAAGCCAAACGCCGCGCAAGTCGTTTCGTTGAAGCGGAGATCAACCCAGAACTGCCGATGCCGTTGGTCGTCGGTCGTCCCAAGATTTTGCGTCTCGCCGACACGCCCACGCGGATTTATGTCCCCAACGATGACACGATTCGCACTGAGATCATCGATCGCGAAACGGGACGCGAACTCGCGGTCACGGGACTGCGAGCTGGCACAACGACACTGATGTTGTGGTTTGCGGATAAGAGTGACCCGAGCGGTCAGAGTATTGTGAGCTATCTGGTTCGCGTTTATGCTGACCCCGTGCTCACCCGCCCGTTGGACGAAGTGGAGCGCGAGTTGAACCAACGCTTCCCTAATAGCTTCGTTGAACTTGCTGATGTAAATGGACGTTTGATGGTCAGCGGGCAGGCGCGGGATGCGATTGAGATGGCGCAAATCCTGCAGGTTCTCGTTGCCGCGCGAGGGGTGGTAGCAGGTGTTCGTCGAGTCGCACCCGTGCGGACGGTCAGCAGTGTCGTTGATTTTGTTGGCGATCAAGCGTTGGATGCTGAAGCGACCGAAGCTGATAACCGTTCGCTGATTGACCCAGTCGCACTTGCCCAAGCGGGCATCGTCAACTTGATGCGGGTTCCGGGTGAACAGCAGGTGATGCTGCGCGTGACGGTGGCGGAAGTCAATCGAAGTGCGGCCCGAAGTTTGGGACTCAATTTTACTGCGATTCAAAACAATAATCTGTTCAGCAATACAACGGGAACGGTCGCGGGCAATGTTCGCGCTTTACTCGATGGCGGCAATCTTAGTCTCCGGATCGAAGCACTGCGTCGACTTAGTTTGTCCCGCACACTTGCAGAGCCCAATTTAGTCGCCATCAATGGCCAACCTGCTAACTTTCAGGCTGGTGGGCAATTTCCGATTCCGGTGATTTCCTCAGGCGGTGCTGGTACTAACTTGCAAGGCGTTCAGTTCGTGCCGTTCGGCGTGCAACTGCGATTCATTCCGATCATTCAGGATCGGGATGTGATTCGCTTGCAAATCAATGCGGATATTAGTACTCGCGATGAGGCGCTTGGAACTAGCATCGGTGGAGCAGGCGGTGGTACTGCGGTACCGGGGCTCAATAGCCGCAACTTTTCATCAACTGTGGAACTGCGCAGCGGACAAACGCTTGCGGTAGCAGGGTTACTGCAAACCAACTTCGGAGCGAGCAGCGATCGCGTGCCATGGTTTGGAGATCTGCCAATCGTCGGTCCACTAACGGGAGCCAATCGTACCAGCGCAGCGGAGCAAGAGCTTGTGATTCTTGTGACACCCGAACTTGTAGCTCCTGTCGACGCGTGCGCGACTCCCAGACTTCCTGGCGACGATGTCTTTGAACCGACCGACATTGAATTCTTCTTGGCCAACCGTCTCGAGAGTCGTCGTTCGAAAGACTTTCGCTCGCCGGTTCGCACCGACTATCACAAACAACGTCAGCCAGACCTTTGCTGTGCCGATCGATTCATCATCGGCGCTAGTGGCCCAACAGACCGCTGTTGCAATCAGCCCGTGGCTGTACCTCATCGGTCTACACCGACGATTACCGGTTCGCCATCGACTATCTACCCAGCAACAGGAGTGAACTTTCAGGAGGTGGCGAGATGATCAGCAAATTGAATTTTACCCTGTTTAGTGGATTGTTCTGTGTTGTAGCGATCTCTTCAGGCTGTCGGCTCGGACAAGGCATCTTCAACGTCGATCGTTGTGCCGATGTTCCGTGTGGTGCCATCCCCGCCAAAGCCGGCAGTCACTTGTGCGAATGGCAACAAGTCCAAGTTAGAAATGCCACCAACGATCTGGGAGTGTTCTACCAAGCCGATTTTGTTGGAACATCCACAATGCTAAGTCCTGCTGCCGAACAACAAGTCGCGAGACTTGTGCAGCAAGGTGCCGTCGGGAAAATCCCCATAGTCGTTGAGCCTAGTAGCGACGCACGTCGAGATACCGATCGCGTCTACAGGCTTGCGTCAGCGTTTTCCGCGGCCGGAGCTCCGATGTCTATTGACCAGATCCAAGTCGCACACCCAGCAGCTCTTGGCTTGGAAGGATTCCGTGCTCAACAAGTTGCACGCACTACCGCTCGTAGTGGCTCTCGTGGGGGCGGCCAAGGCGGCGGTGGTGGAACGGGTGGAGGCGGACTAGGCGGTGGCAGCGGTATGGGCGGCGTTGGAAGCGGAGGGATTTTCTAATGAACACTCCGAGCACAAGTACGGCAACTGCGCAGGTCAAGCAGCCATCTGCTGGAGAGTCGGTCTATCAGGGCCGAAGCGGTCTATCACTGCTAACCTTGCTATCGGTCAGCCTCGCAGTCGCGCTCACAAGCGGATGTAGCTCATTTAGACAACTAAAGAGATCGTCCACCGAATCACGTGCACAATCGAAGCTGGCAGAATCACCTATGTCTCAATTGGGTGTCGCCTTACCGGCAATGAAATCAGGGGATGATCGCGAACTGAAGCTTATAGCCGCCGAACAGATGGCCGAGCATGGCTATTGGAATGAAGCAGTTGATCTCTATGTCGAAGCCGAATCGATGGCACCCAAAAAGCCAAAACTAAACGAGCAGTTGGCTCCAGCTTTGGCCGGTGTGGGACGATACACGGAGTCGTTGCAGCGCTATCGCGCAATGATTCAGGATGACCCGAAGAACGTCAAATTCATCAACAACTTTGCCTTCACGCTCCAGGAGTCCGGTGATCTGAGTGGTGCAGAAGCCGAATTTCGAAAAGCAATGTCGATCGACCCAAGCTTCGAGAATGCCGCTGTCAATTTGGGTTTGCTGCTAGCCCGACAACAGCGCTATGGCGAGGCACTCCAAGTGCTTGAGCCAGCCATCGGAGAAGCTGCAGCTCATCACAACATCGGCGTCATAGCCATCGACTCTGGAGATGAAACAACAGCGCGCCTACAATTTGCCAAAGCAAGTTCGCTATCTGGGGTACCTCACAAGTCTCGGGAATTCTTGATTGCTTTGTCCCAATCGGATGCAAACGAAATAGCATCGGTCAAAAACTAGAATCCCGTCCATTGCTTACGATTTGCAATGCAGATTTACTCTTCATATTATGGAGGGCAATGCGCAGACTGTAGAGCGAAAGACTATCTTGAATTCGACCACATCATTCCCGTGGCCAAAGGCGGGAGCAACGACGAGAGCAACGTCCAGCTGCTTTGCCGCCGATGTAATCTCACCAAGAGCGACAACATTTAGTGTCCCCAAGCCATCATTCATCAACAGTTGGATATCGCGGACAGCACCGCGCTCCATCGGATCACACGGCAACGGTGATCGACTGAGCAGCCCGACGCGAGTGACAGTTGTCAGCGGTCTACTCTTCGAATGGTCGGAAGATGGTTCGTCGAAGTCTTAGGGCCGACAGAGGGACTGCTTCAAAACCTGCACTCTGGCGAGATTTGTTCACGGCCCTGAGCATGGTCAAAAGTTGTCGGCGGATGGGGGCGAAGCGGGTGTAGGGAATGCTGGCGAATTCTTGAGCAAGATTATCAGTTGAGCGACGGCTAGCCCGATGTAGGAAGTGGGCTTTGAGTTCGCGATAGGTACGATTGTCAATACGAACGCAAGAGTGCCATTTGGGATCGGAGCCGCATTTGGGAGTTTGGCCGCTGCGGCGGTAGCTGATGGAATAACCGGCGAATTTGATGGGATGGCGACGGCAGTCGCGGATTTGCTGCTTCTCTTCTTGCTTGAAAGGGTGATGGCCGTCGGTAATGAGGAGAATGAACCAACGCTCGAACCGGATGTATTGCATGTTGGCTAGGCCTTGCCGCTTGCGGTAGGCTCGCTGGCGTTCGGTGACGTCGATGTCGTATTTGTTCAGTAGTTTACGATCGACAGTTTCGGGATCTTTGTTCTCGGGGATTTGGCCGGTGACATAGTACCAGTAACCGTGGCGGAGGTAGCTGACGGCGACTTGCTGAACGAGTCCGGCCACCGATGTTGCGACACAGCGGTAGCCGGTTCTGCGATCGCGGACGCTAGTCGAGGGGGTGCTAGCAGGCTGGCTTGCCATCGAGTGACTCCAGCTTCGTGCTGAGTTGAAACGCGTGATTCGAGGCTTGAATCGTAGGCGATGATCTTTGGTAGATGTTGCTGACGCTCATTGGCTGTTTTCCTTTTTGCTACGTTTTTCCACGTAAGTCCGCAATCGCGAATTAAACCTGCCTAATTGAGAACCTAAAGAAACCGCGGCTAGCACCAAAGCGGCTAGGTGCAAAAGATGGGGTTGTTAAGGCCAACCCCAAGCCGAAGCGATTTCCGATCGACAAGCAGTGTTTCAAACACAGCCGACGACGAAAGAAAACCCTTGTGACCGAATAATGATATTTCTACGCAGCGTGAGCGCGCGACCGACAAATGCCGCTCGCACTCACAGGGTAGAGTCTCACCAAACGTTTCGGAGCACGATTCACCAAGTCGCAGATGCACTGTTTTCCTCAGTGCACTTGCGCAATGCATAGTGCCCACAAAAATAACCTCAGCCGAACACACCGAAAGTCGCAAGACGCAACTCGGGTGTTCGTCGTCAGTCCGCCGCCAGAAGAGGCCACTCTCCCGAGTAGCCACCTCTGGCCGCATCGCTGCCTGCCAAGGACTCGAGCAATGCTGGTTGTCTTCGCTCGGCGCAGACCGTGCGAAGGCAACACGACTAAAACAGTCGCTGCATCACTCCATAGCAAATCTCTTAGCGGGGTCTTGGTTCGCGCTGGCCACTTACGCGGCTGCTCACGAAACCGAATGCCCCTCAGCCCTTTCGTTCCTGCTTCCAGCTCATCCAAAAAGTAGAATGGTTGGTGACCGGGTCATCACTCCGGTCGTTTGCAGACGGGTCGCGACTGCCATGCCGCGCATCGTGTACCAAAAACTTGGGCACACACCTGTTTGAGCCTTCGCTCAAAACACCGTTGGCGCTTCCGCGCCAGTCCTAATCAGGCCACACTCCCCCACTACGGCTTTTCATGCGAACTGAATCGCACTACTTCCACTCTGCCGACCAAGCAGAGCACCGAGTTGCTACACCCGGAGGCCGCAGTGGCTCCCGCGTTATCGTCGGGCTTCGATTCTAAGGTCACGTCGCTAGGACAAGTTACTGCCCGGTTCACTTGGGTATGTGCTGCCTTCCGGCCAGCCATACTCTCCGAACGATGCATTGCAGCGTTCGATTTCCCCCTACGAAAACAGAAGCTCGGGGTATCGCTCCCAAGTGAGTGTTCACTGTTGGGCACCGTCTCCTCAGAATCTTACTGGCAAGCCCTCCCTTACCTATTCGGTTGGGCCTTTCGTAGTTGAGCTTTTCACCGTCGAGTGTTTAGCTCGATCGCCGAGGCGGTCTGCCCCGGTGTCACCTGTCGCCAGATGACAGCTCCCCACGCCAGACGCGTTGAACGAACTCGCCGAAGCAAGCCC
>JBGSJT010000342.1:0-4612 GCA_041741715.1 Pirellulaceae bacterium | reverse complement strand
ACATCGGGCTGTAGCGCAGCCTGGCTAGCGCGCTACCTTGGGGTGGTAGAGGTCGTGGGTTCAAATCCCGCCAGCCCGACTTGCGAAAACCCTGTAAAACATTATGGTTTTGCAGGGTTTTTGTAATTGTTGATATGTCGGTCGCCAAGAGGCGGCAAGGAATTTGGCAACGGGTTGTTCGGAATTGCTAGGATAAGCAACCGCTTCTGTCCCTAAGATTTCCCGACCTGCTGAGCGGTGCCATGAGAAAGCCGTTTTACCGTTCCTCCCGAAACGCGTGGTTTGTAGTCGGACCTGGCGGCAAGTTCATACGTCTCCACGAAGATGACGACAAGGCGTTCGATATCTGGAACGCCATGCGGGACACCGGGAAGAAGGCGGGCCACCCCCATCTCACTGTCCCGACGCTCGCAAGTCGCTTCCTCACCGAGCAAGAGCTGATTCTGAAAAAGCCTCGGTATACGCTCGTCGAGTACTAAATCAAGACATTCTCAGCAGTTCACGCGAGGACGCTTTGCAGCGGCCCGTGCATGTTATCGCGACCCGCCAAGTAGCGGGTCAGCCTGTAACCGTCGTCATCTTCAGGAATCGTGTTAGGCAGTCTCTGGTCGGACTTGCTCATTTGGCGGATCAACCTTCTTAGCTTCGGCCTTGGCTTGCTTCTCAGCCTGGGCCTTCTCGACTTCAGCAGCGGCGCAGTATCGCTGGCACTGAACACTGCGGATGGCGTAACGCAGTTGTTGTAGCGGTAAATCTTGTCGACACACGGATTAGCGTGGCCCCACTGAAAGTACTGGCAGATGTTCCCCGGCAGTTTGATGTTCGACGCGAACGCTGCGTCGCCGAAGATGCACATGCAAATTGCTGAACTCGATTACCTCGAACACTTTGCGACGACCTCCGCAAACTGCTCCGAACGAAAACTTGCGGAACTTGACAAGGCCACGAGCGGGACAGAAGTTCTGGTCGTTTTACCGCACAAGAATTCGAATAGCATAGCATTAAACAGACAATGACCGGATTAAAATGGGTTGAACGGCAGGATTGGCATTGCCTCCACTTTGCACTTCTAGCTCAGACCCCACTTCGCCGTTATGCGATTTGAACTCACGGACATTCAGATTTGGTACTTTGAAATGAAGAAAGCAAATGTCTTGGTTGGCCTGCCGCTTGTATTTGCGCTAGTGGGAGCATTCTTTGGTGTAGCCGAAGGATACAGGTATTTCAAAACAGTACCCCCAGCTTTTACTGCGCAGAGCCTGTTTCAAATCGTCCGATCTGTCCCGACTGCGCACGGAGGGGATCAACCGCTGCCGAATTCAACTGCATTGGATCACTCCCTGATTCTTCGCAGCCAACGCGTTTTGCGGGATGCGGTTGTCAGCGGTCGACTTGCTGAAAATTTGGAATTCCAAGACATGGATAGAGATGCCATCGTCTCTCAACTGATGCAGTCAAAGAATCTGCAAATCAAAGAGCATATGACGGAACCAAACCGACAACTGGTCACCCTGAGCTTCACATGCGGTGACGCAGATCTCTCTGCGACTTGTCTCAACTCGATTGTTGACAGCTTCGTACGCTACCACAAAGATAGCGAGGGATCTCAGGTGTCCGTTAAAGAACTCAACAGATCTGTTGTAGGTACATTTTCTGGACCGATGCTTTTACCATTCTTGATACTTGGGGGGCTATCTGGCCTCGTCCTCGCTGGGCTCCCAGCTCTACTGCTAACTTTGATAGCCTATTCGTTTTTTACTCGAAAGGATCGAGCTAGAGGGGCCGTCACATAACCAATAAGCGACATGCTGGCGTTGCGAAATTTTGCGACGGCTCGTAGCCTCGCTATGGATTGCTGTGCGATCTAAGCATCGCGGTCGTCACGGCTGACCCATTTGCCTGCGCCAGATAATTCGAGATCTCTGCAAAGCTCTGCAAGCTCGATTCTCGTAAAAAGCGAAGGAATTCATGGAAATTCACGGTCCATTCAAACCGCAAAATGGAGTATGCTCAGTGTTAATTATCGGGCGCACGCGCCAGATAATTACTTTTGATCGCGCCCGAGAATTACTAGTTCTGCCAATGGGAATTCGTCCTCTATGGAAGATGATGTTCTACTGCGATAGACTTGACGCAGGTCGCGATAGGGCGCATGGAGACGCGGTGTGCCCGGACGAATATTCGAACGCCAAACACACTCTGAGGAAACGTCAATGAAACGCTACAAGGTCACTTGCGACATGCCAGCCGCGGATGCGCTCAAGATGGGCGGTGTCTGGGCTATCTTGATATTCATCACCGCAGGTGTCGCCGGAATTCTTTTGCCCTTCTTTCTAATTCCTGCGATCCTCAACCGGACTCAGCTCGAAGAGCAGTAATAACGCTAGAAGAATCAGACTGGCAAACCGGTTTGCAGTTCTTCGGTTCGTCAAGAGCCGGCAGAACCATGGGTTGCAACGGAGGCCGCGAGTTGCCGTTTTTGACACTGAGAGTCGCTCGCGCGGCCCCGCTGAACCCTACCGTTCGTCGATCAAGTCAACGTGCAGACTCTGGTGCGACAGATGATGCGAAGTTCAACCTGGGCAAGCAACCCTGTACCGATGAGCAGTAGTTGTCCTTCGTTTTCGATTACTTGAACGGGAACTATGCCACTTAACCATTCGACCACGCCATAGTAACACCTTAACTGCGTTTTCGATCCGTCGGCTTGTATCGCTTCCGTGTCTGCGATAACGTCCGGTCCTAGTTCTTCGGTCTGTGACCTTGGAAGAACTAAATGTCCATCGCACGCCGTATCGATCCGTGCATTAACAGCGTTTCGTGTACTCTTAGCATGGCGGGCAAGGCTTAATTCAACCAATGCTCGATTTTCTTCGTCTACCCAAGCTCTCACCTTGACACCGCACCGATATGAAATGCAGCGTCAAGCAACTCTTGAAGTTCCGACTCGTAAATTGATTTGGCTTCATTGACCGTCGTCATGATCTCACTCCATCTGGTTTCCGCAAAGCATCAGCGTACAATTATCGACGAACAAAAAAACGCAAGCAAATCGCCGACAACGCGTTTCCTAATTGTGAATCAGCCTCGGCGACTGCGTCATTTCAAACCTTCTGTTGTTGAGAGTTGATCCAATACCACGGTGAAATGGAAATTTCATGCGATTTCGATTTTCGCTTCGATCACTTTGTTTGCTATCCTTCATCACCTGCTGCGTGACGGCGTGGTATGCGTCATCCCTTCGCTACGCTCAAACTTGCCATGCATTCTTCGCAGAAATTGAACAACGGGGTGGCAACGTAAACGGCCTACAACCTGGAGCGGTCAGTATCAAATTTGAAAACTTGACCGTTACAGACGCAGATCTCAAGAAATTGACGGCTATTCGTAGCGATCTCGTTGGAGTCGACTTCTCTAAGTCAAACATCAAGCACGAGCACGTTTCTGCAATTTCAAAACTCACGCATTTGCGCGACCTGGGACTTGGGAGCACGAACATTTCCACAATGGGGCTTTGTCGTCTGCAGGCTGCGCTTGCAGAGTGTGCGATTCATATTGACCGTTCGAGACTTACCGCCATATTCAAATAAACAACAGAAATCGGGTAGCCGGGCATGCCTGGCACAGTTCAGTGTGTTGCCGAAATTTTTCCATGACTAGGATGCCGGTAGCTCTAGTTCGGTTGTCACGATCGAGATAGGGCATCGGATGCCCAGCTGGACATGTGTAGGTGTGCCTGGCAAGGTCGTATTGAAGCAAGTCGTGGGAAAGTTGCTTGTCGTTTTTGGTAGCGAGTTTCTCTTTTGCTAATCCGTTTGCTTGGACGGGTGCAACGAGTTCAACGTTTCGAGCTTTGCATACATGTAAGTCCATTAGCGAGGCATAAGCTGAATCCGCATGAATCACGTTAAGTTTTATATCAAGCGAACTTTCAATTTGATCGATCATGGGACCCATTGTCCCGACATCAGTTATGCGATTCAATTGCAACTCGCAACTCAGCAACATAAAGCTTCCTCCCAAGCGGACTTGTATCCCGCTGAGATCTCAGTATCATCGCATTGGGGGTGTCCGGATCCGTTTTCGAAAAGTGTGTTTTCAAAGCGTGAAGCAGGGCGAAAATTCTTGGCGGTCATCGCAACAAAACACCACTTACCCTTTGTCAGGCAGCGTCATGGCGTCGCAACTTACCGCGTCCGTTCCCGACCGATTCCTTTTAAAAGAACGGGCGTACGGCGAAATTAAAGAGCGGATTCAAAACGTTCAATTTCCGCCCGGCTCGTTTCTATCGGAACGACAATTGTCCGGCCTGCTGGGAATGAGCAAGACTCCCATCAAAGCAGCCTTGGAGCGTCTAGAGCTTGAAGGCTTCGTGAGCGTCTCGCCTCAGCAAGGCATCGTGGTGCGGCAAGTTTCCCTGAGGGAAGTCGCCGATCAGTTTGAGCTACGCAAGGCGCTCGAAGGTCACATCGCAAAGGCGATTGCCGGCAAGCTTTCAGACAAGCAAGTTGCGTCGATCGAACGCAATCTTCGACAGCAACAGACAGCGGCAGGCAAACGTGCTGTGCCACGGTTCGTAGAATTGGACGCGGAGTTCCACCATTTGCTTTGC
>JBGSJT010000341.1:0-13029 GCA_041741715.1 Pirellulaceae bacterium | reverse complement strand
CGATTGCAACCAAGCACCGTCTGATGATTGACTGCCTTGCGAATCCCAGCAATCAATTATCGTTGTGCTCCCCAGCTCGGGAACTGTTGCACATAAAGTTCAAAGTTTTTAGAACCTGCTTCCGTCGGCCTTCATCATCGGGTCTCGCCCGGCGAGGCCGGAGGCCCCTTGGACCCGATGATGAAGGCAGGCGGAAGCGGATGTGACTACGGCTTGACAGGTCGCCAGCCATCAACCCTCCTAATCTGCTTTTGTCGGTCGATTCGGGCGGTCTCTGAGCGAACAGCCATTATTCCGGATTAGTCGCCCGCGAATAAGGCATGCAGTGTTGTTGAGACTCAGAAGCTTCAAGAGGTCAATCAATTCTTAAGACGTAATGCAGGTCCTTTTCGGCTAATGAAAAACAGCTGGTCTTATCCAAAAGGTTCCTTCTGGTTAGAAGCCAACGGTGATCTTTTTTGTTTCGACTGCGTTGGGCGGGATTCGCTGCTTTCAAACCTAGAGGTTGTCTTGAAAATCAACCAATAATTCCCTGGTTCGAGAGTCTAACCATGGAAATAGTGCTGCCGCATCGACCCACTCGACGAGCTGACTTCGAGAAGCTTTGGAAAGGTGGGTGCAAAATTGAAGGTACGATACGGCAATTGCCGTCAGATAAATAACCGAGAAGAATTCTTTAGGAAGCCTCACAAATTCAAAGGCTGTCTCTTGGCTGCTTGTACCTTGTCGCTTTGAATACTGATGCACCATTCTGAGAAGTTCCAGATGCGGGTTGGCCCAGTTCGCAAGATCGCCAAACCTAAGAGAGTGCCAATCCACCGCTATCGGTCCCGAAAATTCCGGAAGCCAATCGAGCAACCGTTGTTCAAGCAAGGCTTGCCACAAGCTGGTCAAATCCGAATGGCTTATCCGATTGTGGCTGAAGTTCAGGCAGGTCAAGTTGCCGTCGGTCTCACCCCGATTCATTTGGGCTGGTTCGCCGGGATTTTCGAGCAATCCGAGACTTTCAACGTTGACCACACCGGGACGGGATAGTATCTCACGCAAATCATTAACTTCTGCAATAAGTGCCTCGTTTTCTTCGGTGGTTTCCTGCCCGGGAAGGTAATTTGCCACCAGCGACTTGAGCAAGCGATCAAACTTTCGTGAGACCGTGATCAAGGCTGCACTTGCTTGCTTAGCATTATCAAAGCCATGTAGCACAGCAAGTTCCGACATGGAACGTTGGGTGTTGTTCAAGGGCTGTGAAATACACGCGACAAACAATCGCCACATGTCTTGTTGCCCCTTCAGTTCGCATTCACCTCGCGCTATATCCACCACTTGGCCGAGAATGTGACGTGCCCATATGCGGTCAAATTCCGGGTCAACCAAACCATCGCTGGTAGGCTGCCAGCCCTCCAGTTGCTCAAGGCTCAGCGTTTTGCCGCGACGCTGTATTTTCTTGACATGATCAAGCTGGAAATTCGCGACAGAGCGGAAAATGAACTTCCGGAATCCGCGGGTGGGGCCATATGCACTGGATTGGAAATACTTTGCCACGATATTCTCGTGCGCAGAGGGTACCAAGAGCTTCTGCGTCCAAAATTCATTTACGAGATCTTCGGCGTCTTCTAATGGAATGCGGCGTGACACATGCAGATAGGCGACCAGTGGAGCAGTGTACTGCTCGCACAATCGCCTAAGGCTAGTCGCACGCGTTGCAGCGTCCTCCGCGGTCGTGCCATGCAGAATGGAGAGCACCGTCGATTTTGCTTCCAACCGATCCACCGTTCATACCTCCGCGAAATTACCAATTGTCCGCTGGTCAGCGGTAAGAACTACTTTTCAAGAATAATTGTGATCCACCGCGCAGTCGTTGTCCAGTTTGGGCGTTTACCAGGTGCCTGTCGACCACTTTGGCGACAGATTTACCTTTCGCTGTGAGGAGAAGATCATGAAGTACCTTACTGGAACAATGCTAATGTCTGGGATTTCGCTGTTGGTCGTCGGCTGCACCCCTGCTCCAGACAAGTTTCCTGAATTACAGCTAACGACAGTTAGTCGTTCATTGGATGCTGATCTGGAACTACCACAAGTTGAACCGCAGTTCAATGCCCTCGATTTTTCCCTGGCTGAGTACGATCGCGAGTTAGGACGTTTCTATATCATTCGCCCCCTGTTTAGATTCGAGGACGGTGTACGGGAAGAGCAGCGAACAATAATGCAAGAGGTGGAAGTAACCCGCGAACAGGTTGACCCCGATGGTACCACCCGGACGGTTGTAGAACGAGAGGAGATACCCGAAGTACGAACAAGGGAAGTGTCCTACACAGAGTTTGTTTGGCTCTACGATCAGATACTGAGCTGCCCAATTAGTGCCGTCTTAATTTTCGACTCTCAGGGACAACAGCTATCTGAAGCGCAAGTGGAGGCCGCATTTGCGCAGGAGCGTCGGGTGGTGATTCAGAATCACGGATCGAATAGTCAAGCCTACTACCGAGCATTTTTGCACCCTGACGTGTTGTTTGTCCAGAGCCAGCAATGGATGGAGGAAAATGTTCCGGATTCTAGTGTTGGGGACGATAAAGATGCGGCAGTAGCTCCTCCTGCGCCGGTCATCAAAAATTAGACGCTAACCAAACCTGCCAATTCAAGACGTCTAGGAATTTTCCCCTGCGAGACTGCTAATCGAATACTTGGATCGATGTCTTTTAGCTGCACTTTAGGGGAAATTCTTTGACCACCTCGATACTGACACTGCTACGAAAAAGGCCATCAGGAAAATCGAAAGTTACCACGCCGAACCAATCATCGCCAAAGTCGGTAGAGCATAAGCCGAACGGCAGAATGCCGCGACTTTAACATGGTAACAACGCGAATCCCTGGCGGTACGTCAAGCGATCTCAGTTGGCTCAAGCTGTTAAGAGATATAGGAATCAGGTCGTAAGAATTCCTTTGGTTGGAAGCCCTTCCTTGTTGGCCGCAGCCTTGCGTTGCGGGTGGGTGTCTTGTCTCCTATTTATTTTCGCTTTCCGATCGTCACTGCTGGCGGGATGTTGTGCGGAGGGCGACGGAGGGCTGCAAGCTGGTTTCGCTGTACGGGAGTCAAAGACAACTGAGACAGATTTAATGATGCACTTTAATCGATCGGCCAGAACGCAATAGGCTTGATGCGTCCGAGCGATCTTCGATTAGTTCTCCCAGCGTAGGTGAATTTTTGGCCTTCGCAGACTGACTGCAAAAGAGAAGCATCCGTTGTTCCCTAAAGTGCGGCATCTAGGAAAGGCCGTGATAAGAGGGGTTGATAACTGCTACAATCGACTTCCGTTCAAAACTTTTCTTGAGAGCGTCAGTCGAATGGAATGCATCCGAATCATTGTCGTAGCGTTGATCTCAGCAATCGGCTTAACGAGCTTATCAGCGTCCGAACCCATCATTCAAGAGCAGAAACGCAGCTCGGCTAGAGAAGCACACCAGACAGTGGCCGTCGAGGTGACCGAGCGTTTCACGCAGGCAGCGAATCGAACCTTCAAGGCATTTGATTCGGAACGCGAACGGACCTGGCGACGTCCCTTCTTCTTTTTGCAACTCGCCGATACGCAGTATGGCATGTTCACCGGGAATAAAGGCTTCGAACAGGAAGTGGCTCTGGCACAGCATGCGGTGGAACATATTAACCGTCTTCGACCGCGGTTTGTGATTGTATGCGGCGACCTGACGAATGCGACACCGGACCACCCGCGCTATCAGGCTCAGGTTGTACAGTACCATCAGGATTTCTCGAAGGTCGACGCGGAGATCCCACTCGTGTGCGTGTGTGGCAACCACGACGTCGGAAATCGACCAACTGCTACCTCCATAGCGAGTTATCAAAAGAATTTTGGCGATGACTATTTTTCGTTTTGGGTGGGTGGCGTCTGCAACATCGTCTTGAATTCCAGCGTGCTAAAAGATCCCAGTGGCGCCTCCGAAGTGCTGGCCGCTCAACAAAGTTGGCTTGAGCAGCAACTCCGGGATGCGAAGTCCGCGAAGGCAAAACATATCTTGTTGTTTCAGCATCACCCTCTTTTTCTCGCTGAGGAAGACGAGCCGGATCAGTACTTCAACATACCGATGGAACGGAGAACACCCTTGCTTGATCAACTGAAGCAGGCGGATGTCCGAGCCGTTTTTGCAGGCCACTACCACCGCAATGCCTACGGCCGGGCAGGGACAATGGAAATGATCACGACCGGTCCGGTCGGTCGACCTTTGGGCGAAGATCCGTCTGGCTTCCGCATCGTGACAGTGTACGAAGCTGAGATCCAGCACCAGTATTGGGGAATGGATGACGTTCCAGAGAAAATCAGCCTGAAATAAGCAATCGACCTACCTCTAGGCAGGCGTCCGGGGTCGGCATATGGCCGCTGAGGGTGGCACAGCCCGGTAAGCTCGTTGTCCACTTTCTAGAAGCCGCTCATCTTTCTGCACAGTGCTGGGACTTTCGCAATTTGCCATCTCGCGCACCTAAGATCGCTCGCTAACGGCGTTTGAGCACTGTTTGGGGAGTCATAAAGCCGACCGTGGAGTCTCACCGTGTTGTATTAGGTCGCGATATCACCTACTTACTCGTTCACCATAGTTACTTGTATCTGCGCGCGGTCATAGATTGGCGCAGCCGCTTCGTAATCTCATGATCGCAGTCTATATCGCTTCTTCAAACTACTACGACTTCGATAGGCCCCAGCTGGGCCACTGCAAACAAAATCCTTGGGGCCTATCGGCCCAAGCGTCAGAAGCGATCCGCAGGCGATAACTGACGACCGCGCGCCCGAGATCCGAATAGCGATGTCAATTTCGTCAAGCGTTCGGTCACCTAATCTACAGGATCCAATGAGATATTCCGGAAAAAAACAGTCCCTAGCTCTGAACCCAACTCCAATTTAAAGCAATTCATGGTCTCAAGTGGATTGGCTGCCTGAAATTCATAGCTGAACTGCTTCCAATCTTTTTCTAGCGTCAAAACAGCATTCAGTTTTTCGAAACTTGTATCCTGGATGATATAAGTTCCAGTTCTAACGGCAATATCCCTTGGTCTGTCAGCCATAGCTTCAAGTAGAACTCGATACCGAGTGCCAATGTGAAGCTTTACTTTTCTGTATTCTAGTGCCACTTGCCAGCGATGCGTTGGTTTTCTAGTCACGGTGACTCGAATCCGGTCTGGCTCCATGATGGCAATGGCATTTGACTCACCATAGTTTCTCAAAACCCACATTTCAGGAATGAAATGATCAACAAGTGCATTCTTTAGATGTGGCCGAAAAGACGTGTAGCCAATCAGCGCCTCAGGTTTGATCAAACACAGTTGTTGGTAGTAGGCCAGGTCTAAATCAGATTGAAATAGGTCGAGTCGATCAAGGCTACTCCCGCTTAGCATTTGCACTAAATCGAAACTTTTCAAGTCACAGTTGTTCATAAATACAGTTTTCAGTCTTGGGCATTTGCTAATTGCCAACAGCAGCTCGTTACTCATGGCAATTCCCGAAATATCCAGGAACTCAAGCTTTCCACGAATGGAATCTAGCTCTAGGAACCATGCCAATTCGTTCGGCATGATTTGGGTATAGGACAAATCTAACGATTCAAGTTTGCGGTAGTTGGAAAGAAGGCTTAAGCTGATCCCTGAGATATCGGTGGCGGACAGCGCAAGATGCCGAACGTTCGTTTGGTTAATTAAGGACCGAATGGTAGCGTCATTGGCTCTCGTCCGATCTAAAATGATCTGTTCAAGCAAAGGGCAATTCTTTAAAAGCGAGTACGAGGAGCTGGGCAGCTTAGTATCATTGAGAACTGCAACCTTCAGGCCGGAAATACCGCATAGGGCTGCAAAGCCTTGCTCAGTTATGTTCGAGCCTGCGAATGATACGGCATTTATCTGAGGCATGGTTGCTGTCACTTGAGCGATTTCGTCTCCAGCGAAATGACAATCTTTTGCATTCACATGCTGCAGGTTAACAAGTGTGGCAAGCTCGTCCATCGCACCTCTGTGGCCTGCAGGCACTCGAATTTGATTTAAGCGAGGTCCCAGCTGCTTGGCCAATTCAATGATCTGTTTAAAGTCAGGCCGATTCATTGAGTCAATTAGGAGCCGATCTTCTTCCCCGGTAACCGCGGCACCCAGGCTGAGAATACTCTGTTCTATTTCCGACTTAGGAACATACTTATTTTTTGGAGGATTGGGATCACTACTAAAATCGATCCCGCCTGCGACGATTTGATACGCGCGCCTCCGCATAAGTGGGCTCGAATCTGAGTCATTGCGGACGGACGATTGTTGAGCATCATTTGTTATCGCGTCCAGTGTAACCGTATTCACACGAGGTGCCGCGACGGATTCTGAAAGGGGCGCCGCATCTGCGACTTCAGTGGGAACCAGTTGAGGAACTAGTACTTCTCCACCGTCTATCTCCATGCTAACATTGGCATCAGCATCGTTTGGGGAACCAGTATTTGCATCAACGGCGACCTCCATACGTTGCCTGAGGAAGAAAGCGAAAACGCACACCAACAACAATGAAACACCTAAAGCCAATGCTATCTGCACAATCCGAGTGCGATACCAGCCACTACGCTCAAGACTTTTCTTCTCACTGGCTTGTGGCCGGACAGATAGAGGGCGACCAGCCAGCCAGTTGTTCAAGTCGGCCTTTAAAGCAGCGCAGTCGCCGTACCGGCCACTAGCGTCGTGAGCGAGGGCTTTGTCGCAGATGGCGTTTAACCCATCAGGCACAAACTTTCCGCAGTCCGCCAACGAGGGAGCGGGTGAAATAGCCACATTGGCAATGACTACATGCGAGGGACCAACAAAGGGAGTGGTCCCAGCAAGTAGACGATAAAGAATGACCCCCAGGCTATACTGATCGCTAGCTGGGCCAAGCTTGTCAACTTCGCCGCGAGCCTGCTCGGGTGACATATAGGCGGGTGTGCCCAGCAACGAGCCGTCGCGGGTCAGGTTGGCGTCATCATCGATTCGTTTAGCCAGCCCAAAGTCCATAATTAACGGTCGATAATTTTCATCGAGCATGATATTTTCAGGCTTGAGGTCTCGATGGATGATACCCTGCTGGTGCGCGTAGGAAACGGCATCCGCGAGTTGACTTACCCACTGTGCAGCTTGCTGTGTGTCCACAGGATCGCGCTTTATTAGCGAAGCCAACGTTTCACCGTCGACGTATTGAGTAGCGATGTAGTACTTGCCGCCAATCTGACCGCTTTCGTAGACTTGCACAATGTTGGGGTGGGTGAGGCGCGCGGCGTGCTTGGCTTCCGCAATAAACCGCTTAACTCGTTGTTGATCCGATGACAAAAACGTCGGGATCTTCAAGGCGACAAACCGCTCCAACTGCGGATCGTAGGCTTTGTAGACTCGGCCAAAAGCTCCAGCGCCAAGCAATTCCCGGATTTCGAATCGTCCGAGTTTGCCAATCTGTGCCGGCACGGCTTGAGCCGGCGCAGTGGCAGTCTGGTCAATACTGGTGTCACCAGCCGAATTAGCCACCGTTTCCTGCTTGACTACTGGGCTCTTGTTTGAGGATTCGCTAGCCGGTTCTACCAAGTACGTTGGCTGTTCGCACGAGGGGCATTTTACGCGTTTGCCCATGAGCTCCGCTTTTACTTTCAACGAAGCGCCGCATTGTTCGCAACTCGTTTTGATTGCTGGGGTCATACGCGTTAAAAATCCTGTGCACAACACGAACATTTGAGCAATTCGGGTACGCCCTACTCGGTTTCCAACAACGCCTGCAGTTTGAGCAGTCCACGATGAAGTCGAACGTAGGCGTCTTCATCACCTGCGTTGGCCTCCGCGAATTGACAACTGTTGGTGGCCACAAAAGTTACTAGTGGCAGCAATCCATTGCCGTATTTTCCAACATCGTATTTGAAACGATTCTGAAGAATTCGAGGATTTCCTTCCAGTTCAAGACAGTTTAGCGTTGCCTTGAGACCTCGGATGTAATCGCGTCCTTTGCTCCATTTGGCATAGCTCTGCACGCCTGCGCGGGCCGCAGCTTGGGCACTGCCAAGGTGTTGAAAGAAGGCTGCTTCATAAGTTTCGATAGCGCGCCGAAGCAGCGTAGTCTTCTCAAAAAAATCTTGACTCGTGCCATCGACCTTTGCCAGCGCGGACATCAGCCCATCCACAACTGCGAATTCGTCGCTTAGTTGTGGGCTTCTCAGAACAAATGGCAGCTGACCAAGCGTCCCAGAGCCTTCGAGCAGGCCGAACGAAACCCAGCCGCCACCTCCTGCCAAAGTCTTTATTCTGATCCTTGAAAGGTCTTCGTCCGATAGTTTGATTTCCATCAACGCGGCCCCCAATTCCGTGCCTTGCGACACCGAGTAGCCGAATTCCAAGGCTTTGCCCTGCATGGTTTCTAACAAAAAGTTTTGGCGATTCCCAGATGCAGCCGACGTAGGTGCAATTTCCAGTTCATTGATGGTCGTGAGTTTATTCTTTATTCTGGTTCGGTGACGTTCCAGCGACGTTGCGTAACTCGCCTTTTGCAGCTCAAGCAGCATCGCATTCACTTCCCCGTCGATGGCACGTTTAGCGATCTGTCGCAGTTGTGGATTTTCCCTGCCCTTCAACAACATCGCGTCCACGAATGTGGTCGAGTTAAACAGTCGCTGGTGTCTCGCCTCTGCGATGGCTGCTCGTTGCTCTTCATGTTTCAGCTCATCCCATTCAGGAGCCCCAGATGCATAAGACGATAGGAGTGACTCGGTCAGTGATTCCCGCAATGGATTCGTCCGGTTCTCTGGCAGCACGAATTCCAGAAGTTTCTTCTGATTAGCAATGCGAGTTGCATTATCCAGGGTTGCCACAGGGGATTGCGTCTGAGCTCCCGCTTCGACTCCCGCTAAAGAGATCACAAACATAGAATACAAAGCGAAACATCTGCGTTTAACTGGCATGGTTTGCTCTCTCACTTCGTTTCCCAAAACTTAGCGAACGGAATAACTGGGACGCGATCGAGATCCCCTGCGGTTTGAACTGACTCGCTGGCCCCACATAGACCGACTAGATTGTCCTGCTGGTCGATGCAGGCGAGCGAGACGGGCTTGACGAGCGATGAAAACGCCGTGTACTCAATCGCTGCATTGCGGGGACCAGATTCACCTCGCTCGTTCATCAACCAGCGAGCTGGAAGGTCCAGTTGATAGTTTTCTAAGTCATTGGCAATCGTAGGCACCGCGTCCAGAGTTGGAAATCCATTCAGGCGACAGTCGAAAGTCTCCGCGCTTGGCGGGGCAATAGTTGTCGCAATCGACTCAAGTGTCGCTTCCACCGTCAAGTAAGCCAAGTCATGGAGTCGAAGTTTGCTCATGATCTGATCAAGCCGCTGCGACCAAGCCAAACTCTCGTCAAGGGCAGGCTTCTCGAGATCTGCTAAGGAGTCAAGTTTTGACTGTAGTTCTTGGCGAAAAATTGCAAGCTCCCTCAACGCTGCTTCATACTTGGGATGCAGCCCATGCGAGCTCACGGAGATAGGTTGGGTGGATAGTGCGGGCGACATGATGGCCACGCGCGGATACTGCTCTCTGACGCCGTGCGCAGCATCGACGACCGATGCCAACGCGATCAAGCGATGCGGTTCAATGGCCACCGCTGTTCCCAATAGCACCCGTTGGCTTTGGTCTGCGGTTTCAACCACGATCGCCAACACTGGTCCAAGCTTCGCGGAAAGAGCAACTGTCGACTCCTGTTCTTTCGGAATGGCTGTCGTGTCAGCCGTTTCCACTGGCGGTGGATTGCTGGCAGGGGTCTGTTTCGTCTCGGCTGGCTGAATAGTTTGCGATATCGGTGGAACTGGAGTCAATCTGCGGAAAGTGAAAATGCCTAGCGTGGCGATACAGATCACCCCTAGCAATCCAGCCACTATTGCGATTACGAATATCGAAGTCCCTGAGGGTACAGAGATTGAACTTGATGGAGTCGCGACTGGAGGAATGAGGGGGTGAGGCATTGCAGGTATATGTAACGGGACTCCACGCCCAAGTGTGACTCGATCGTCATCGTTCAGCCTGGTGCGCTGTAGAATCTTCTGTCCATTGACAAATGTGCCATTGGTCGAGTTACAATCCGTGATGTGCCACGCCCCCTGGCTCCACTCCAGTTCGCAGTGTCGCTGCGAGACGGTAGGTGTATTAAGTTGCACATCTGCCGTATCTGCTGATCCAATCGTTAGTCGGGTCTTGGGTTGCATCGTATGGCAAGCCTCTTCGGCCTTAGAAAGGTTCTGGCAATTCAAAACGAAATCGTTGTTCACCGATTAGGAATTCAAGTTTACTCGATAGGAATGCCCGAGACACTCTGAGCCAAACTCCGTTGAGGGAATCCTGGTCCTGAACTTGCCAGTCCCCCTGTTCATTTCGCATAACTACCGCATGTTGGGGTTCGACAAATGGGTCGATCGAAAAAAAAGCTTCCGCTACCCCTATGCGTCCGAGTACCATTTTTCGCTTGTTTATAGGAATCGAACTCGTCTCTTGAGAGAACTGGTAACCTTGCACTTCGAGCTCAGGCTTTTTGCGGATTGAGCTTGGGGAAGCGTAGTAGGGCTCAAAACTAACAACGTCGGCGGAGAAATCTCGAGTCACAGCCTTTTCGCCATGCATTACCAGCTTGGTACCGCCCAATAGGAATTCGTTACCGGGAGTAATCGAAAACGAGGGAAGTCGGACAAAAACACCGTTTCGGCTGGACAGATCCTCAAGGGTCCACATCCACTTGTCGGGAGCTACTTGAGAGAGCGAAATCCTGGCATGAATACCCGACATCATTGATTCCGCGGGAAAGGACAAATCGCCTTGGGTTCGTCCTATAGTCAAGCTCTCCGTGCGAATACGAACGGTTTCGCCGGCCTCGTCGGAACCTTCGTCCAATAGAGTCAAACGAGGATACACAGGTCGTCGTATGGGGCGCAGCGGACTGCTCTCCGCCAGAGTTTCCAGGGGAGTATCCGCTTTGGCGGGCGATTCCCTGCGGGTCTGCCACTCCTTCACAGTTCGATTCCTTCGTGACTGGCGACCGTGCGGAGGGCAGCACGCATTTGCCCAGCGTCCTTATAGCGATCCGCTGCTTCTGGCGAGAGCGATTTCATGATGAAGTGCGCGACGCGTTTGGGGATACCGGGAAAAATGTCCATAATTGACACCAGTTCCGAATCCAAAATCGTGCGAATCGGATCAACACCTGGTTTCATTGGCCTGGGCAGCTTTTGAGTCAAGCATTCGTAGAGGATGGCCCCGAGACTCCACACATCGCTTTGAGGCGACACAAAACGAAAGTTGGTAAGTTGTTCCTTGGGCATGTAGGCCCAACTTCCTCCCACGGTACCATTGACCGTCATTCCTGAATCACCAGCCTGGAGATAGCTCTTCGCCAAGCCAAAATCGCTGATCTTGGGTACGAACTTGTTTAGCGAATCCTTGGCTAGCAGCACGTTAAAAGGCTTCAAGTCCCGGTGGACAATGCCTGCCTGATGAGCATGCTCGACTCCTGCGAGAAGTCGATCGAGTAGCCGCAACGCACGCCTGAGATTCAGTGCGCCCGTCCGCTTAAGCAATTCCGCCAAATTTCCGCCACTGCAATAAGGCATTACAATAAAAGGCTGGCCGCGCTCTTCGCCGCAATCCAGGCAGTCGACGATCGAAGAATGCTTGAGTTGCGCAGAAATCTCCATTTCGCGTACAAATCTAGCGCGGTCCTGATCCGACGAACCTCGTTGATTGCGCAGAAACTTGACTGCCAGGCGAGCCGGATTGGATCTTTCGCTAGTATTCGACGCCAGGAACACTTCACCCATCCCTCCAGCACCGATCTTTTTTTCGATTTGGTAATTACGGAAAAAAAACGGCAATTGCTGCTCGCTGAAGCTGGCTTCTTTTGTGCACTCTGAAAAAAAAGCGTCGTGAACCGCCGGGCCGTCCGCATTCTCGGCTTCGATATTGTTAGCACCCGCAAACGTCTTATCAGCCCGCATCGGATTGCTGAGTGTCTTGGATTGCGGCGTCAACAATTCTGTCGGTCCGACGGCCACGCAGGGCGCAAGTAGCTCTGTCGGCGAATCGGCTGGTGGTGTCAATTCAATTCGCAGACTAGCTTCGCCAATTGCCAACTGGTCGCCATGTTCCAGGTGTATGCAATCAGACCTTAGCTCCACCGTTTTTCCACTAATCGCGCGAGTAAGCTGAAGTCCGTTGGTGCTGCCCAAGTCCTTGATTTGCCATTTTTGAGCGACAAAACTAATCGTCGCATGCTGCCGCGATACGCCGCGAT
Source organism: Pirellulaceae bacterium (assembly GCA_041741715.1). Classification (GTDB taxonomy): domain Bacteria; phylum Planctomycetota; class Planctomycetia; order Pirellulales; family Pirellulaceae; genus Aureliella. The sequence continues at coordinate 725 of JBGSJT010000341.1, read as the reverse complement.
CGCTAAGCACCAAATCGCAGCTTTGCTCGCGGCCGATGACCAACACGTCGCCACAACCCAACTCTGACACATGTCCGCTCAGCGAACCCGACAGGGTATGTAAACGTAGGCTAGCGTCTAGTTTTACCATTTGGCAGTTCTTACGTTGCGGCTGAGGAGTCATCGAATAGCAATCTACTTGTTCGTCGGTCGCAGCGAACGTCACAAATTTCGGTTCAAAAAAACAGTGCCAAGTCTTCGGCAAATACCTAACGTCGACGACATCGCACGGCAAGCTCATACCGAAGAACGCTGGTAAATTTAAGTCCTCTGATGATAACGTATCCCGAACCACGGATGAACTTACCGTGTCAATAATCCGAGTTGGCAACGGTAGGTTCATTGAGAGCATTTGTAACAATCCCTCTCGCAGAATTCGGGCGAAAAAACAGAAGCGGAGATGCGCTGCAAACCGCTAACTTTAGTCGGTGTCGAAAACTCGGAATTTCCCGGAGCGACTGGCCACGACCAATTGTTTGCCGTCCGAAGAAAGATCCAGACCGCCAATTGGCTCGTCGAACGTACAGAGCTTAAGCGTGAGCGTACGGTGAAGTGCATCTTGCACTGAGTTGCCGCGCGTGCTATCGAGTCGGCCTGCGACGTTTGGGAACTTGACGTTTCTGCTTGCGCTCCTGGCGCCGGACAGCGTCAATGGTCCAGGTGTGCTGAGGGTTGGCGAGCAGCCA
>JBGSJT010000340.1:0-3324 GCA_041741715.1 Pirellulaceae bacterium | reverse complement strand
CTGCGCGATTCCGCATCGGTCAAACGAACATAGATTTCGCCACTACTCACCCCTCCCGTGCCACGCGAGCCGATGACAGTCAGCCCAAATTCAACTCCGTCGATTTTTTTCAGTTCGGCTTCGACAACTCTCAAGGCGTCGTCCATCGCCACGATGTTGGCGCCTTCGCGAGCGGTGACGCGCATTTCGAATTCCGACTCGTCCACATTCGTCGGAATGTAGTCTTGGTTCAAGTTGTTATACAGTGGGATGTTGCTCGCAATCACGCCAATGGCCAGCAGCAACACTAAAAAGCGAAACCGCATCGACAATCGCAGGCAAGCCATGTAGCCCACTTCTATCAAGTGATACAAACCTCGTCGCGAGCTTGGCGCCGCGCCATCCGCAGCTCGCTTAGCAGGCTTTAACAGTCGGCTGCACATCATCGGCGTCAATGTGAAACTGACCAGCATCGACAGCAGAATTGCGGCGGTTGCGGTCACACCGAATTCAAACAACATGCGGCCCGTGACACTCGACAAAAACGAAACGGGCAGAAAGACAATAACCAGCGATACCGTCGTCGCCAACACGGCCAAACCAATCTCACGCGTCCCATAAATCGACGCGGTAACAGGGTCCATCCCCTTCTCTTCGATGCAACGAAAAATATTTTCGAGCACGACAATCGCGTCGTCAATGACCACACCCACCATCAGCACCAGAGCCAACATGGTGACGTTGTTGAGTGTAAAACCAAATAGCCCCATGACTGCGAAGGTTGAAATGATCGAAGTGGGAATAGCCACGGAAGCGATCAACGTCGACCGCCATGACTTCATGAAGAGCAGTACGGTCAAACAAGCCAAGATGGAACCGGAGACCAAGTGTCCTTCGATTTCGTGCAAGGCGGCGATGATATACCGCGACTGGTCTTGAATGATGGTGACTTTAACGTCAGGCGGGAGAAGCGTCTTACAGCGTTCCAGTCGCTCCTTGATCCCGGCTACTACGCGAACCGTATTCTCACCCGCTTGACGCTGCACGCGAAGCGTTACCGCTGGCTCCCCTTCCAGTCGCGCCAGCGTGCGTTGCTCCTTAGTGGCATCGACCACTTCTCCCAAATCGGCCAGTCGCACTGGCACGGTTCCGACCGTATCAACGACCAACTGTGGAAAAAAGCGACTATCGGCTACGCGTCCCATCGTGCGTAACGCTCGCTCGCGAAACCCCTCGTCCACGCGTCCGCCGGGAATCTCCGTATTCTGACGCACCAGCGCCTCGCGAACTTGCAGAATCGAGAGGCCGTAGGCGGCCAAGCGATTGGCGTCCACACGAACTTGCACCGCGCGATCCGATGCACCAGCAATCGCCACCTCTCCGACGCCGTGCGATGATTCGATAACGCCTTTGACGAACCTATCGGCTAAGTAGTACAATTCGCTCGGTTTACGCGGACCGGAGACAGCCAGTGTCATCACTGGTGATGAATCCAGATCGCTCTTACTGGCTACCGGTGGATCGACTCCAGGTGGTAATCGATTGGCTGTACCAGCAATCGCATCGCGCACATCTTGCACGGCCGCATCGACGTTGCGATCGAGTCCAAAGGTAATGATCACAAACGAACTGCCATCGCTGGAAATCGACCGCAGCTCCTGAATACCAGCCACGGTGGCCACCGCATCTTCGAGCAGTTGGGTCACTTCCGATTCGACTTCAATCGATGCCGCACCAGGGTACGACGTGCGGACGTAGACAGTCGGCAAATCGATATTCGGAAAGCGATCCACCCCCAGACGCGGAAAAGCGGTCAAGCCCGCGCAGACCATGGCCGCAATAATCATCAGTGCCAAAACAGGCCTGCGCACGCAGATTTCCGCCAACCAATACATTGTTTACCGCTCGCTATGACTAATGCGTTGGACCGGGGGAAGCAACCTTAACATCATCAGCACTAGTTTTACCCTGACTGGTACTTGGTTCATCGACAGGCGGGTCAGTCGCACCACCCGCATCATGGGGAATTACTTTTGCGACGACTAACTCCTTGGCTCTCTGCTGGTCTGGTTGCGGGCCGATGTACTTGCCGACGCGACCGGTGGCACCATTGAGCAAAATCTGATCGCCAGCCAACAATCCCTCTTGGACTTCGATCATCCCCTCCACTTCGCGTCCAATCTGCAGCACCGCCTCGCTCGTCCTGCCATCGCGCACGCGCCAGGCCTTATCAATCCCCGCGAAGCGAACGAGCGCGGTACTGGGGATGGCAATGGCGGTGGCCGCTTCATCCAACACAATCTCCGCTTGCGCAAAGAGGCCACTTCGCAATAAATTGTCGGAATTGGTAATCAGCGCCTCGAAGACCAACGAGCGACTGAGCGGATCAAGCGCGGGACTAATCCGTTCGATCTTCGACTCCCTTAGTTCACCACCGATGGTCAAACGCACGCGTTGACCGATCTTTAGTTGTTGCGAGAATCGCTCGGGTAGCGAAGCACGAAAGCGAAGCACGTTCGTCTTGGCTAACTCTACGACTGGCTGACCAATCTGAAGATACGTTCCAACGGCCACAAAGCGGTTAAGCACCACACCATCCAACGGCGCAGCGATCACAGTATCACTCAGTTGTTGTTTGGCCAGATCGAGTTGAGCGGATTGCACGTCAACCAGCGCCATTTTTTCTCGCACGCTATTGAGCGACGAATTGAATCGCGCATCGGCAACTTGCTCCGCCGACTGAGCCCCCTCAAGATCAGTGGCCACAATGGCTCGCTGGGCAAACAGTGTTTTCAATCGCGCCACGTTTTGCTGGGCTTCGTCGAGCAACGCCCGGGTTTCGCGCACCGGTGGAGCACGCAGCGGATCGAGCTGGCTGACGGGATCACCTGTCTTGAGCCCAATCGCCGCTCGCACTTGCGACAATTGCGCCTCCGCTTGCACGACGCGCAGCGCGTATTCAGTATTGTCCAGCTTGATCAGCGGTTCCGCTTGTTGGACCACATCCCCTAGATCGCAATTGACTTCCACGATCCGGCCTGCAACTTTGGCAGCGATCGTGGAAACTTCATCGGCTGAGAGGCTCCCCTGCACACGGGCCACTACTGGCCAGGCTACCGGTTCGATATTGAGCACTTCACCACTGACGGTCACTTCCTCGGCAGGACTCCCCCCAGGTCCTCCACCACCTTTTCCTGCACCTGCCTTTCCTGGAGCTCCTTTAGAATCTTCGGGCTCACTACAGCCCGCTGCCGTCAATAGAGTGCCAGCTAGGATGACAATCATCAACCAGCGTGCGGAATTTGGTGGATACCAACTTGTCATGACAACTAGGCCTTGTCGGCA
>JBGSJT010000339.1:0-9126 GCA_041741715.1 Pirellulaceae bacterium | reverse complement strand
GTTATTCGACCTGACGGAATTGCAACGCGATATGAATCGTCGCTTTGGAATATCGGCCGCCAACACACTGCAAAGTGCCCAATCACTTTATGAAGCTAAACTGATTACGTATCCTCGCACCGACTCGTGCTACCTAACTACGGACATGCAGAAAGAGGTCCCTGGGATTCTACGGCAGTTGCAATCGATCAAACCCAACGAAGTGTCCAAGCTTGACTTAAAGGCTCTCCCGTTCAATGGGCGAATCGTCAACAAGCAGAAAGTAAAAGACCACCATGCCATTATCCCAACCGGATCCGTGCCGGGAGCATTGCGTGACCAAGATCAGAAGGTCTACGACGCGATCGTGGTGCGCTTTATCGCAGCATTCTATCCTCCTTGTTTGAAGGAAGTGACGACGGTCGACGGTATCGCCAAAGACGTGCCATTTCGTGCGCGTGGTGTGCGACTGGTTGAGCCCGGCTGGACCGAGTTGTTTCCTCGGAAGTCTGCGGAGCCGGACGGGGAGGACGAACAGAGCTTGCCGAATTTTGCGCCGCGTGAGAGTGGACCCCATGAGCCCTTTATTAAGCCGGGGCAAACGACTCCACCCAAGCACTTCAGCGAGAACACACTGCTGGGCGCGATGGACACAGCCGGTAAGCTCGTCGAGGAAGGCGAGCTACGGGAAGCGCTTAAGGAGAAAGGACTGGGCACTCCGGCAACTCGTGCGGCCATCATCGAAACTCTATTGAAGCGCCAATACATTCTTCGCGAAAAGAAAAACCTCGTCGCGACAGAACTTGGCCGCTACCTGGTGGCGATTGTGCGGGATCACAACCTCAAATCACCTGAGCTTACCGGAGAATGGGAGTCAAAACTCAATAGGATTGAAGCTGGCCAGGCATCACCCGAACGATTCATGCAGGAAATAGCTGAATATACGCGTGGACTCATTCATTCCAGCGACAATAAGGCGATCGACGAAACAAAACTTGGTGAATGCCCAAAATGCGGACAGCCCGTCATTTTCGGGCAGCAGGCCTATGGTTGTTCCGCCTGGCGCACAGGATGCCGGTTTGTACTGCAGCCGACCTACCGCGACAGCCAACTAGACATTCGTCAAATTCGCGAGCTGTTGCAGCATGGCGTGCTTCGTGAGCCAATCAAGCTCGGCGACGGTCAGAAATTCTTCTTGAATTTGTTGGACTCGGGCGAGTTAGTCGAAATCTCGGTACCTCAAGGTGACGAACAGAGCGATGGCAAGTCCACTGGCCGGCTGAAGAAATCGAAGAGTTCTCCTAACTCGTCGCAGAAGACGCGTGCTGAGGATGGTTCCAGTCGACCAAAGACGGGGAAGTCCTCGACGGATCTTGGCCCTTGTCCACTTTGCGGGGCGCAGGTTATCGAGCAGCCGAAATCGTTCAGTTGCAGCCACTGGCGAGAAGGTTGCGGCTTGACGATCTGGAAGTCCATTTCCGGCAAACGGATTTCCGCTCGCACCGCAAAGACGCTTCTGCGCGACGGACGGACTGCCGAGTTGAAGGGTTTCAAATCCAAATCAGGTCAGCCATTCAGTGCACGCCTGAAGCTCATAGACGGGAAAGTTAGCCTAGATTTTGATAGTTAACACTGGCGATCACGGGTATGGGGCCAACTTGTGGCCAATGGGATTTTCGCGACTTCCCGGACCAATTTGAGCGGCTGAGTTATATGCAGTACAGCCGCTATCCCTTCGCGGCATGGAGCGGCATCTGGCGTGGTCGAGACGTTGGCCAAGTCGACGCGCTGGTGTGTCCAACCGGTGCGAGTTCGGAGATTCCGGTTTTTGACCGTAGGTTCGTACTCCAACGTACCAAAGCCAACTCACAAAACCGTTTCCCTGTAGCGCACGCGAATCAGCAGGACTTCAATTTACCGTCGGTCATAAAGGAAGACCGAACGACATTAAAGCTGCTTTGGTCAAGGGGAGTCAGTTTCACATTAGTGCCGACTCACACTTCGTCGTTCCGCGCCCGTCGCCTTGATGCAATTTGGCACCGAAGTGCCCACTCCACCGCTAGTTCGCTAAAATCAGTTTGCGACCGACGTCGAATACACCTCCGCGAGTTACGACAATTCTCCAACTCGCAGAGGTTTGTCAAACCGCCCGCACGAAGACAAACAGCGAACTGCGTGAGGTTGATTTGCAATTCTCCAAAGTTCACTTCACGACGCATGGGCGATTCTATACGGGCCTACCATGAAAAAAGATCGAAGATATTCCGTGACCGATTGTTTTGAGACATTTCCGATTCCAATTTACACGGTGATGCTCGCAACGACAGGAGAAACTTACTTTAGGCATCGTAAGCAGGTCATGCTCGACCGGCAGGAGGGATTGACCAAGACTTACAACCGCTTCCACGATCCCAACGATTCTATCGCCAACATCCAGAAACTCCTAGAACTTCACGTCGAAATGGATAAAGCCGTTGCCGCCGCCCACGGCTGGACCGACCTCGAACTCGGCCGCGACTTCCACGAAACCAAGCAGGGCGTTCGCTTCACCATCAGCGAATCGGCCCGCCTTGAAGTCCTTCAACGACTACTGAAGCTCAACCACGAACGCTACGCCGAGGAAGAAAACAAGGACTCCACGGTAAGAAGGGAGCCGCCAAGAAAGCCTCCTCGAAGAAGAAAGCGGCGAGCAAGCCCGCCAAACAAGAAGCCAGCCATCTTCGATGGGGAGGACGACGAATGAAATCTTTGCCGATTGAGACTCCGTTCATTTGGCCAGATGTTCGACGGTTAGCAGGCTGTTCCGGCCCGGCACCTGATTTCGACGCACTCCTTGCTGAGTCAGACCTTGTTCTGTGCGTAGTTCACGGCGTTACGGACGTGGGGGTGGCCCGATTGAAGAAGATTCTGGCCAAAGAGCCAACGGCTAGCCATAGCGGAAATGGAAAACCTTCGTCGCCATCGACCGAGAAGAAGGTGCGACTGATTGTGGCTGTCTACCCGACTTGCCCAACGACCTCCGATGTCCTGCTCGCATTGCTCCAATTACAGACGAGCCACGCCTCGCTCGAAGTTCGCATTGTCACCTGTGAACTATGGAGCGGGCCGGAAAACACGGTTGCGTGCTATAAAGCCAATGATTCCGTTCCAACCGTATTATTCGGGTCATCAGCGAGTTTTGAGGACGTGTCGGATGAACCCAACCACTTCACACTGGCTTTCTCACCTGAACCGATACTCGCTGCGGAATGGCAGAAGTGGTTCGACGTGAAGTGGCTCAAGGCCGCTCGGCTTACGGAACAACGGGCGATCATTCCTGCGCTCGTGATACCAGAGGGAACTGTTGAGGCAGCACAGAAATGGGCGGCTTATGAGCAACTGTGCGTTGACGAACAGGATGGGGAAGAGCTTGTCAAAGTGACCGTTGATCCAGTCACTGGCGAAGTCACTGCTATTGCCGCCGATGGTACGCCGGTAACGACGGTATCGACGGACAACAAGCTGCCCAAAGCCTCTCCCGTCTACCGGAAGCTCGCTCAACTGCTCGACATGGGGCATTTGGTGAGCGTGGACAAAACAACTCGGCTGGCCCCATTCGAGGTTCCGGTTAAACCGAAATGGTTTGGATTAGAAACGCTGAAACAGATCGGCTCTGTGAAGCGGCAAGTGAGTTATCGGATTTCAGCACTAACTGAAGACGAACTGAAGCAGCTAGAAAACCGGAGGAAGAAGACGGGCGAGTTGTTGCATTTGTTTTCTTTCTCGCTGGCGGACAGTCAATGGTGGATGCCCAAGTCAGCGGAAGAGCTATTCCGGCAAGAGAATAGTCGGGTCAACACAGAGGCCGCAGGCATTCTCTCGAAGCTAATTGCGGGCGATCTTAACAAATTCATGGATGGAAGACGCAAGGCTGTCGGTGAAGATGCAAACCGTATGTACCGTGATCTGTTTCCCGACAAGAAGCTCTCCGACGATGCGCTCGATGAAATCATGGATACTCTGAAGAAGCGATTTGAAGGAGCGCAACAGCGTTCATTTCTTCCCGACTTATCGTTCACTCGCATTAGCTTACCACAGCCACAGAACGACACTTGGAAGTCACAGTTAGGTTCGTCATTACACCTGCTAATTAGCATTGTGCGATATCCACGTAAGGCGTGCCGTAACGGCCGATATTTTTCACAGGGTATGTCGGCTAAGCCAAGAGATATTCTCAAGGCAATGAACGTTCTCAATGACCCGTTTGTGGAGGCTTTTGATCGTTTTGAGGCACAGGAGCGGGCGGAGAAGGAACTGGAAGAAGTCGATTCAATTGAGGCTGCTGACCACACAGCAGAGGAAAAATGCCTGAAGTTGTTCGAGTTGCTGGGCTACAGGATTGCTGCGAATGCCGACCAAGCAATGGGCGACGCCGAAGGCCATGACTCCGTAAAGAAGCCAGCCAAAGAAGAGTCTACCCTCTTCGACATGGAGGATGACGAATGAGCGATGCAACCATAACACCGATGCCTTCCCAACTAAGACCGGAAGCGAGCGGGCAGAGAACTTGAGTGCGGGCGGCACTTGTGTTGCCTTGCTGGTTGCAAGCATCCGGCCAAGCAGTTTCAACCACGTTCATTATTATTACAGTGGGGGGAACGGCTCACACTGCCAGGAATGCCAAAAGCCCACTATTCCCCGCCGATCGCGCGGGCCACCAATGCCGTCTGAATGAGGACATTGGGGATCGAGAGATCCTTGGGTGTATAAGCTTGTTGCCAATTTCAAACCAATTGCCACGCATCGCTTCCTCGATGACTTTTGATCGAGCAAGAATGCGAAATAGAACTTCTCAGGTCGGTAAGCTGTAGAGAACAGGCGAGAATGTGAGAGGCGATCGGTGGTTATGGTAAACCTTCCAAAAACCTACTCGTGACAGATCCAGCGGCTTGGTGTTCAAGCGTGAATCCTTCGACATTGGCGGGCTGAAGAACAGTCGTTGGAGCGCCCGGGAGCTCCACAACTTAGTCGCTCATTTTTTCCGGATCGAAACTGGCGTTGCCGCCTGAGTTTTCGAAAATCCAAGAATGAGCCTGGTCGACGACTTTGGCGACCAGCGGCAGATCATCGCGACCGAACGACGTCGAATCCTTCCACTGTTCGCCATCGCGATACAGCCGAGAAATCGTGACGTTGTGTCGCGAACCATTCTGGGTTTCGTTTTCCCAAATGGCCGCTTTGATTCGTCCCAAGCGGACTTCGTGCACGGGGCGAACAACTTGTTTGGTAGCCATAGAGGCACCTCCTTCAGGTAACAGAAAGAAACTGGCTGACTCACTTGAGGCAACCAACGAAAAAGACAGAGTTCAGCAAGATGTCAATCGCTTGCGCGGCAGACAGAGCAGATCCCTAGGAAGTTCTCGCCTTTGCCGGCTGGGTAGTACTCGATGCGAGACCAGCCCATTTGCGTGGCTTCGTCGAACGATAGGGGACCTTCGTCCAGGCACTTGGCACAGACCAGGCTGAAGCGAACATCGGCAGGAATTCCGTGCTCGTTGTCAAGCACTTGACGGCTACGACAGAGTGCGAAGCCACAAGCGGCCAGGGCGACGGAAGAGTCCCAGTCTGCGCCAAGCTCTTTGGGGTAGTTGGTCTCAGGTGGAAAGCCACCTTTGGCGAGCCAACCCAATAGCGATTCGCTCAACTCGGAAACTTCTTCCCAATTTCGTTTGCTCCAAGCTTGAAGCAGCATGTCCCAGGTTGCTTGTGGATCCATGGTCACACCGCCAGGGCAAGTAGGCTGCCGATTTTGGTATCGAGTGCCGCACGATCGCCAGCCAGTTGTACCGACTGGGAGAGCCTGGTGAGCGCATCGACCACGGAGAAAATCGTAAAGCCGCCTTGCTCGCGAGCGAGCTCCATGGCGTCATTAACGAGGCCTCGCGGAATACTGTGTTGCGTCAGAAGCTTGATCACTTCGTCGGCATCACTGCCCAACCGCTCGTGCATGGCTTTCTTCATGCACTCCACGAATCCATCGCGGCGTGCATCGCGTTTGGCGACCAGATTCTCAATGATGCGTCGAATGTCATCCAAGCCATCGCGCACATTGGCGGTGTGCTTGCGAGTGAACTCAGCCACCTCGACAGCATCCCACACAATGTGATTTTGACAGACGCGTTGAAACCAGAAGGTTTGGATGCCCAATGTACGGCGACCAACTTCGGAGTTCCACAGGAAGAAACCTGGGGCGAACGCTTCGCCTTCGATCTCAGCCCAACCCGTTGGGTCGATCAGGAACGCGAACATATCCTGCTCACCGCAGTAGAGCCCCGTGCTCTGTCCGTCCATGGCAGTTTGCGGGGGCGAAAAGTCGGACGCGAACTCCTTCACGAGATCCAGCAGCTCAATATTCCACAGCCGCGTATAAGCGACTCCGTGAACGGAACGAATGTGATCGCCAGTCGTGAGCAATTGAAGCGGCTTGTCCGAATGCGGCAATGTCTCTTCGAAAGCCTTGCTGGCCGTCTTGGGTGACAGGCGATTGATGGTGTCGCGACTCACGCCCGCCATGCGGCAGAGTTGTGAGAACGACCAATCGGTCAACCGAAATTCAGACGAATCTTCGACGCACAAGGTCATATCATGCGTGAGCACGATCTCTTGGGGTCGACTCCACAGGTCGTCGGACGCGATATGGTCGTCTGCACATTTCTGGTAGAGCGATTCGAACGTCGGAAAACATTCGTCGGGTGTCCTGCGAAACAGCTCGTTGTGAGCTTTGGTAAGTGTCGCCATGGCAGTTTCTCCTGCAAGTAAGGCAACTCAGAAACAGTTGCCCGTCCACGGTGGATGGGCTCAGGGCCAGCTTGCATTCCGCAAGTTGGTCCGCATCCCACCCACATCAGTCGTTCTGCCAGCGACACCAAAAAACACTTGACCACCGGCCTCTTAAGTCAGCACGGAGTACTGAATTAAAAGGCCTGAATTCATCTACCGCAATCATCAATGAGAAATAGCTTTTGCTCGGTCATTAACACACTACGCAAGGAGTGTCACGCCTTGCAAAAGCCGCGAATCCCAATGGTGAAATTCCAGTGACATTTGACTCAGGCTTCGTCGTCTTTCATCCGTCGGGGCTCACCCGGTGACGCGGCAGCGCCCTTGGCCCCGCACGGTGAAAGGCGATGAAGCCGCCCGGTTGCGCCCTTGCACTCAGCCAGCTCAGTGATTTTAGCCACTGCCTGCAACTGACTGAAATCACTCAGGCTTTGTTGCTCTGATTCCCGAGGGGCTCGTCCAACTAGGCACGCGCGCAATACGATCGGCGTTGTTGGCTCACCAACTCCTCGGTAGTTTCCCCGTTGCCGCCCTGTTACGATTAATTAGTTGGCTTTAAGCATCAATATTAGGCGAACTTCCATCGACCATGAATTGTCCGAAGTTGAACACCATGCAACTTGATTCGAATCAGTGGAGAAGCTGGCGGTCTGTACCACAGATATTGTTGAGTTTGGTTTTACTATTTGGCCAGCTCAGCGGTTGCAGCCAGCGCAATGAGGCAACAATTATGGCCCGTGAAGATCGACCAATTCCGCAAGAGACTCGCGAGCTTCACGAGGTTATTCGCCAGGGCAACCTCGATGAGTTACGAACGCAAATTGATTCTGGAGCCAATGTCAATTCAGCGGGTCGCCTCGGGCAAACTCCGCTGATGGTTGCCATCGAGGCTGCAGATTTACAAAAGTTGGAACTATTACTTGAACGGGGCGCAGATCCTGAAATCACTGACGATTTCAATACGACAGCCTTGGGCAATGCGGTCTCGCATGACTTCATTCCAGCAATCAAACTGCTGCTTGAACTGGGAGTCGACCGTGGATATGATCCCAAGTATCCGCAGAAGCCGATCAATTATCGCATACCGACCGAACACCTGGAGATGCCAGAAGAAATGAAGGGAGTTATGTCGGAGCCGGAATGGAAGGAACTGATGGAAGAATCTGGGCGAGCACTCAACGAGTCGCAGGATGAGCTTCCCATTTTCCCGTTTATCACTGAGGTTCAAAGTATCGAGGCACTGCAGCTGTTTGTAACTGCGGGCGACAGGTTAGGGGATGCCCCGACCGAGCTTAAATCCCAACTGCTCGGCATACCCGACGGAATGCAATTTACCGCCAGCAAGGAAGAGTTTCTGCGAGATCACACTCGTCGTTTTGGGAATCGCAATCCGGAGCTGTTTAACTCGAAGTTCTGGGGCGACATGGTGCTCACACAGGGAAACGGATACTCAGCTCGCAAGCACAATTTGGGCGAACAAATCTTTGGCACGGATGGCCCAGTCTGGTGCAACCAGCGATATGGAGCATCATTGACGCAGCTAACAGATGGACGGTACATCCAGATTGGCGGCGAGCACGAAGATTTCTACGACCCGGATTTTTGCATTTACAACGACGTGATTGTCTTCGATGGCAAAGGCGGATTTCAAATCTACGGGTATCCCAAAGACGTCTTCCCGCCCACCGATTTCCACACAGCAACTCTCGTCGGTGAACACATCTACGTCATTGGCTCGTTGGGATACCAAGATGAACGCAAGTTTGGGACCACGCCGGTATATCGCCTCAACACAGCGTCATTGGCAATGGAGGAGTTGACGACGGAAGGCACCGCACCTGGCTGGATTCATAAGCACTTGGCGAAATATGATCCAGAATCGAACTCAATCGAGATCAGTAGAGGCGAAGTCCAGGTCGATAGCTCAGCTCCCACGCAAAACCGAGCGACTTTCTCGCTTGACCTGCCAACTCTGCGATGGACCAACTTGGATTGATCGCAGCGACCTCAACCCCCCCTGGTTTGTCCAACTTCGGCGAGATCATTAACACCTACCTGCAGTCTCTCGAATTGCCCAACGCGAATTTTCAACCTCTAGCGACACATGTCGGTTCGTCCTGGGTCACCAACGGCGATGTGAAGCAACACCAATACGAACTTCAGGCGGTCAGTTTGAAACCGCCCGCAGTTCATGCTGGACCTAATTCGCATCGGTGAGCCACGAACCGCGGCTCCAGCTATTCAACAACGCAGGAAACGCCCTCGTGCACATAGAGGTCTCATAAGGTTGGATTTTCCAGCTCTCGAATAGCAAAGGTGCTCTAAAGC
>JBGSJT010000338.1:0-2764 GCA_041741715.1 Pirellulaceae bacterium | reverse complement strand
ACTACGTGCTCGATGTGAGAGGTCGCTCCCTGCAGCGACTGGTGAATTTGGAAATATTTGCACCGCCCACCAGCCCGCGCTGTAATGAATTCACGAGTCTCGTCTGCCACTGGCGATCTACTTTAGGGTTTGCGGCCAAGTCGATGCAGAGCTTCAGCACGTACCAGGGAGAGTTGTTCACTCAGCTCGGCCAGCGCCGCTAGTTCCTTCCGTTCCTGATCAGTCAGCAATCCTTCGTTATTGCGATCCACCAATTGCTGCAGTGCCGATCGGCCTGCTCCGGCAGCCGGAGTGTGGTGACGTTTTCGACCCATTGCAGGGGTGCATCGATTGTTGTGGCCATTGGCATCCTCGAATCGTAAAGTCCTGTACCCAGGCCTCCATTTTACCAGAAAAAACGCGATTACGGTAGCTCAATTAGCCCATCGCGGTGCCGCTGGAAGTGGCTTCGTAACGCCCTTTTTGCAAGATCACGTCTTGGCAGTTACCGTTCCTCCATGCCGACCGAGCCGATCCTCGGTGCGTGGTAGAGCTGGTCGGTAACGCGAACTAGAATATTCGGAAGAGCGAGTAAAAAACTTACAGAGAGCACCGGTTTGCTAAGGCCGGTTTGCCAAGCAATGCGGGGTAGGCATCACCAATCCCCTGGTTCAGCTCACGACGGAAAGGCTTGATCCCAACGAAATGACAGATTCCATGTTTTCACATTACCGCTGGTTGTTCGTCACCATCCAAATACTAAGTTTTGGCCCTATAACAGGCTTCGACCACAGAGCTTCGGCGCACCAGATTACCGTCGCTACAGCGCCCCAGCCTGCTGACAAACCAAACATCGTTTTCGTCCTGACCGACAATCTGGGCTACGGGGAAATCGGCTGCTATGGCGGCGGTCTGACGCGTGGAGCACCGACGCCGCGTATCGACAGTCTTGCAAAAAGCGGTATGCGTCTGCTCAACATGAACATGGAGACGCAGTGTACTCCTAGCCGTTCCAGTCTCATGACGGGACGCTGGGCGATTCGCTCCGGCACGCATTCGGTGCCGTTTGGTGGTGTTGCCGACGGGTTAACGCGATGGGAGGTGACCATTGGCGAGGCACTCTCGGATGCGGGTTACGCAACGGGCTATTACGGCAAGTGGCATCTCGGCAGTCAGGACGGACGATTCCCTAATGACCAGGGCTTCGACGAGTGGTTTGGAATACCACGTACGACCGACGAGTCGCTGTGGCCATCCGCGGATGGATGGTCGCCGGACATCATGCCGGCAGAGCATACGATGGAGGGCAGGAAGGGCGAGAAGAGTCGCGAGTTGAAGATCTACAACGTGGAGCAACGCCGGCTGATCGATGCGGAGATTACAAAACGCTCGGTCAGCTTCATCGAGAAACAAGCTAAGTTGGGTAAGCCGTTTTTTGCTTACGTCGCGCTCACCCAGCCTCACTTACCGACCGAGCCGAATCCCACCTTCAAAGGCAAAACTGGCAACGGCGACTGGGCTGACATGCTAACAGAGATGGATTTCAACGTCGGCCAATTGCTTGATGCGGTCGAAAATGCGGGAGCTAGCGACAACACAATCTTTATTTTCACCAGCGACAACGGCCCCGAGTTCATCAGGCCCTGGGACGGTTGGGCAGGTCCCTGGCGTGGCCAATATTTTACTGCGCTGGAAGGAGGAATTCGCGTGCCCTTTCTGATTCGATGGCCCGGCAAAATCGCTGCTGAGCGTGTGAGCAATGAGATCGTACATGGTGTGGACATGTTTGCCACGCTGGCGAAGTTCGCCGGCGCGAACGTTCCCGACGATCGTCCGGTGGATAGCATCGATCAGTCGGAATTCCTGCTTGGCAAGAGCGAGAAGTCGGCGCGCGAAGGCTTCCCAATCTTTTGCGCTGAACGTTTACAGGCGGTCAAATGGCGCAACTGGAAGTTGCACTTCATGCGGCAGGACACCATGTTCGACCCGCCGGTAAAGAACCCTGTGCCGACGGTTTACAACCTCTTCCGTGATCCGCGTGAGGAGAAAGCCACCACGGATTCTTGGGTGGTCGGACCTGTATTGAAAATCGTGGGTGAGTACGAAACGAGCGTGAAAAAGTTTCCCCTCATTCCGATGGGCACACCCGATCCGTTTTCTCCCTAGAAGTGAGTACCGCTGACAATCATAAAGATCTCCATCTCCGGAGATGCATTGCTTAACCGAGCGTCTGCGTACACGATCACTCAGGGCCCGTTACCGTTCATCCGCAGGGCTATTGTAATGGGGAAACATCAATGGCTGGCCTTTACATGCAACTCTGTTAACCGTAGCCACTTAAATTGCTTTCAGGAAATCAAAAAGGACGCAATTTCACAGTCAATTGGCTTGTCTGGCCACGGCGACACAGAGCGTGAAACGGTGCTCGCAGGAGCCCGCCACCGAATTCGAGGGCAGTCCGATGCGAAACATGGCTCGTTGTACCGTCTACTCGAGGGTGCCCGAGCGGCAGAGTACTCAGCCAAAATTGCCGGCAACTGCTCACGGTATCTACGTGATGCCAGGCCTGCAATAACGACAACTGTGGCGGCGAGGAGGTAAACGAATCGAGTGCGAATCAATCAGTAGGTTCTTTCTATTTCGGTTGAGCGGAATCAGTTTGAGCTGGGGGGCATTCCTTCGAACGGTTGGCATTCAATTCAATGTAATGCAGCCACGGTGTCGGCACATTATCCTCATGGAAAATGGCTTCGACTGGGCACTCAGGAATGCAGGCTTCACAGTC
>JBGSJT010000337.1:0-2136 GCA_041741715.1 Pirellulaceae bacterium | reverse complement strand
GTGTGGGATTCGAACCCGACCTGGCTGGCTTGAAAGACCAGCGACCTCACCAGAAGTCGAACGAGCCGGTTGTTAATCTCAATTCTGTCGGCGCGTACCTTCCACGCAGTTGTTCATCAGGGGTTTTTGCCTAAGCCGTTTGCGACTGCTTCCTATGCATCACAGTGAGTGGACTGGGAGGTGCTCGAACCCTCCTCTGCGGTTCTTCAGACCGCCGCTATACCGTCTCAGCTACCAGTCCATCTACTTGTTACGTTGGAAATAGGCACGAAAAAACCCGGTGTTGCTCGAGGCGACACCGGGTTAACCAACGTTGTCCGAAGACTTCAATCGGCCGAGTGTCACCTACGTTTAGGTTGCCCCAAATCAAAATTGCACGAGGGCATATTCGCGTTATGTAACACGATGCCTCTCTCGCAACTTTGATAAGGTTCGGTACTCAGCCGTATTGAAGTCATTTGTCCATTTCCGATTTCAGTGATGTGTTTTAGAATCCTAAGCACGTTCATTCTCGCGTGCTCACAAATATAGACGCCAAGCTGATGCATTGGTTCGCAATAAAATCAGCTTTTGCGAAAATAGAGACACAGAACCAAGCGTCCTTATTCCATTAAACGCACAAGAAACCCAAAAGTACCCGTTGCCATGCGAGAAAATTTCGAATCGCTCACCGCGAAGTTTCTCGCGGCAAGGTCATTCGCCGTCGCGGGCGCATCGCGAGAACGATCCAAGTATGGCAACAAAGTCTTCCAAGCCCTCGTCGCATCCGGCCGCACCGCATATCCGCTAAATCCGTCAGCACCTGAAGTCGAAGGTCATCAGGCTTTCCCATCAATCAGCGACCTCCCCAAGGTCCCGGAGTCGCTTTCGGTCCTCACTCCGCCTCTCGTCACTTACGAAATCATCCAGCAAGCCATCGCAGCCGGTGTCAAAAACCTCTGGATGCAACCGGGGGCGGAAGACGAACAAACAAGCCAGCTAGCTCGGGATGCTGGCATCAACGTAACTGACGACGGAAGTTGCGTGCTGGTAACTCTATCCTTAGAAATGAACCGACCGTGACCGCTTCCCGCAGTTCGGGTAGAATGTTTAAGAACGACTACATGCCAATCATTAAGACAGGAGTGCTAAGAGTGTCAGATACCGTCGAATCGCGGCTCGCGAAATTGGAGCGGGAATTCGCTCTTCTCAAAAAAAATGCGGCACGTGACCGGTCCAACTGGATCTCTGAAATCTCAGGATCTTTTAGAGGAGATCCCGATTTTGCGGAGATAGTTCGTCTGGGCAAGGAAATGCGAGACGCCGAACAACCTGAGGAAGATTAGTCGTGTTTGTTTTCGATACAGACCATCTGAGCTTGCTACAGCACGGGACATCGCCCGAGTTTGAGAGCATAGCACGGCGATGCTCTTCTCAACTTGCTAGTGAGTTCTTCGTAACCATCGTCTCGTTTCACGAGCAGATCAACGGGTGGACTAAGTACGTAGCCAAGTCGAAGAATTCTGGTTCGCTTGTGCATGGCTACTCGAAATTGGAAGGCCTCCTCGACGACTTTGCACGCGCTCAAGTGCTACCTTTTAGCCCAGCCGCAGCCGACATCTACGACGAACTGCGCAAACTTCGCCTGACATCCGTGGGAGCTATGGACCTACGAATCGCATCGATCGCAATTGCCAATCAAATGACATTGTTGACTCGGAACACGGTTGATTTCGAACGAATTCCGAACTTGACTTTTGAAGATTGGACGACTTGATGCGGCAAAGTTTTCTGATATTGCTTGTGCTCGCGATGCAAGCCTGCATATGTTTGTCGCAATCGCGGTCCCAAGAGACTTTCTCAAGAAATAGTGTTGGTCCGGCGACCGAGCGAGTGTTCGCTCAGGGCAAGAACTTTATCGTCTACGCCTATGATAAAACTGAGCTGCAAGACTACTTGATCGGGTCAAGCAAACGCCACAATCGAGAGGATCACAAAGCGTACGTGATTGTCGACGGTGAGTCGATGGTTAACGACGAGGGACTGATCATCCCAGACTCAATCGACTGGGACATGCTCGCGACCGAGATGCGAAAACTTCGAGTCGACGAGCGTAGTGTCGCGACATTCCATGTGCTGCCAGGAGATGCTCCCGGC
>JBGSJT010000336.1:0-3808 GCA_041741715.1 Pirellulaceae bacterium | reverse complement strand
GAATCGTTGGCCCGATTCGCTGCGTGTGCCCTGAGTGATTCGGCGGTCAGCCTTCGCGAACGATCCAAAAGCTGCTCGGCCCAAGCCCGTGTTTTCTGATCGGGATGTTTCAGCAGGAAACGTATGTCGCGTATCAGGTGAGCCCAACAATACTGGGCCTTGATGTCGTAGTTCCAAGCAAATGAGCAGTTCGCTGAAAAATAGTCGAAATTCGACATCTGTAATCCACACAAAATTGCAGAAACGCACGTCATCGCCATTATAAGGTCCGAACGCTAGCCATCACGTGGCACCGGCGTGTGGTGGTTTAGCAAAGTGAACAAGCCACCGGTGCTCTCGTGCATGGCATGGTTCGTCGCGCGTTTGGGTAGCGATCTGCCGCGACCGAAGGCGACTGATGTGGACCGTCCGTGTATGTGGGACCCTATCTCGATCGCATGGTTACTCGCCGTCTAGCTTGGACATTCGCTCCCGCCAAAGACTGGGGTCAGAAGACGAATGAAAACAACCGCCAAAGACCAACGATGTTTCTGTCACGCGAAAAATCACGACGTAGGGAAACTTGGGTAGCATCGCGCCACGGGATGGTTGTCGAGTGAATCCAAACGATAATGGACGCTGACGGACTGCACGCAAGGTACCGCGAAGAGCATCCCGGAACCGATTGCCGAGGGCCACCGCTATCGCGTCGTAGTACAACTTCGCTTCGATGACATCATTAGCGAAGTCCGGGTCAAAGTGTTCGACGCGCGTCATCGACAATTCGCCACATTTGGTCCTCGGTTATTCCCAATTCCGGATTTTTTTCCAGTCTGTCGAATCGGCGGTCGGCTTCATCATCGACCCACTTCGGAAGTTGAGGTGGCTCGGGGTGTGAAGCGATCTGGTCCCAAAGCTCCGTTATTAATTGGATTTTCCACTCAGTTGGAAGATCGACAAGTTCAGATGCGGTAATCATCGGCGTAAACCTTCATTTCTGTGTGAATGGTTCCATTATAGCACGACGAACGCTGGCAATCACGTGGCACCGGCGCGCGATTAGTTAGCAAACGTAACCGAGCGACCGGTGCGTTCGGGCATTGCTTGGTTCGTCAGGGATGCGGCCGTCAAAATGGCATTGCCGTAACGATAGCGTTCAGGGGCGGTTTATCTACAATCGAAATGAATCGCAACGATAGGATCCACGGGCAGCATCGCAATCATTGTGGCCGGGTTTGATTTGTTAGTAAGTTGGACACGCTCGGCGACTCGGTATTCATGCCTTGGTTCGTCGATATTTCATCCAGTCGTGGTTGGAACCTCTATCTTCGTCGTACGGGAATACTCAATTGCAATTAGGATTATTGACATGGCGAGAAACCACGCAAAGTACCCCATGAAGGCAAACCTCTGAAGCACGGCACGGGTCAATTGTGGTAGAAGATCGGGTACTACCATCGGCACACAAGATGCGAAGGCGAATGTGCCAATCACAATTGTAGATATAAAGTATTTCTGCCAGCTGCGTTGATTGCGAATGCGGAATGGGAGAACAATGATGGCGACGAGCCATAAAAGTAGGCTAAGTGTAGCCATAGTTAAATGCGCGATAGTGAACGGTGAGTCCAGCAGCGGAGAACCACCTTCCATTTCGGCGGGAATCGCAGACGCGGCGAAGAATAGTCCAGACGCACCAAGTAGCCACCATAGTCCGGCGCGACGATGCTCTACAGAAATCGCTATGCGGGTCCCGACGAAAGATAGCAAAATTCCGGGGACAATGAAACCAACCAGATTCCATAAGAAGGCGTTCCGTGCGCCAAATACGCCGAGTTCACTTACAGCTTTGGTTTTTTGCGAATAGGTTGGATCAAGCGAAGCCACCGCAAATAGTGCTGTCCAAAATATGATGAACGCCGCAATTCCCGCATAGTTTGCAAGTCGAAATGGAAGCATGAAGGGGATCGTTGTCTAAATTTTCGGGATGGATCAGCCAGCATTACCCAAAGACATTCGTCCGCAGTCGGAAATTGTTGCCATCTTCAGAAAGATTCTCGATCGGCGAACTAATTGCGATCTATCCGCCTGTAGGATGCGGGGGGATAGATCGCTTGTTGAACTTTGTCGCTGGTAGCGGGGGCGACGGGGGTATCTTTGCAGATTCTATCCGACCGGCAGTGGCCGAGCAACTGTTTACAGTCGCGGGCGGATGTGGCTGTACCAGTTGGGGCGATGGGACGAGTTCATTATAACCTGCCAACTGGGGGTTAGAGATGCAACGGTATGGCACATGGCCGCTCCGCACTCAGAACGTTGAGGATGTTTCCCCTTAGTCTCGGACTCGAAATCTAATTCGAAGAGACGGGGATCGAAGTTTAGTGCTTAGGGAAGTACTTGAGCATCGACGCCTTCGAGTAGCATGGCGCAGCGCTCGAAGTACTCTCCCCTTCTGCGGTTGATGCGATAGAGAAACCGTAGGCTACAAACAGCCTAGTTGAAGCTTCTCCAAGCGAGTTTTCGGACTTCGATCAAGTGCAACTGGAATAGTCGAATGCGCATTTCAAAAGTGCACGTCGTTTTAATCGGAACGATCGTTACCACGTGAGCAGACAAGGAGGCACAGGGAACTCAGCTCGCGGGCAGGAGATAGCCGGCGCCAGAATTCGAAACGCAGGTGAGGGACAGGGTTGGCATGGATGCCAACTCACAGCGGTAGCATGGATGCGCCTGGTAGAATTCGCTTGACAGCAAAGTTTGTTATCAGGCAGCCAGTCGGTGCGATTAAGTTCAACGTTGGCGATCACCCAGCCGCCGGAGAAGAAACGCCATCAGGCAAACCAAGTGTCGGCGGCTTGGGTGCATCGCATTGTTCCGCCAGATTTCCGGGAGCGATGATGCGGCCCGAGTTCGATTTCCGCAATTCGTTGATCTTCGCAATTAGCTCACGTGCGTTGTGTCCCACCGCCCGAGACATTTCGTGTCGTACACGTCGAATTTCATCGTAGTTGCTAGTTGTCATAGGAGAAGTTTTCGCCAAGCAGTTCCAAGGGAGTTACCAAGTTTGGGTTTCCGATTCCCAGTATATCATTTACACGTCGAATCTGCCCAAATTTGTTTGCATTGGCTAAATGTTGGCAGTTCCAAGTTACCAGGAAATCACACCGATGGAACGAGGCAGCAGCCAAGTGTAATGCGTCGCCACCAGGGTCCTTTGGCATCATCTGTCGTGCGATATAGGCATCAACGATATCAGCAACGGCATCGTTCAAATCCAACAGCGGAAGATCGGCAAACAATTTGAGGGCATCCGCTTTTCCGGGAAAGGCGCCAGCCGTCAATTCTGCAATTGTTGCGAGACTGGTAACGATCTCGTCTTTCCCGCCAATCGCAGCATCAAACCATTTACGTGTCCATTCGCGTTGCTACCATCTCAGGTTCCTTACGAACCTCGTAGTAGAAGCTTGCGATCGATGTTTCAACGTATATTCTCGCCATTTAAGGTAGACCAATACTTTCTGGCGGAACGAATAGCAATCTATCCCAACTGCAACGGCGGGATAGACTGTCCGTTGAACTGAGACGCTTCGCTCCGCATGCGGTATGCAGATAGTAATGAACTGGCGTCTGCTTTGAACCAGTCTAACGTAGTGCGAGAGAGCTTAGTAAGCGTTTTGCTGGACACTACCGTTGCTCTTGAGAGAATTTCGCAGCGAACTGGAAGCTCGAGTGGCCATTTTGGCGAGTGGTTGGTAGCGGCCTACGGTCACGGCAGTCGTAATGAGTAAGGCGTCTTTGTGTGTGATACTGCAGAGTCACTGTCTAGCTCTCG
>JBGSJT010000335.1:0-6664 GCA_041741715.1 Pirellulaceae bacterium | reverse complement strand
GCACCGACGTAGTTGGTCGGCGAGCGGTGAGGGGGGATTGCCCTCCCCGTCGCTGGGGCTCCGACCCTCCCTTCCGAAAGTCGCGTCAGAAAGACGCAACTTTCGGCGGGAGGGTGACTTACGTCCGGCCTTACCGGCGATCAACGAGAAGTGTCGAAAAAGTTCGGTTATTTTTCGCCAGTACGAATGATGGCGACGCATGGATGATTGAGTACTACGGTTTTACGATGGGGACGGCAAACTATGAATGCAGATCCGAAGGTTGTTCAAGAGCTTTTTGCCCAAGCCATCGCAATCACCGACATTGCCGAGCGCGAGAAGTTTCTCGCCGATCGTTGTGCCGGAAATTCTAAAGTTTATGAACGCGTCGTCAGACTGATTGCAGCTTATGATGGCCGCAAGAATTTTCTCGACAACCCCACAAACGCCATGGCGGCGACGCAGATGCACTCGGGTAGCGGTCAACAACCAGGGAGTGTGATCGCCGGTCGGTACAAGCTGCTGGAAGCTATTGGTGAAGGAGGCATGGGAACGGTTTGGGTCGCTGAACAAACGCAGCCAGTCCGCCGCAAAGTCGCCCTCAAGCTCGTCAAACCGGGCATGGACTCGAAACAAGTACTCGCGCGTTTTGACGCCGAACGCCAAGCTCTGGCCCTCATGGATCATCCGAACATCGCTAAAATTTTCGATGGCGGAGTCACCGAACAGGGACGACCATTCTTTGTGATGGAATATGTCAAGGGGATGCCGCTGACGGAATACTGCGATCAGGTACGACTGCCGGTTGAAGAACGGCTGAAGTTGTTTGTGCCGATCTGCCAAGCCGTACAGCACGCGCATCAAAAAGGAATTATTCATCGCGACTTAAAACCTTCGAACGTGTTAATTTGTCTGTACGATGAAAAGCCAGTCCCCAAAATCATCGACTTTGGTTTGGCCAAAGCCATGCATCAACCGTTAACCGAACAGACGGTGCATACGGGGCACGGGTTGATGATTGGTACGCCCCTTTACATGAGTCCCGAACAAGCGGAGCAGAACAACCTCGATGTCGATACACGCACCGATGTTTATTCGCTGGGAGTGATGCTGTACGAACTGTTGACCGGCTCGACCCCGCTGGAAAAGGCACAGTTGAAGGAAGCGGCCTTCGGTGAGATTCTTAGACTGATCAAAGAAGTAGAACCGCCCAAGCCTAGTACGCGTGTCAGTACGAGCCTCCAGCTTCCGAACATTGCGGCTCAACGAAATCTCGAGCCAGCTCAGCTTGGTCGCAGCATTCGTGGCGATCTCGACTGGATCGTAATGAAGGCGATCGAAAAGGAACGCGAACGGCGTTACGACACGGCCAACGGATTGGCTCGCGATATTGAGCGATTCCTGAATTTGGAAGCGGTCGAAGCTTGTCCGCCCAGCACCAGTTATCGCTTGCGGCGATTGGCGCGCAAGCATCGTGCGCTGATCAGCACGGCGACGGCTTTGGCAGCGATCTTGATCCTTGGTGCAGGGTTGAGTGTCTGGCAAGCGATCCGGGCAACCAAGGCGGAGTCGCTCGCTAGCCAACGATTGGTGGATGTACAGGCCGAGCAACTCAAGACACAGTCGGCATTGGAAGCTTCCCAGGAAAGTGAACGCCACGCTCTGGATTCGGAATCGGCTGCGGTTGCCGCTCGCGAAGCGGAAGAACAAGCCAAAACAGAGGAAGCCGCACAACGGAACCTTGCCGAGCAGCAACGCGACGAAGCAACTCGACTGCAAGTCGAGGCCACCGCCAAATCCAACGAACTGCAAGTTCTAACCGAAGAACAGCGGCGTGTAATCTATGTCTCTGAAATGAGCCAAGTCCGCATCGAAGCGCAGCGTGGCAATCTGGCTCGGATGCGCGAGATTTTGCTGAATCAATTGCCGATTGACGGCAAAGAAGACCTTCGCGGATTTGAGTGGAACTACTGGTATCGCTATTTAAATCAAGCCAAAGTACTGAATAAATTCGACAAAGCGACTGTGGATTCACGTGGCTCCGCGTTGGTAACCGTCCTACCAGGCGGAGAGCAAGTCGCCTGGACCCAAGGTCGTACTACGGAGTTGGTCGATTTGGAGGACGGCACGTCGCGTCGCCTCCCGTTCCAGTTGCGGCACTACGTAGATCGCATCCGGTTTTCGGATACCGGCCGGGCGGTTGTTGGGGCCTGTTTGTCCAACGTTTATCCATTAGACGCTCGCTACGCGCCACCAGGAACGGATCAAGGATCGAGTACCTCTTGCTCCGTAGTCGATCCAACGGGGCAAGTCCATACTTTCACTTACCCAAAGGATGCCTTCAAGCACATCAGCGCTTTAAACATTAGTTCGGACGGAACTCACGTCGTAGTGCTCGG
Source organism: Pirellulaceae bacterium (assembly GCA_041741715.1). GTDB lineage: Bacteria > Planctomycetota > Planctomycetia > Pirellulales > Pirellulaceae > Aureliella. The sequence continues at coordinate 4,286 of JBGSJT010000335.1, read as the reverse complement.
TTACGATGTAACCCACGCAGTTGAAAAAGCGGCAGCAAGAATCTGCATTTGGAATGTCGATTCGAAACAACTTATCTTGAACGAGGTTTATCCGCGAGAACTTAATCGCGTTTCATTCAGCCCTGACGGCAAGAAAATCGCTGCATACTTGTGTCATGGAAGCAAACGCAATTCGGATGAAATACGTGGCGTCGTCGCGATCATTGATGTTGTGACTGGCAAAGAAATGGCGGTAGCTGAACATGACGATGATGTCGATTCGCTTTTTTGGCTACCGGGTTCCGACCGAGTCCTACTAAGCACGCTTGGATTCAGCGGGGCCAATCGCAAGCAACTATTATCCTGGCAGACAGAGCAAGTGGCTGCTCGGCCTGTTCTGCTAACTAGGGAGACCATGCCGGATTACGGTATCAGCGTGGTAAGTTCCGATGGTAGCACGCTGGCGACAACCAGCCATACAATGAACAACATTCGCCTCTTCGATACAACCCGCGGCGATGTGATCGACACGTTGCAAACCGATGGCAAAGGAATTGTCTCGCTGGCGTACTCGGCTGACGGTCGTGAACTCACGGCAACGACAGTAACTGGCGAAGTACTTCGCTGGAATTTGGGAAAAGATCGCGATCTTTTTGCCTTGAGGACAAATCCATTGCCGCGAATCGCCACCAATGGCTACTCGCTCAGTCAGGACCAATCGCTGCTGACGATCGCCCTTGCTGATGGCACAGTCTTGACAAGAACCCGTGGGGGCATTGAATCCAAACTGAGAACGGGTAATCCCAGTGCGCAAATTGGTTCTGTTCTCATGAAGGTCAGCCCTGACAATAGCCTCCTCGCCTTCCGCACCAATGTCGGACCTGATGGGAAGTTACTTTCGAGAGGAAAGGGTCTGTTGGAAGTTTACGACCTGGTTGAGAAACGGAGATTGTGGCAAGCGTATTGCGTCTACAGAGATTACGGAGCAGACGAGATGCTCGGGACGTCGATGGAATTCAGTTCCGACGGGGAAAAGTTGATCCAAGTCGCCGACTTAAGCTATGTATTTGATGCCCTAAGTGGTACAGGAACCGCTTTCGATCTGCGAAATGAAACCTCATCACAGGCGATGCCGATCACAATGCGTCGGAATCCCGTAACCGGGGCACTCTTTGTTGTCCTGACCGAACCGAGTTCCAATGGGGAAGCGCAAGCCACCGCATTTGACCCTCTGACAGGCTCAAAGATGTATGGTTGTTCCATTGGACAGGCGGCTCTGGCGATCCCGGCACTCGATGGCGAGCACTACGCCGTTGCACGCCTTACAGGAATCGAGATTTGGAACTTTGCAACAGGCGAAAAAATCCTTTCCGCTCCGGGCATCTTCGCGGTATTCAGTCCGGTCACCAAACTCTTCGCTGCGGTCAAGCCCGAACTCAACGAGGCTAGGCGAACACTAGGCATCACAATTTGGGATCTTTCGACTCGACGACAACTCTGTGAGTTGGCTCTGGATGGCGATGCACCACGGGAGGTACGCTTCAGTCCCGATGGAAAGCGACTGCTAACTCTTCATGGAAAAACAAAAACCTCACCATCCGACGGCACGATACCTCGTGGGAGATTGTGGGACGTCGAAACAGGCCGTGAAATTCTTGATCTGCCAGTCGCTGACGTAAATCACTATGAATGGGATCTTTTCTTCGACGCTTCCGGCCAACAACTCACTCAGTTGTTATTCACCAAATCCACTGGGACAATCGGAGGCGGGGCAACCGCATTCTACGACGCAAGACCACTGGAACCGTCGGTCGATAATGGACTTGCGGCGGATCGCTTGGTCGGAATGTTGACCAGCAAGTTCGCGCTCAAGCGAGAATGGATCGCTGAAATCGAATCCCGCTCAGGTCTCAAGCCCGGCATTCGCGATGCGGCCTTGGCAAGAGTCCGCGACGCGATTCCCAATCATGAACAGATTGCAAAGCTCATCGGAGAAATCGTTGGTTTCAGCAATCGCTCTCTTGATGACTATCAACGCGCCATCACTTGGGCGGAAGAGCTCAATCGGGTGGAACTGTCGTCATTTCGCAGCCGCGCGCTTTTAGGAGCTGCCTACTATCGAGCGGATCGCCTGGATGATGCATTGCATGCTCTGATGGCAGTCGAATCGGATGATACTACAGCCACGACCGATATGGAAAAGGGCTACGAAAAAGTTCGGCAGTCGGTGCTGGCACTCGTTTATTTTCGAATGGGCAAAAAACGGGACGCACAGGAGTCAAGCGAAGTGGCGTCCAAACTGCCGAATCAACTTCGTGAGCTATTCGCCATCGCACTTGCTGGAGAAGCTGCAACACTCATTCCCAAACGTCTGCAGCCCACCGCTCCCGAGTCGATGCCAAACGAGGACAACCTCAAGAAAGCGAGCAACTCTCTGCTTTCAATTTCTGGGACCGCGGATTTCGAATTTGACAAATTACCTTTTGGAGCGGGGCATAGGCTGGTAGCTTACGATACAGATCAAGATCAGCGACTCAAGCAGGAAGAACTGCTGGAAGCACTCAAGGACGTGTTTCGGTTCGGAGGTAAAATTTCGGGAATGGAGGATGGGTCTACGTTTGAATCGCAACTAGAATTCCTTGATGAAACGATCCGTGAAGCTCCGAGATATTTGACCGCGCGGTTTGCACGTGCCTGGATACGGGCGACCTGTCCTGACGCTCGATTCCGCGATGCAGGTCAGGCTCTGGAGGATGCGAAAGCCATTTGCGAACTGACGAAGTACCAGGATGCAACTTTCCTGGAAGCATTGGCCGCAGCATTTGCGGCCAATGGCGATTTTCCGTCCGCCATCCATTGGCAGACAGCAACCATTGGCTTGTACCGCGAAACGGGGACTCCCAGTCAGCAATGGTCGGCTGATGCTCAAAGTCGTTTAGAGGCCTACGAAAAACATCAGCTCCGCTCCAGCAGCATGCCCATCCGGGGCAGAGATCTCATGGTCCGTTTCACGCCACCTCCACTGCGCGAGCGGGAGGCATCCGCTCCATACTTTGCTCCAGATGCCGTACCTAATTTCAGGCGAATTGAAGGAGCCGGCGGTGCCTTCTCTCCTGATGGAACAAAGATCGTGCGGAGCATCAAAGCCGGCGAATCTAATAGCGTCCTCGCATGGGTCGACCTGGCCAGCGGGGAGAAACAGAACATTTGTGAGGATGGTCTCGATCCGGTTTGGGCAGCCAGTCCATCGGAACGAATCTACTTCGCACGAGTGCCACAGGGAGTGGCACGAACTCCCTTCAATCAGACTATTTGGCAATGCGATCCGGATGGAAAGAACCTGACGCAATTGATGGCGGGTTTTTTACCCCATCTGCTCAACGATGAAAGTCTGCTAGTCGTGGTCCCCACACAGAAAACTATTCCCACCAAATATGTAGCCAAGGGCTATCGGGCAGATCAGCAAGGGACATGGAGAGAATCGGGACTCGATTTCGAACTCGAAGGAATCTATTCACGTCTGTCGCCTGATGGCAGACTGATGGCAACGTCGATGTCGGAGCTTGTTATTCGTGATGTCGTTTCCAAACAGACGCTACAGTCGCTTAACCTACTCGCGCGCGTGTTAGGCACGGTCACTGGAGCGTGGTCCCCTGATGGTCGCTACTACGCCTTTGGCAGTGTGATGAAATCAACGACGTCCGGTCTTTGGATTCTCGATGTTACCACGGGTGAGAATCGCCTGCTCGCCGACATCGACGCCACCAATCCATGTTGGTCGCCGGATGGCCGCTTCATCGCCGCCGATGAACGGGATAAGAATCAGATCGTCATCCTGGATGTCGGGACTCTGCACCTCGACCAAGGTCCTGGGAATCACTAGCAGCCGTGCCGTGGTTTAGGCATGGCATCCTGGTCTATGCCACCTCGACGGCGTAGCAATCAGAAAACGCCGATGTCCATTTGGCCGGATAACAACCTTTCAGATGAATGGCTCAATATCCGGTTGCAAAGATACTTTCCAATCGATATCGACTGATGGAGCAAATTGGAGAGGGTGGCTTTGGCGTGGTGTTTGTCGCCGAACAGGGGCATCGCGATCACCGAGTATTGCGATAAGAACCAGCTCAATCCCACCGAACGGATGGAGATTTTTGTCACGGTCGGTATCGCTCATGCCGTTGCCGTTCATCGTAGGGCCGACGCACGCTGTGTGTAGTACTCCGCCATCAAGGCGTTGGGGACACGTGCTGCGCAAACCCCTGCCCCAGGGCGGCGTCAACGCTCGCTCCACTCGCGTTGACTTG
>JBGSJT010000334.1:0-3632 GCA_041741715.1 Pirellulaceae bacterium | reverse complement strand
ATCGATATCGCACATGATGACCGAACCACGGCGCCCCGTTTCCAAGTGCTGCTGGAGAAAGAGCGGCAAGCGTTCGGTCAGAGCGGCGCGATTGGCTACTTTGGTTAGCGTATCTTGCGAGGCAATCGTGTTGAGCGTCTGTACGCGTTCTTCGAGATGTGACTGAGCGGTAGTGTCGCGAACCAATACGATCAGCCCCGTAATCTCGCGTTGGCTGGAAAAAACGGGAATGCCCGTCACGTTGACTTTGGTTGCCTGGCTGTCTGGACGTTTGCTTTCGAGATGCGCGGTGACCTGCGTGCGTTGTTCAAAGGCCATCGCGATTGGACAGGTCTGCTCGTTGAGCTGCTGTCCTTTTTCGGTGCGAAGCCCCAACAGGTCCGAGCTCCATCGGCAGTGAGTCAACGAATCGGCGCGTCTGCCGGACAGTCGTTCAGCGGCTCGATTCCAAACGAGTATCTGCCCATCCCAATCGAGATAGATCGCTGCGTCGGCCAGGCATTCGAGCAGCCTTCGATGGTAGACAGTATCCACAAAGCTCTGAACAGCTCCACTGGACATCGGTCGAGAGAACTCGGCAAAACCTGGAGAAATGTCCGACGCCAGTTCGGCCAGCCAGCGCTGGATCATCTCGGCTTCCAACTCCGGCCGCGGCACGATGAGTAACTCTACAAACTCCTGAACGAGCTCGGGATCAAACTGCTCGCCCGCGTGCGAACACAGTTCCTCGATCGCGCGATCACGACTGAGCGCACGGCGAAAGACTTGTTCAGTGGTCATCGAGTCGAACGCGTCCACGATGGCCATCATGCGTGCCAACGGATGCTGGTCCTCGCACGAGTCGAACGGGAAACGGGCTTGCTGAACGACGCGAATCAACAGGTCACTCGCGCCCGCACCTCGTAGCATTTCCTCGCCCATCCCACCGCTCATCTCCATCATGAGCTGTTCTTGGCCGTCTAAATTCGCTGGCTTTTGCAGCACGCTGTCCGGAATGCCGATCTTGCCGACATCGTGCAGCAAGGCCCCGATCTCGAAAATATCGCGATCTTCGCCGTCAATTCCACTCGCGATGGCCCACTTCGAACAGCCCAGCGCAACCCGCAGACTATGCGCGGCCGTGGGCGGATGCTTCGCGCGGAGTGCATAGAACAGGCCCGCAAAAACACCCAAACGAGCTTTCACCAAACGCTCGCTGGCATCCGCAACAGACGCACGGTTTTGTGGCTGCACGGGGTTTAGTGGCTGCACGGGGTTTAGTGGCGGCACGGGGTTTGGTGGCGCAGGGGTGGGCGACGCAGGGACTTGCACAGCCACCTCGGCTCGAAAGTTGTCTAAGTCTTGTTGAATCTCGGGCATAACTTGGTCTAACCAGCCAAGGTCATTGGGCAATACCGACTACCTCTACAGTAGGTCAGGATTTGCTTCGTAGCTTGCAGCTCGGGCCATGATGCATATTCCGAGACCATTCCCCGTTGCTATTGGGCCGTACAGAACCTACGACCGATCCATTCCATGTTTCCGTTCTGGCATTCCACCACTCCACTGTTCCAGGGTGCAGGAACGGACTCTTAGGCAGCAGCGTTGATTGCTGGCTTTATTTTAGCATTTGGACGGAAGGGATTGCCGAGGCGTCTGGCTAGGTGTTTCTCAAATCGGTCGTCCTCGCAGAGGGTCGCAGCGCGGACCTGCAGGATAGCTTCGGCGGTGTCTCCCTCATTCCAGAACTTCTCGGTTCCTTTCACGCGGTATCCAATTTCCTTGACCAGACTTTCCATATGAGCGGAAGTGATCGGCAGACCATCGCGGCGGTAACGTGGATAGTCCATACGCGACCTGTTGTTGCTGAGATAAGTCATCGTGTCGGCGAGCACTTTACGAGGATCGGTGGCTTCACAGCCTGGTGGTGGTACGCCCATGCGAAGCTGTTCTTGCTTCAGTTCCTGCTGAATGATGTCGACTCGTCCCTTCCAGCAAGCGGAGATCCATCGTGCGTAAAGAGTCCACGCATCCTCATCGCGAGAGCTCACAGCACGTGCAGCTTCGTAGAGATGTTCGATCGCGTGGGTAAAATCTAGAATCGGTGTGAACGTCGGAAAGTGTTGTTGCTGAATGGCCCAGTTGTATTTCAGGCCATCACTTACGAACGCTTGCTTGGCTGCACGATAGAATCCGCGCGCATCCGCCTCGGCTTCCATCATTCGCCCAAATTCTTGGCTATTAGAAAGTGAACTCAAACAGGTACGAAAAAGCCGCTCTGGTCGCCATGACTGAAGGTCCGATTTCGCATTTTCTTCGGGAGCGAAATCACCCGCTTCGGCCAATCCAGACAACAATTTCTGCATATATCCCTTGTTGATGAAGCAGCTTGGCAATTCAGGATGTGGATCCTCCTGGAACGTTACGCCAGACATGCGCATGAACAAAGCGTTCTTGGTTTCGCGCCAATGAGGATCTTGAACTCCGTTGGGGCCACCATCAACACGCGTTTGAATTCGACCGCCATCGACGCTCACGGCTGCCAAATGAATGGGTGTACTTGGGTCGGTGAAAACGCGTGGCAACATCTGATCGAAGTAAGCGTCGGTACGCGCGTCACGCGCATCGGCTAGCTCTTGCCCAATCCAACCAACTAAATTGCCGATGTGACGACCGGTAATCGAAATTTCACCGATCGTCTGCAACGCTTCAGACGCTAGATGATATGCGGGCAACCTGCCTGCACAGTACATGATCTTCTGTAGGGCTCGGGGGCTGTAGGAACGTCCATCAAGCTTTAACGCGACACGCTGAGGGAAAAAAATCTCGGTTACAAACCGAGCAGCGGCAAACTGGTTCTTCGATTGGAACCTGCCCGTCGCAGGTCTGCAGCTCACGTCGAAATCCTTCCGGCTTTGGTTCGCAGTTCTCTTGACACGTTGGACAGACATTCGCGCCCATGAAGTGGGAACCATGTTCCGAGGTCAGTTGCCGATCCACTGCCCGCCCCAACATGCGACCTACCTCGTGCCCGAAGGCTTCAATCTCAGCAAAGGTCGTGTCCTTCGGCGGGCCATCCGGGTACCGCATTGCAGTCAAAGCTGCCACGCACTCGTCGAACTTTTTCTGAGCTTCATCGCTCAGCACAACCGATTTTTGAGCGTCCTTGCCCATGCTAGTTTCCTCTCCAGTTAAGCCAAAGTACCCATACTTGGCTAAAAATATAACACCCACGCTCAAATTCACAAATCCGAATCCAGAAAACCCGTCGCTCTGAAAAGTGCGTTCCTGCACCCTCCAAGCGGTTGGGATTTCGGTGTGCGTTGACAGTCGAAGCTTAGAATCGTACGATAAGTGTTGATTTAGACTGAACCGAGCTTCTTCGCTGGTTCTTTCGGCCGATTCCATAGATGCATTTGGCTGGTTTTGCACCTTGATTCTATCAAGGCGTTTTCTGCTGAATTGCGCAATAGCCTCGCTGGCGCTCGAACTTAATGAGCCCTGTCGGTTGGGATTCCGGCCGCAGGAATTCCGCGAGAGCTATTTGTGCCGCCAACCAAATCAGCAAGCATGAATCCAAACGAATTACTGAGATTAGTCGATTCGCTGCATCGCGAAAAGAATATCGATAGCGAAATCGTGTTTGCTGCTAT
>JBGSJT010000333.1:0-20054 GCA_041741715.1 Pirellulaceae bacterium | reverse complement strand
GTAATGCGAGCGGAGGGGGCAATACGGCTAAATTGGCCCTCCCCGCTCGCATTACTCGCGACCCTCCCGCATACGGGAGGGTGAGAAATACCTCGGTATAGGCACTCATGAATAATCCGCGCTAGGCACCAAGGTAAACCGAACACGAATTCAAAGCAACTACTGACACTCAGTGATACTGACCGTTCGCTCGCGAGCGACAATGATGTGATCAATGACCGAGATCCCGATCAACTCGCCAGCCCGCTTGAGTCGATCGGTCACTTCGTGGTCTTGGCGACTGGGGGTCGGATCACCCGAGGGATGATTGTGAACCAACAGAATGGAATTGGAGGCATCACGAATCGCCGCGCGAAACACCTCGCGGGGATGTACCAGACTGGCGTCGAGAGTACCTACCGTAATCTGATGCCGCCGAAGTGGTTGCAGCTTCGTATCGAGTGTCACGATATGAAACTCCTCGTGCGTCCCGTCGTAGGCCAATCGCGAGAAGTGTCGCGCGCAATAGGCCTTGGCCGCTTCGGTACTGTTGATCCGTTCCGCAACTCCGGATGAGACCTTGGCCGCTTCCACGCGACGCCCAAGCTCAATTCCGGCCATGATTTGGCAATACGCCACGATCGACACGGCGGAGCTGATCTTCTTAATTTCGCTCGGGGATAGCTCCGGCAAATCTTGTAGATGGTTCTGCACCATTTGAGCCACTTTCTGCCCCGCCTGTACCGCCGATTCCCCTTTGCGACCCGAACGAATCAGAATGGCCAAAAGTTCACTGGTCTTCAGACTCTCTGCTCCCAGTTCGAGCATCCGTTCCCTGGGGCGCTCATCCATGGGGGCTTGTGTGACTTGGCTCCCAGAGATCTGCCGATCGATCCAGTGATCAACGGCGAAGGAGTTGGGGTGTTCGGTCCAAGTAAATCGCTCGCTGGCGTCGGCGGGATCGAAACGTAGAATTCCTTCGTGCGCTAACTGTTTGAGCAATTGCGTCACAAAGGCGGGCTTCGATTCCTGACACAGCGACTGGATTTCCTTTTTGTCGAACTCCAATCGCGAACCGATCAGATTGAGGACTTCAGATAATTGCGACCTGCGTTTATGAGAATTCGGTGGGGGCATGGCGGCGGCTCGTGTCAAACAAGAATCTTGGTGATTCGTATGCGCTGCCAAATTATACCGCGCCGTTTTCCCGAAAATTAGCAGGGATAGCGTCACTGCTCGCTGATCGCCGGTTTAGTTTCGGTGCAACTCACCCTCCCACCGTAAGTTACGTCGTATTCGACGTAACTTACGGTGGGAGGGTCGGAGCCTAAGCGACGGGGAGGGAAAGTCCAACAAAGCACCCCTCTCCGCTCGCCGACCAACTCCGTCGGTGCCCGTCGCGACTCTCCCCAGGGGGAGAGTTGGCCATACCGGCGATCAGCGAGAAGTGTCCATTATTCCACTATTGTACTATGGATTAACGTTCGGCCATGGCGTGTGCTTGCTCGACTATCTCGGGAGCGAAAAGATCATCGAGCCGCGTTTCGGACAGTCGCACCAACAATACGACTCGTTCTTCCGACTGATCGGCCAAATTCGATACAAAGAAGGCACTCCCCAAGGCCTTGGGGGTAGGGGTGCTGGAGATCAACAGTACTTGTCGCGGTTGAAGTTTAGTCGCAATCTTCAGCTCATTCCAGCTTTGCGTCGCGCGGCGCATTTCAGGCCGTGTCCCAAAGTCGGTGTGAACAAACGCTTGGCGGTGATCACCGTGCTGCACCTCGGGAGTCAATTCAATTGTCGCGCTCCCGTCCCCATGAGGCATGGCCCGCAAATCGAATAAGACGGTCGCACGCTCAAAGGTGGCCCCCGTGACATGTCGGCCATCGCGATTCGAGAGGACCGTCAACGGCTCGGGGAGCTCCGGTTTTACCAACAGGTCCTTGCGACGACCAGCGCGACATTGCAATTGCCGCCGCTTATTGTCAACATCAGCGGCTAGTCCTGCATGTTCGAGCGCATCGGTCGTCTGCTTGAGAGCTGTCGATTCGAGCTGCTCCAAGATCACAGGAGGCAACTCCCCCAGCAACACTCCCGCTCGCAAGCCGTTTTTGTCCAGTCGCTCACGCAACTCAAGATCGAAAATCCCCTCGTTGCACAATCGCCACAATTCGTCCAATTTAGCGACCTCCGACTGTGGGAATCGCACCAGCACAGTTTCAATTAAGACACTGTCGGGGTTGAGTTGTCGAGGTGGCAACAAACTGGTGTCGCGGTTGACTTCCTTTTCGTTGGACCACCGCGCGCAACCGCACTGGACACACAGCAGCACCACGGCCAGCACCCCAGAGGTGCGGCACATCCAGCCAGTGCGACAATTAGCATCGAAGGTAGGAAAGAAAGGTTTCAAGCCCAATCCAGCGAAGAACAACCATGGATCAATAAACTCCGTGGGAGAGTAGCCACCCCATGCCTACAAAGTCAATGCGAAACTAATTGCTAGCCTTGCCCAACGTCGGTAATTGGCTTCCAATGAATCCTGTCGAGTATTTTATCTTTTTGCCGCACATCTTTTTGTCGGAAAAATGCTAGCGGTTGATCCGGTGTGAAGGGTCACCTCTTGGGCGAAGCAATGGTGAGCCGTGGGTCGTAAGGCACCGGGCAATTTATGTCGCCCGGCCGCTCACGCGTCGCGGCTCACTAATCTATCAGCTTGAAAGCGGCTGGGTTGAAATGCGGTCGACAAAAAGATGTGCGGCAAAAAAGATAATACGGATCGCATTTGCATCAGCCCCTAACATTGTTAGCGGTTACAAAATTTCGACTATTTTCTGGAGAGTCTGTGCTAGGTTGGATTCGCAACTTAATTTATCTACTGCTGCTCGCTGCGATGTTGCCATGGTTGTGGTGGCGACGAATAAAAACGGGACGCTATCGCTCCGGACTGAAACAAAAACTTCTGGGACTCGACGATTCAACTGACGATCCACGACCTCTCATCTGGTTGCATGGGGTCAGTGTGGGCGAAGTGCAATTGCTGCACCCATTGCTTACGCGTTGGCGTGAGCAACGACCGGAGTTGAAGTTTGCAGTTTCAACGACGACTGAGAGCGGCATGGAGCTGGCGTGCAAATTGTTTTCTAGCGCTGCCGATGTGCGCGTCTTCTTTTTCCCGCTCGACTTTACGTGGGCTGTAGCTCGCACTCTAGAAGTACTAAAACCACAGGTGTTGGTGCTGGGGGAACTCGAATTGTGGCCCAATTTAATCGATGCGTGTCGGCGTCGTTGCGTTAAAGTAGCGGTGATCAATGGACGCCTGAGCGTGCGCAGCTTTGGCCGCTATCGGCGTCTGAGTTGGCTCACGCGTGGGATGTTCACCAAGCTAAGCTTGGTGGCAGCGCAGAGTGAATCCAATGCCGAGCGGTTTCGAGAATGTGGAGCGGAAGCTACTACGTGCGTGACGGGTTCGATCAAATTCGATAACGTGGCCTTCGATCGCCACGCACCCCAAGTCGAACAGCTGCGCGAGCTGGTGGGGCTTACTGCGGCGCAACGCGTGTGGGTAATGGGGAGCACGCAAACCCAAGAAGAACTCCCCGCAGTGAAAGCCTGGCAAGAGTTGCAGCCCGAGTTTCCTCAACTGAAACTCATCGTTGTTCCTCGACATCCCGATCGTTTCGAGCAAGTTGCCGAGGAACTCGCGGCCACCGGCGTGCGACTACTGCGCCGTAGCGAGCTGACGGATGCGGTGCTGCACGATGCATGGGATGTACTGTTGGTCGACTCAGTGGGAGAGCTCAAGTGGTGGTGGGGACTAGCAGAGATCGCCATCGTCGGCGGGAGCTTTGGTGCGCGAGGTGGACAAAACATGCTCGAGCCAGCCGCCTACGGAGCCAACGTGGCCTTCGGTCCCAATACTTCCAACTTTCGCGACATCGTGGAATTGCTGCTCAGTGGGGACGCGGCCAGCAAACTGAATTCGCTCGAAGAGATTGCACCCTGGGTCCGCGCACAGTTGCTCGATCCCCACGCCGGACAGCAGCGTGGTCAACGAGCTCGCGAGTTGATTGCCAGCGGACAGGGCGCGCTGCAGAGAACGCTGGAAGCGTTGAAGGAGTTGATCGGCGACGATCACGCGATTGGGTGAATGGCTACTATCTTTTTGCCGCACATCTTTTTGTCGGCCAAGTATTATTTCTGGCCGGTTCGTAGACGAATTGAAGCTAACTGCCACAGTCTATGAGTCACGAGAATTTTCCGACAAAAAATGTGCGGCAAAAAGATAATGCACTCAAGGGAGGCGAGGACTCCCAATCAGTGCGTTCCCAGGCAGGAGCCTAGGAACGAGGGTGAAATGTATCCGTTCACAGTAAACGCGGGAATTGATTCAGAGTAGAACCATTGTCTCGATGGTTCAATGGTTCGGTTTGCTTTCCATCGTCAAGATCCTGAACAATTGGGGACAATTGTTCTACTCTCGATCAAGCATGAACGGTTACGGAAAAATTACTCGCGAGTTTGTGTTTCGTCGAGCGCGAACAGAGCGCGGGCGGTGGCGATCCAAGCCGCTGTGTGAGCTGGTCTCTCTGAGGCTTTATCCGATACATTGTCGGCGAGCTGTTTTGCTAACTCGGGTTCCGCCTCGAAAGCCTGCCGTTGAGCCCGCCAGAATTCGTCCAGCAAGCGCAATTCAACCACACTCGGTGGCCGCACCAGTACCGAACGAAATAGTTGTATCAGTTGCTCGCCGTGCGGTTGAGGCTCGCCACTGTCGGCGTGGGCGTGACGTTGACCAGCGCCACGCGCGAAATCGATAATCATCTGATCGTTCAGCAATGTCAGCGCTTGCAGGGGACTATTGCTACGCGAGCGGCGGGCGATGCAGGCTTCTCCACTGGGAGCATCAAAGGTTGAGGTCATCGCAAAGGGAGCGGTCCGTTTGACGAACGTATACAAACTGCGACGGTAGCGATCGTCACCCGCACTCACTTCCCACTTGGGACTTCCAAACGCGACTTCGGTAATTCCAGCAACTTGGGGTGGCCTAACGGGTGGACCACCTAGCTTGGGATTAAGCAGCCCCGAGGCGGCCAGCAGACTATCGCGCAACACTTCAGCATCGAGGCGATAGCGCGGCGAATAACTCAACAACCGATTGCTGGGGTCAATTGTGGCGGCGGCAGAGTTCACCTGGCTCGCTTGCCGATAAGTACGACTGCTGACGATGCGTCGCAACAGTTGCTTGCGGCTCCAACCATCTTCGTGCGTGAAGCGGAGCGCCAGCCAATCAAGCAACTCGGGATGCGAGGGAGGTGCGCCCTGTAAACCGAAATCATCGAGCGTAGCGACGATCCCAGTTCCAAAAAGCGTGGCCCACAGGCGATTGACAGTTACTCGCGCGGTGAGCGGATTCTCCTCTGAGACCAGCCACTTGGCGAACGCGAGTCGATCGTTGGGAGGTGTTGTGGAAGATGCGGAGAGGATAGTTGGAATCCCTGGCTTTACTTGTTCGGCGGGCTGCAGGTACTCGCCGCGGTGATGACGGAAAGTGGGACGCGGATGATCGGCGGGGCGTTCGGCAAACACCAGTGTCGAAGGTACTTCTGGACGCGTTTGCAATTGGCGAATCTTCTCAGCCGGCTCGGACAATTGCGACGCGTCCAACAAGAATTGTTCAAACAGTTGTTGATTGTCGGCCGCAGTCAGTTCGAACGGATCGCGTCGGAGTAGCTGTCCAAGCTCAAGCGAATGAGCGCGTGCTTGTATGGCGTGATCGGCATTTGCGGCGGAGAAGCGGAAGCGGCCAAGCGAGCTGGCAAAGTGTCTGCCAAAGGTCATGCGAATTGTCAACTCGCTCCCCGCCGCCAGTGGCTCGGGCAATAGATACACGGCCACATGCCGTTCCCCTTGTCGACCATCCACCGACCACCCGGTCTGCACATCACCATCCAGAGTCAGTTGGGAGGAAACAGAATTCTTGCCATAGCGATTCTTGGCATAAGATTCACTGGCCGTGGCGATGGCAACGGGTTGGTCACTGGCCGTGGCTGACAGTTCGACCAGGTAGAAATCGCCAAGCGTACCTTCGTAGTAGGTTGAACCCGGACCGCGCGCGGGCAACCTTTCATCTGGGAGCGCTTCAAGTCGGAGCGCGGTGATCGGCTCTGAGTGCGCGGCGTAGGTCACCACATACTCGTCCCGCTTGGCTGTGTCGCCAGAAGCGAAGATAGTCTCTTCGGCCTCGATCGTTAGGATCGGTAGATTGGAGGTCGCCGACACAGGACGCAAATGAGTCCAGGGGACACTGTTGGCGCGCTCTGCTTTGAGCCATTGGCCAAATGCTTTCTTGACAAGCGCGCTGCGAACTTCAGCCTCCGTGGATGTAGTTTCACCGCTCGACGGAGAGGCTTGCGGCTGACCCTTCTCGGCCAACGGCCACTGCTGGGGTAATCCCTCAAGCAATTTGGCCGCGCGGCGTTGATTGCTGTGCCATGTTTGATCGACATCGCCGCCTGTAAATAATTCAGGCAATTCCAACGACGGCTCGTCGGCGTTGTTGAGCAGTGCCATCACTTGGTAGTATTCGGTGTGTGTCACCGGATCGTATTTATGCGTGTGGCATTGGCAGCAGCCGAGCGTCAACCCGAGCCAAGTAGTACCGGTCGTGGCCACGCGATCGGTCATGGCATGAAAACGAAATTCCAACGGATCGATACCACCCTCCTCATTGAGCATCGTATTGCGATGAAAGCCAGTGGCAATACGTTGTGTTGGCGTGGCACCTGGGAGCATGTCCCCCGCCAGTTGCTCGATAGTGAATTGATCGAAGGGAATGTCCGTGTTGAAGGCATTAACGACCCAATCGCGATAGGGCCAAATCGAACGATCGCGATCTTTCTCATAACCATTGGTGTCCGCGTAGCGCGCCAAGTCGAGCCAGCGCCGCCCCCACCGTTCTCCATAATGTGGAGAATTGAGAAGATGCGTCACCAGCTCCTGGTAGGCGGTTTCATCCATCGCAGCAGTGGTTGGCGTAGCAGTGGTTGGCGAACTTTTTTCACTGACAATACCCGCTCGACTCGCTAGCGAGTGGGTCGCTTTATTGATGGCGGTGGTTGGCGAATTCACATCGCGGTTGGGCCATAATTTGCCGATCCACTGGTCCGCTTCCTCTGGGGTCGGGGGCAAGCCGATCAAGTCGAGGTAGAGTCGCCGCAGCAGCGTGTTCGCTGGTGCCTCCTCGGCTGGAGACAACCCAGCTTGCTCGAGCTTGCTTAAGACAAAGCGATCGATTTCATTCCGACACCATGCTGCGGTTTCGACCCCAGGGACAATCGGCTCTTGAGGCGGAACGAAGGCCCAATGCTGCTCCCACTGGGCACCTTGCTCGATCCACTCCTGCAGCACTTGCTGTTGGCGCGCGGAGAGCTGTTTGTGCGAGTCGGGAGGAGGCATTTGTTCGTCGGGATCAACAGAAAGCACTCGACGAATGAGTTCGCTACCGGCAGGCGATCCAGGGATAACGGCTGCGCTCCCCTGCGAATTGCCCGTCAAGCCAGCGAGGGTATCGAGTCGCAGATCGGCTTCACGCGTAGCCGGATCGGGGCCATGGCATTTGAAACAATTGTCGGAGAGGATCGGTCGCACGTCGCTGACAAAATCGACGCGCTCGGCGGCGGATACGTCGGCCGATACGGCGGCTGCACTGACGGCCATCGCCGGGGCGAAAGCCAACCAGCGCCCAACGTGACGGCAAAGGTCACTCGTGCGCAACAATCTGAATTTCGAAAACAGCATGGAACAAAAACTTAGGCGGAGAGCACTGCTGGAAAACCCGGAGACGGGCTGTACCTCTCATTATAGCTCAGCCTGTCCCCAAGATTGCAGTCGGTGCGCGTGACCTAGGGCGATGAAAACTTGGTATGGCATTTATTCGCGTAGCGCTGGCAGGCTAGCACCTGTCGTTACTACGCAACTAGACGAAAAAACCTCGTCGTTAAGAGAACAACGAGGTTCGGTTGTCCGGGAAAAGGTGTCCGTGTCCGGGAAAAGGTGTCCGACACCAAAAGCCGGAACGGCCCTTCGGGTGCTTGGCACTTTTGGTGTCGGACACCTTTTCCTGACGCCAATTACAACAGCAAAAGTAGCCGCAGACGCCAGGGTGTCTACGTTCTGGCGAACGTAGCTACTCAGGTATTCTCCGCGCGAGGCTTAGTAGCGATAGTGCTCTGGCTTGTAAGGGCCTTTAACGGGCACACCCAAATAGTCGGCTTGGGATTGCGTCAGCACAGTCAGCTTCACACCTAGTTTTTCCAAGTGCAAGCGGGCCACTTCTTCATCTAAGTGCTTGGGCAAGACGTAAACTCTGTTTTCATAGTCCCCCGTATCGCGCTTGGCCCATAGTTCCAACTGGGCTAATACTTGGTTGGTGAAGCTGGCACTCATCACAAAGCTGGGGTGACCTGTGGCACAACCCAAATTGAGCAATCGCCCTTCAGCCAAGATCAACACACTGCGTCCGGTCTCCTTGAACCGGAACTGGTCGTATTGAGGTTTGATGTTGATTCGCTCTGCCTTGCCAGCCTTCTCAAGTTTGTGCAGGCCAGCCATATCGATCTCATTATCGAAGTGGCCGATGTTCCCCACGATGGCCTTGTCTTTCATCTGCTGCATGTGCTCAGCAGTGATGATATCCTTGTTACCCGTGGTGGTAATGAAGATATCAGCGAACTCGATCACATCTTCTAAACGTTTGACTTCGTAGCCTTCCATGGCCGCTTGCAAAGCGCAGATTGGATCGATCTCAGTCACGATTACGCGGCAACCTTGACCACGCAGCGATTGGCAGCTTCCTTTGCCAACTTCGCCGAAGCCGAATACGACCGCCACCTTGCCACCCATCATCACGTCGGTCGCGCGGTTGAGTCCGTCGATCAACGAGTGCCGACAGCCGTAAATGTTGTCGAACTTGGTTTTGGTAACCGAGTCATTGACGTTGATTGCTGGGAAGAGCAACGTGCCGTTGCGTTCCATGTCGTAAAGCCGAGCCACACCGGTAGTGGTCTCTTCACTTACTCCGCGGATGGACTGGGCCAGTTTGGTGTACTGGCCTGGGTTCTTAGCGATCTCACTCCGCAGCAATTCGAGCACTACGCCCCACTCTTCGGATTCGTTTTCGGCGTCGAACTCAGGGACAACTCCTGCCGCTTCGTATTCGGCACCCTTGTGAACGAGCATGGTGGCATCGCCGCCGTCATCGACGATCATGTCGGGTCCAGAACCATCAGGCCAGACGATCGCTTCTTGGGTACACCACCAATACTCTGGCAGCGTCTCCCCTTTCCACGCAAAGACGGGTGTCCCCTTGGGATCATCCAATGAACCTGTCCGTCCGACGGCAACCGCAGCCGCCGCGCTGTCTTGCGTTGAGAAAATATTGCAGCTTACCCAGCGGACGTCGGCACCCAGGTCGACCAATGTCTCAATCAGCACGGCGGTCTGCACGGTCATGTGCAGCGAGCCCATGATCTTGACGCCAGCCAAAGGCTGTTTCGCACCAAATCGCTCGCGCAGCGTCATCAGGCCGGGCATCTCATCTTCGGCCAGCAAGATCTCCTTGCGTCCCAAGTCCACCAGGGCTTGAGCTTCATTTCGTTTGCCATCGGCCAGAAAATCAAACGCCCGCACTTTGAACGCAGGGCGCTTGGACGACTTGGCGACCGTGGCCGGTTTGGGACTAGCAACTGTACTCATCTCAGGGAACTCCTAGATTGGGTTTCAAAAAGTGGTTAGATCGAATCGGTAAGCATCGTTCGGGAAATAACTGTCGTAGCTACGTTCGCCAGAACGTAGACTCCCTGCGGTCTGGCAACCGCAGCTACGGGTAAGGCCCGACACTTATTTCCCGCTCGATGCTAAGTTGGAGGGGGAGTGAAGTAATGGAGCGTTGGTTAACGCACTTGTAACTTGTAACTTGTAACTTGTAACTTGTAACTTGTAACTTGGAACCGTCACCCGGTTGCAGCCACAGCGAGGAATAGGGCTGGCCCCTTGGCTCGCGGATCGGGGGAGAGCGGTCGATACTGTTTCAGCGACATACCGGCCGCAGTTAGCCAAGCGGTCAACTCATCGCGACTGACTCCCAATCGCACATGTCCCATCTCTTGGCGGTAGTTCGACCGTTCATGGGGCAACAAGTCGATCAGCACCAGAGCGCATTTACGTTTAAGCACTCGCGAGGCCTCCTTCAACACACTTTCGGGCTCAGTCAAGTAAGGTAACACCAACACTAGCCAAGCTAGGTCCAAACTGCTTTTTTCCAGCGACAACTCAGTCAGCGAGCTGAGCTCAAGTCGCACATTGTCCAGTCCACACAATCGCTGCTTGGCCGCCGACAACATGGCTGACGAATTGTCGACTGCGATCACTTGTTTCACGAAGGGTGCCACCAAATAACTCAACGGTGCCGAGCCACACCCCAGTTCGGCTACCACCGCACAGCTGGGCAATGAGGCGGCCAACACTTGGCTATCAAGTTGCTCGCCAAATAATTCAATTCGTAGTTTGTCCCATTGCTCCGCCGTCGACGAAAAAAAGGCTTCACTGCGGGAGCGTTGGGCTAGGACTTGGACCAATCGCTCGCGATCATGCCCCGTGGTCGGCGTGTCTGTCTGCTGACGCACCCACTGCCACAGCTCACGACGCTCTGAGGCCCAAGTATCAATTTCCATGCGATACAGTTGGTTGGTCCCCTCGCGGCGATTCGCTGTCCAGCTATCGGCAGAGAGTACTTTCAGATGGCGGCTGACGGTGCTTTGCGGCAATTGTACGATCCCGCACAATTCCGAGACCGACAATTCATGCTGCTCCAGCGCCAACAGTAGCCGCACGCGGGTTGCGTCGGCCAATGTCTGCAGCCATTCCAGGGAATTTGATATGACCATGAAGACCTACAGAAAAACCATCCATCCGTCCATCCGGATGGTTCATTATTCTATCTTTAGGTCAACAGGTCAAGGCAAAATTGCGTCAAATCCGCAAACTTTTGCTCCCGTACGTCAGGCTACCGATAGCCGCTGCACTCTTCCCAAAACAGGGTGACTTCGCCGACGGTCGATTGCCCTAGAATCACGCCGCGTTGTACGGGGACGCAATTTCCTGGACGTTGGTTCCCCAACGTGTAAACTTTCTCGCGTGGATGATGCGTGAGAGTTTTGTAGGGGATCAAGGGTATGCTCCAGAAGAAGTGCGCCGACGATGCAAAGGGTTGCAAGGCGGGTTTGGTACCCAGGCCATAGCGTTCTAGGTTGGGCTGCTCGAAGTACAGTGGATGATGATAGAACGTGGGGCTGATCCAGGTGTAGGCAGCAGGCATCCACGTATAGTTGTCCGCATCGCCGCGCGGCCCAGACTCGATCCGCGAAGCCACATGGCGCAAGTCTTGTTCGAGCTCTAGTCGGCCGAACAATTGTTCCGCCCCACGTAGTGGGCCGATCATCGACTCGGTCGTCAGCAATGGAGTTTCTGGCTTCGTGGCCTGTTTGGCTGCAGCCTCTTGAGCTACGGACTGCGCTGCTGCAGCATTCCCCTCCTCCGGCTTCTTATCGACTCGGTCGCTCAGACTGGCAGAGATGGGTGGCACTGGGACGACAGCGGGAAGGTCCGATCGACCAGGGACACGATCGCTGGGAGACTGCTGTGCATCGACCATCACATAATGCGTCGGCGCCGAGTTGGGGATCGCCCTGCTTGCGTGGCTGGGCAACGGCATAGAGGGGATGTTACTATCCACCAATGGCAGTTCGACTTTGGTCGCGGATGGATTGAGTTTGAATTCGGGGACTGGCTGAATCAGCGATTCGACAATTTCTGCGGGTGGCTGTGACTGGGGCTGTGACTTTGGCTGTGGAAGCGCAGGATAGGGCGACGACGTTTGTGATTGAGTCAGCGAGTGTGGTAGTGACTGTGGCCTCGTTACCGCGACGGGCATGGCGGGGATGCGCTTGGGTTCGCTTAGACTTGGCCCCCAGGGGACAGTATCGGTAATGGGGACGGTGAGCTTCGGTGCAACAGCCTCGACCATGAGCGGCATGGCGACTGGTGGCGGAGCGGCTTTCCCTGCAGGCTGCACGTAGGTCGGCTTTACCTCTGGAGTGATGGCGCGGACTTGCGCGCCGCGTCGAGCGTTGGCTTGATTGGCGGTGGCGGTAGGCGCGGTGGTGGCCGCTTGCTCAAGGGGAAAAGGGGCGGTGGCGGTTAGTGACCAAGGGATCTGAAAATCGCGAGCTCCACTCGGCTGGCTGTTGGTCGCGGCGACCACACCTTTTTGCGCTGCCCTTGTTTGTTCCGGCTGGGGTTGAGTCGGCAGGGGTTGAGTCGGCAGGGCGTCGGCGCGGGGCTTCGGTTGACTGAGCAGTCCGCCAAAGCGTCGCGTAAAGCTCAGCTCGTCGGGCGTGGGCTCGCTAGCAGTCACAGTGGGCGACGTGGGAGTGAACCACAACGCTTCTTGAGCGACCGCTCCAACCCCAGTGCTTAGTGATAGACTGGCTAAGCTTGCGATGAAGTACTTTCGCATCGTATCCGACTCCCATTCCCTATGAACCAGTCAACATTATAAGAGGCCTGACCCCTTTTTTATTCGTTCCGGCCAACGACCATGTCCCGCGTGGCGGGGGTGGCATCGTAATCGAGCAGGTCGCGTTTCTCAGCCGCGTCGATGTAGGCCTTACCAGGGGCCATGGCCTCGATCAAATCGACATTGCAGTACTCAAGCAACGTTCCCTTTTCAAAGTTCACGTTGCGCAGGGCCAGCGCGTATTCAACTTCCGCTTGGTGGTATCGCAAGCGGGCGTCGAGCAGTCGACGGTGCGTTTCCAACCGGACATCCAACTCCGCCTTCTCACCTTGGTCTCCCTTGGCTTCGATAGCGTTGAGTTGTACCACGATGGCGTCCAGACGCTTGCGCTGTAGCAACCCGTTCTCGTACGATCGCTTGGACTCGTTGACCGCGTTGCTCAGAGCATAGTGAATGAAACGTTCCTGTTCCTTCAGTACTTGGACTTCACGCGCTAGACTCAATCGTGAGTTCTGCACGGCGGCGTGAGCGCGACGGAAACCGATCGGCAGGTTGTATTCAAGTCCTACTTGCCACTCTTGGAACTGCCCGCCATACAAACTGGAACTAGCCGATTGCGGTCCTAAAAAGTTCTCGCCGAAGCCACGAAAACGGTAGCGGCTGATGACATCGAATTGAGGCATGAGAAAATTGCGGTTGGCAACCAACTCCAACTCGCGTTGCTTAATGACCCATTTTTGACGACGTACTTCCGCGCGGCAATTGAGCGCTTCATGGATGCTACTCGACCAATCGTAGACCACCGGTGCATTGAAGGGTATATCGGCTGGCTTAATCAAACTACCATCGTTAATGGGCAGGCCGATCAGCAACCGCAAGCGACGTTCACTGATGCGCAGGCCACCGATGCCGCGAAACGTCCCCGGCGCGCTTCCATTGTTGGTCCGCGTGGCGTCCAGTGGGCGACCATTCAGCGAGTCGATAATTTCAGCTTGAAAGCGATAGACCTGCTCCTCGGCCTGCGCGATCTTGCCGCGCGAGGTAGCATTTTTGTCTTGTAGATCGAGTGTCTCTTGCGCAATGTCACGGACGTCGATTCGCGCCTCCAAGTCACGGTAGGCGTAGTACAAGTCCCAATACGAATTCTCAACTTCGGCTAGCAAATCGCGCACACCGCGCTCGAACTCAATCAGACTGATGTCGGTCCGCACGCGTGCCAGGAGCACACCGTTGAGTTGCCCAGGCGCGGCACCCGGTCCAGCAATGCGATTAAATTGTGTCCCAGCACCTTGCAGGATCGGTTGTCGTGCTTCAGCCTCAACGTAGGTTTCCCAAGAATCGAACGGGAAGCGATTGGACAACTGATTGTTGCGGTCATAGGCGGTCACGTTCCGCAACGAATAGAATCCACCGGTGGCCGACCGTTTACTCACGCCGGTCTGTGTGGTATTCAAATCCTGTTTGAATTGACCGTTGGTACCGAAAAACTGATTATTGAGACCGCGATCATTGCGTTCAAAGTAATTGTTGACGAAAAAGTTGGCATCGAAGGCGCTGAGGGCCGCTTCCTCGCCGACACGAGGATCGCTGAAGATGAGTGCCGGATCGATATTGGTAGTGATCGATTGTGGTGATCGAATAACCGTTCCACCCAAATCGCGGAGCACTTTTGAATTGGTGAGTGTCAGTTGTATACACTCTTGGAGCGACATCGGTACAACATTGCCGCTGGAGAGTATATTTTCGTTCAGGTCTAGCGGTGATAGGCTTTCACCCATCGCCGGAGGCGCGCAGGGGATCGCACAAACTTCATTGAATTCCAATTGCGCGGGATTGCAGCCGGGTTGCGTCACCAGTTCTGCGCACTTGTCGTCTGTGCAGAAACTGAAGCGGTCACCAGTCAATGCACAGCCGCTGGCTAGCAACAGCCCTCCCAGCAGCAGCCCCCCCAGCGACAGCAGGGCTGTCCTGTTATGTGGTGGATGATGCATGCTTTCTCCCCTCCTGAGAACCGTGTCAAACGGATCTACCAAATCCTTTGATAGAATCAGACTTCCCATCAATTCGGATATCCCGGTTGTGCCAATTCAACAAATCGCTCCTACGCGACCAATTGTGTGGCATTTTGCGAATAAACGTCCGGCTGGTGAAATTAGGTAAGCTCCTCAGGCAATGAGTGGAGAACGATTTTTCTGGCGAAGAGTACAATAAGATTCAAGTTCTTTACGAGGTGGCGCGTCGAGCTGATATTGGCGCTGTGTACTTAAGGACCGCGTGATCTTTAACGTTTTATCGTGGAAAAAGACTTTGTTCACTGAGCAAGTAGACAATCTCGATAGGCTGCTCGACGAGTTGGAGGATCTGGCGCGCTCGGATCTCCCCAGTTCGCGATTCTTCGCCACGGCGGTGGAGCGTCTACGATTGACACTCTCCGCTCAGTCTGTGGTCTTGCTCCTTCCCGCCGCCGGTGCCGATTGGCTGCCGATTGCGATGAGTGGTGCAAACTGTACGGCCCCCCAAGCTGAGTTGTCGCAGCGCGTGCAGAGCCTAGCTGGTCAGGCACCCCAGCGGTTAATGGGGTGCGCAGAGGGGATGCATTGGCTGGCAATTCCGTTGCGTCCCAACAGCTTTTCGAAAGGTTGCCTGTTAACCTGTGCAGCCAGTCCCTTTCCGTCGGAGGCCGTACATGGCGTGGCGGAATTGATGTCCGCATTTTGCGAAGTCGTGACGCTCCGACAGCAATTCGAACTAGAATCATTCCTCGACGATACTTGGGAAAAAACACAGTCGCTGTGCTTGCAAATCAATGCGTCGAAGTCGTACCCTGAAGCAGCCACTGTTCTGGCCTGTGACTTGACTCGCGTGCTCGGTGCGGCCCGCGTTACCGTCCTGTCAGTCGGAGCGTTGACTGGTCCCAAGGTGCAAGCGGTCAGTGGAGTTCCGCATGCTAGCTCGCGAGTCGCTGCGGTCCAAGCCCTGCGAGTCGTGGGGGAAGAAGTTGTTCGAAGTGGGAAACCAGTGCTGCGCGAACAGCCACACCTGCGTGGACCCGATGGTCAACTGCTCCCTGAGCTCGCTCCAGACGGTAGCTTCGCGAATTTGATTGGCCTCCGCTTGAGCAGCACTGATACACGCCGCTCACGTGCCGCTCAGTCCGATTCCACACTCCTGGTGATCGAGTATCAGACTTATCCAGAAATGGTCCGCTGCGCTACCAAACTTTCACACTTGTTGCCAACGATTGCGGTAGCTTGGGAACAACATACGCGTTGGTTACGATTGCCGCGAGTTGTACGACTACTCAGCTTGGGACCGCTGCAGGCGTTGCGTTCCACTCTCCCGCTACTGAAGTGGGGCGCCTTGCTGGGAGGCGTGTGCCTAGCTCTGTGGGTACTACATAAGCCGGTTCCGCTGTTCATCGAAGCCGAAGGGGCGTACCAACCTATTACATCGCGGGCCGTCTACGCCACCGATGATGGATTCGTCGAAGAGTTGTTGATCGACGACGGAACCCAAGTCAAGACGGGAGATCCGCTCGTCCAGCTTCGCTCCCCAGCCCTTGAGCTGCGCATAGAACAGACCGAAGGTGCCACTCGCGCGGTCGAAGAGGAAGTGAATGGTATTCGCATTGCGATCAATCAATTGTCGAGCGACGCCCCTGATTTCCTCAGCAATCAAAGTCGGCTGGCTGGCAAGATCGCTGAATTGGATCTTAAGAAACAAAGCCTACAATCGCAGATGCAATTGCTCGCGCAACAGCGCACGCGGCTACTACTGCTGGCGCCCATCGACGGCAATGTCGTTGCTAAAGATCTACGACGCAATTTGGCGAGTCGACCGGTACGTCGCGGTGATTCATTGTTTTCCATTGTGGAGCAAGCGGGGCCGTGGCATGTCCGAGTTCACGTCCCGGATCGTGACGTGGGTTATGTCTTAAAGCATTTCTCACCTCGCGCGAGCCTCCCCCCAGAGATCACTGATCATCGTGCGTCAGAAAAACAAGAGATCTCCGCGCGCGAGTTGCAATCGGAAATAGAGTTTTGTTTGTCGAGTGCTCCCGACCAACGTTTCCCAGCCGAAGTAACCTGGATTGCCGATCAAGTCGAGAATCGTCATGGCGAAGGCTGCACGGTTGAGGTCCGCGCCACGGTGGGCTCGGAACGTCCCGTAGGGACACATGCAGGTTCTAGTGTCTACGCCTTTTTTGATTGTGGCAATCAGCCGATGTGGTTTGTATGGTGTCGACCGTTGGTGGAAGCCGCCCAACGCCGAATGTGGTTTCGAGGTCCCGACGATAAATAGTGGTACAACGCTACTCTGGTTTTAATTTGATGCGCATAGGAATCGATGATTAAAATGAATTGTAGACAGGTAGTTCAAATCCTAGGCTGCGTCGGCTGCATGGCACTTTTTTCGCCGGTGCTGATGGCGCAAGATGCGCTGCAGGTCGAGGGGGCAATTCTCAAGACAATTGAAGCCACGACATTGGCCGCTGCTGTCCCTGGCACTATTCTCGAACTGCATGTCAAGGAAGGGGACGTGGTCGTGGCGAAACAAGCGTTAGGGAAAATCAAGGACGAAGCCGTTCGATTGGAACTGACTCAGCTCAAAACGCAAATCGAATTGTCCCGCAGGAAGCAAGCCAACGACATCAATCGTCGCTTGGCAGAAAAAGGAAAGCAAGTTGCCGACAACGAGCATCAACGCGCGTTGAACGCCAACGCGCGCGTCCCTGACACTTATCCCATCAACGAAATTGATCGGCTCAAACTGGTGGCCGACCGAGCCCAACTAGAAGTCGAACGCGCCTTACTTGAACAGGAACTTGCCGCTTTTGATGTCTCGCTAGCGTTGGGGAATTATCGCAAGTCGTACGAACTCTACATGCGGCATCAGATCGTCGCCCCCGCAGACGGTGTAGTAGTGGCGGTGGAAAAACGAATAGGTGAATGGGTGGAACCGGGTACCGATCTATTGCGCATAGTCCGTACCAATCCACTGCGGGTTGAAGGTTTCATTATGGCGACGGACATTCACGGTGACTTGATGAAGCGCTCCGCCGTGATCAGTTTGGTTGGCGGCGCGAGCGAAGATAGCGTTCTGGGACGTGTGGTCTTTGTCAGTCCCGATGTTAATCCGGTTAATTCGCAGATCCGCGTCTTCATCGAAGTTGAGAATGCGGATGGCAAACTGCGCCCCGGCATGCGCGTCCATGCGCGGATTGAACCTCAGTCTCAAAAGCCTAACAGTTAAGTGAAACACAAGCGTTGATGAATATCTCCTCCCATCGACAACTTGGACCACGGCTCCGCGCCGATCTGGAGTGGACGCTCCACGCCGACCAGTCGCGATGGGTGGCCCGCGACCCACTCACAGCGAACTTCTATAGCTTTAGCCAATTGGAACGACGCACCGTCGAGCTGATGACGGGGGGGCTAAGTGTGACCGACATCATCGAACAGATACGACGGGCCTTTCCCGCCTTGGCTATCGACCAACCTTGGCTCGGATCATTGCTCGCGAGGTTGCAACAACACCACTTGCTGGTTCCCACTTCGCGAACCGACGTAGCTCGTCTAGCTAGACTGCGAAGTGGCTCGCGACAGCGGGGATGGCTACAACAATTGCTGAGCCCATTGGCTATTCGTGTGCCGCTGTTCAACCCAAGTCGATTATTAAATGGTCTGCGTCCCTGTGCGGTGGTCTTGTTTCATCCGGCTGTGGTGGTGTTGTGGTTAATCGCCGGCTGTGGCTTGGGACTGCTGGTGATGCGCGAGCTACTTAGTAGCAATTGGGCTCAAGCGTTGGATGTGACTGCCATCCGTGGTGATCGCTGGCTGCTATTGTTCGGCTGTTATTTGATTGCTAAATCGCTGCACGAACTAGGACACGGTTTAGCCTGTGCGCGAACCAAGGCGGAATGTAACGAAATTGGGCTGATGCTATTGTGCTTGGCCCCATGTTTATATTGCGACACGAGCGATTCATGGAAGCTGGCTTCGAAATGGACGCGAGCCGGGATTGCCGCTGCCGGGATGTATGTCGAATGGATACTGGCCACGTTGGCCGCAGCCGTATGGTTGATGACACAGGACGGGACGCTCCACTATGTGGCTGCGAGCCTGATGGTGGTCTGTTCGGTGGGAACATTGTTAATCAATTCTAATCCGTTGTTGAAGTACGATGGTTACTACATCCTCTCGGATGTGTGGGGTGTTCCGAATTTGTCCGATCAGGGACGCGAAGCGCTACGCGCTTTGGGGACCGCCGCGCTGGCGGGACGACCAATCGCGAAATCGCACTTTGACGCGCCGGTCGGTTGGCTGGCGCTGTATGCATTGGTGGCTACCACATATCGTTTGTTCATTCTGGCGGCCATTGTGTGGATCTGTTGGAGCGCGTTGATACCGCTCGGCCTGGGGTTGGTGGCCGTGCTCCTGACCGGCATGTTGCTGGGTGGCGTCGTGTGGGGACAAGTGCGTGCGCTGCGGCTGTTTTTCCGCGAAGTTGTTGCAGCTGGCGGATTTAAAATGGTGCGCTGGACACTTTTCTGCACACTGCTGTTGTTGGGGATCGCTGCGGTGATCGAATTCCCTCTTCCCAGCGTGATCCGCGCGCGGGGAGTTAGCGACTTCGAAGACAAACAACCGCTCTTCGCAAGTCAGACCGCCGAATTGATAGCAGCGGCACCCACTGGGCGACAACTCGCTCAAGGGACTCCGCTGGTCGAATTCGAATCTCCAGAAAGTCAATTGGAACTGACTGAATTGCGTGGACAGGTCGCTGTGCTGGACGAGGGCTTGAGACAGCTTCACTTGCGGCGCGCGATCGACCCGGCCACTGTTTATGAAATCCCAGCCCGAACTGAGGAGTTAAAAGAACTGCAGTTGCGAGCGCAAGTGTTAACGCGCGAGATGGATAAACTAAAACATCTGGCCCCATACGCGGGTTATCTCATTGCGGGGCCGCAAGCCGTTTCTCCTCCATTGACCGCGCCCCGCGAAGATCGCTTCGGCCATCATCCGCTTGATCCGAGTAGTCTCGGTGCCACTTGTGATCGCAGTACGTTGATCGGTTGGTTCACGAAAAAAGAAGCATTGATACTGACCGTCATCGTCCCAGAGCAAGATGTCAAGCGCCTACAAGTTGGACTGACCGCCGACATTCAGTGGGATTCCGACATGGGGCAGACTGGCAGTGGACGCATTACACGCATCGCTTCCGATCCTATTCGCGAGACCCCGACTGAATTGATCGGCGATCCGACGCTCCTGTCCGCACGCAACGAACAGGGATTGTTCCTACCCGAGAAACCGCACTATGAAGTCACACTGCATGTGGACCATGCGAAGCCACGTTTGCTGGGTGCTCCAGCGACAGTGCAATTTGACATGCCGCCACAAACCCTCTGGGAACGATGCGTTGAATTGATTCGCCAGAATTTGAAACCGTTATAAATTGCCTGCGTCACTTCGCGACCAATATCAGCTCGACGCGCTAG
>JBGSJT010000332.1:0-49311 GCA_041741715.1 Pirellulaceae bacterium | reverse complement strand
GGTGCAGCCCAGCGAAGCACAGAACTGTGCGACGCTCTGCTGACTCTGCTGAAATTGTTCGAAGCGCTCCTGCCAGAGCTGGAGCTTGGATTGGCTGGTTGTTCCAGGCACGCTACGGTTCTCCTTGCGAATTGCAGAATTGATTTGCAACAACGCTTCAAACCTACACCCCAATTAACCGCCGTGACGGATCAAAATCACTTACGCCTATGTACGCTTACCAATAAGGGGGAGAGCGTTTTCGCCGCCAGCTGCGGATTGGATTTGAGTTCGCCAACGATGGTCGGGATTTGCCCTGGCTTGGCACTGATCAGTCGCCCGACCAGACCTTCAAAGCTTGAAAGCTCCTGTTGAGCAAGCACTTGTCCCCGAATCACAAATCCCAGCATAGACAGGATCACCGCCGCCGACGTCAGCAGGACTCCACGAGTCACATGCACCCCTCCGGCCTTGCCCATCATTCTTCGCTGCGGCTCGGTCCACTTCCCCTTATCAGTCAGCGTTCGGATGTTAATTCGAGAAAATTGAGTTAATGCTCTCGATGGCACATTTGGCCTTTGAAACCGATTCGACTCGCATCGTTACGCTGATAGTCGACGGGTACGCAACCGGAGTTTTTCAAATCGACGAAAACACAAAGTCGATCAACGCCGACCACAATCTTAGTCACCACGGTCAGGTGCCTGAGAGTTTGAATCAGTTGGAATCGGTCGATCGCCGACAAATGGGCTTAGTGCGCAACATCCTAGGAAAACTGTCCCAAACTCTTGAAGGATCGCAACGAATGCTCGATAGGACCATGGTGCTTTATGGAAGCAACATGGGCGATTCAAATACGCATGACAATACTAACCTCCCCATACTTCCGGCTGGAGGTGGTTTTCGACACGGCCAGCATTTGGGATTCAAACGCGACGACAACAGGCCCCTCAGCAACCTCTTCCTGTCCATGCTGCACAGGATGGTTGTATCTACAGATTCTTTCGGCTCCAGTTCCGGCGCGCTGAACGGATTGGAAAATCGAGTTTAACTCTGCAGATTAAAAGTTTCGGAGCGGTCACTACTGTAGTAGAGCTGAACCAGTCTGCGTAACTAACGGTTCTTGCCAAACATCCCGTTGCGCCCCGAACACTCGAAGCGACCGCGCATCAGTGCCGGCCTATCTCGAGGATCCTATTCGCAGATTTCAGCTTATTTTTCAGCAACAGTTCCTGAATCGATCAGATAACATGGCATGAGCGTCCGCGTCGCGGTTCGGTTCGCTCCAACAGGCGAGGTCGTCTCGCCTGCCAGGATGACAACCCTTCACCGCTGTTGCGTAGGAAAATGAGCATGGCACGACTATTGTTGAGGGGAATAACGGGTTTGGATGTGAGCGAACTGCAGGCTGCGTTAAACTTTCACATCCGCAAGCCTGCCGAACCGCTGAAGCCGGACGGCATTTTCGGTCCGCTTACCGACGCTCGGGTTCGTGAGTTCCAGCGTCGCGCGAATATCCTGGTCGATGGCAAGGTAGGCCCTGGGACGATTGCGGCACTGTACCGGACAGTTCAAGGAGCGGTCGAGATCAACGTGACACCGCGCAAGGCCTCGGCGGCTCAATCGTTTGCCCG
This sequence comes from Pirellulaceae bacterium, assembly GCA_041741715.1. GTDB lineage: Bacteria > Planctomycetota > Planctomycetia > Pirellulales > Pirellulaceae > Aureliella. The sequence goes on along the minus strand of JBGSJT010000332.1, from coordinate 47,698 downwards.
GGGACAGGTGCTCGTCGGCAGTGGACAGCGTTCAGCTTTGCCAACCTTTCCCGGTTTGCGGCAGATTGGTCCGACGGTTCCGGATTTTGTTCCGCCCAGCCAAAAAGTGCCACAGGCGCGCACGGCCACTTCTCAGGGTTTCGAAGTTGAATCCAAAGTTCTCTTTAACCCCGTGGCAGACTCAAACGACGGTGAGCATCCGTTACGACTTACGTTGAGCCCAACGCTTCCATGGCCTGTTTTTCTGCCCGCTCCGCTAAAACTTGATGTTGAACTTACTACTCCCGGCGTCGGAAAATTCCAGCTTGACGGAAAATTCAAACTGCCCTTTAAACTGGTCGATTCACGCCGCTTCGAATTGAAACCTTATTTCTTCGTTGGCGCTGGCGTTAATCAAGACAACTATAAAGAACTCAACGCCGGGGCCGGTTCAAGCGTTAAAGTTAAGCTGCTCGAAATCGGCAAGGCAGTGCGCATCAGTGTCGAGGCTGATGGCGGAATAAAATTCAACCACGACAGAGCGTCTGGGGAAGGCAAAGTCAAAGGGTTTTTGGAAGGAGGGTTTGTGCTTGAATTCCCATTCTGATTGTCGGCTCGTAGCTCTTTTTTACTTTTACACCAGCCCACTAGTCCAGGCGGAATTCGTCCAGTCCGTGCACCACAAACTGGTTTGCAGCGGTCGGCGTCGTCCAAACTTTGCAGAGAGTTTTGCGTCGAACCCTTGCGCTTGAAAATTTCCAGAAAGATGTAACAAATCGAACTGCTCGCGCCATGTACTAGTCCGCCAAAGTGGGTTTTTATCACAGAATATGGACAACCTTGACTTGTCCCTCGTGGATGTGATGGTCGACGGAACGGAACTCAATCCAAACATTAAGTTCGAGTTCAGTTCCCATGTGTTGAAAGCGGAGAACGGCAGGAGCTCCTCCTTCGACGTCGACTTCTCGATTTTCGCCGGCGCTGGCAACGTGGTTCAGGGCCTAGTGACATCGAAGTTGTTAGCTTTATCCATGACCTATCCCAACCCACATGATGATGTTCTATATCCGTCGATCAACGTGTCTGGAAAGTTGACCGACGGAGTCTTGAATCCCACCCTTCACCTCCTGAAAACTAGGTACGACGAGATTTTTAACGACAGCGATCCGCTTGGGCCGGCGAATTCGGTGTTGGTGCATTCGGTAGCCGATTTGGACAGCAACGTGATCGATAGCGGGGCTGAACTGAAACGTTTTGGGTATGAATTCAATTTGCAGCCGGTCGCAAGCGTGCCAGAACCATCGTCTGTGCTCGTGTGGTCGATGGTTCCTGGCACAAGAATTTGACTCTCATGCTGCGAGTGCTTCACCTGCAGCATCTGGACGACGAATTCGATGTCCATGGTACCGCCTCAGCCGCGTTTGATGCTGGTGGGCGCGGCACCCTGTTCCAGCCGCGCACGCAGTCGGCTGATGTCGGTTGCAAAACCGGAGCAAGATGGAGGTGGGCGCGAGGTTGCATTAACTTGTCCAACTTCGGCGAGTGGAGAAACCCGGTAGTCCGCTTCGCTCGATAAGACGTCTATTCAATCGAGGCAGGCTAGTTTTCCGCGAATGCTCCGAAAAACCAGTGCATGAGCTCGGACAATGTTAGCGGGATTCGACCTTATCAGCTGGTCAATCCTCTTTCGGTCGATCGACACGACCTTGTGGCTCGCAAGAAAATCATTGAGCTCCTGCTCAGACGCTTCCGAGTTCGTTACAGGAACCACAAAGAATCGTAAGCCCATGCTTCTACTCTCTAGAAATCAAAAAAATGTTTCAGTGAGAGCGGGGGCATAGCTCCCTGCACCCCGCTTTCGATGCGCAGTCGAAACAATTGTGGACAATTGTTCCGCGATCCGCCGCTACGCCATCCGGCTACGGCATCTCCGGTCGCTGCTCCGCAGACGCTCCCTGCGTGCCTACGCCCGCTGGTTCCGCTACCTGACCCTGCTCGGCAGGACCAGAGACTCCAGACGGGGAACTCAGGGCCAAGCGGAACCCGATACTAGTAATGCGGCTCGACGGGACGATGGTGTCGCGGGACGCCGTCCGGCAATACGCCGCCGCGTCGCGCCAACTGCCGCCACGGTACACGGGGCTCGAGCCCCGACCCTTGAACAGATCATTGCACCATTCCCACACGTTGCCGTGCATGTCTTGCACACCCCAGGCATTCGGCAACTTGTGCCCCACCTCCGCAGAAAGTTTGGATGGGTACATCTGGCAGTAATCGACCAACAGCTGCTCATCAGATCCGTTCGACCAATCCGAAGTACTTCCCGCGCGGGCGGCGAATTCCCATTCCGCCTCCCGCAGCAACCGATAGCCGGTTCCGCTCGGTACCAGCTCCCATTGATCGTATGCTCCATCGTTATAGCTGCTTTTCTCCATTATCCCAGTCTTTCGGTAGGCAGGTGACTTGCCTTCCTGGCGACTGAGCCAATTGCAGTACATCACCGCGTTGTACCAACTGACCGTCTGAGCAGGATGATCGCCTGTCGGGCTAATCTCAGTGTCAACTCCTTTCCAATCCGTCGGTTTGTCAAACGAATCCTGGGTGAATGCCTCGAACTGGCCGCGCGTCACTTCACAACGCGCGATCCAGTATTCTGACGTCGGCAAGGCGGTGTCACCATCTTGTTTGTAGATCTTTCTCACCAACGATGCAAATTCTGGTTCACGATGTAGCACCAAGAAATCCGGGTCCTGACTCAAATGTCGACCATTGGAATTGCCTGCACCGATCGACTTCTCAAGTAATGCTAACGCGAGTTTTTTCAACTGTTGACTAGTGCCGGCATCGGTTTCAGATAAGGACTTAGCGCACAGAGCAGCAGCACTGGCCGCGTCATAGAGTTCGCCGTCGTCAAGCGTCTCGTCACGGGCAGCTTGACCAAGCAATTCGAGAGAAGCTGCTAACTCGCCACGGAAGGTAGCTAGTTGAATCGTTAGATACATGTCCAGTGACTTGCTCAGCGTTTCACGCACGGTTTCATAAGCCGTAGCTGCATCGTCATGTCGCTCCAAGCGTGACAAGGCCAGGATGCGGTAAACAGACAATTGCCACGGATTCGATAGGTCCGGATCCTCCAGCAGACTTTCCACGTCAGCCAGCGCCGCCGTATAATCCCCCGTTTGATAATACGCCATCGCACGCACGCCAAGCTGTGCCGCTGACATTTGCTTTTGCGTTAAATCGCCCAGTTCAACCAATTGCTGTCGAAAGCGATCCAGCGGATCGCTTAACGTGATTTCTGGTTCCGGCGCTGCAGCCGGTGGCCTGATTCGCAACATCGTCATCTCCGCTGAATTCACAAACCAATCCCGATCAGTGCGGACTTTCGTTGGGTCAGCTACTGTCGGTAGCGGGCGTTTCCACTGCCGTAGTAGCCAAATGGCGGCGCTATGGGTCGAAGTGTCGGGATGTTCGGCAAACCAGCGAGAGGCAAGTTGACTCCATGATTCCAGGCCTACTGGGTTGAGTTCCTGGAGTTGCTCCACGGGGATGCTGCCAACCGCCAAACAGATGCCGGATCGCAATCCAGACTCCTGGCTATCCGCTACCGATTGAGCCAGTTGCGCCAAGTCGAAACTCCGATTGCGCAGAAGCCATTCCCATTGGGGAAACTCGTGAATGAAGAGCGTCCGCTGGCCGGGATCGGGTCGATCTTCGTACTGGCACATGTCGCCGGCAATCTCAGAGTCGCCCAACGCCAGTGCCGCAATCGCCAGCTTCGCCTTGCGGCGCCACAGGGACTCCGAAACGCACCCGTCGGCTTCTGCCTTGATCGCCACCAAAGCTCGTTCACGATCCAACGCCAAGGCATCGACGAAATTCGCCGTATCGACGGAAGCAATGTCATCGATTCGAGACACCAAGTAATCCATCTCAACACGACCATAAGCGGCCAAGGCAAAGGCCAACGCCAATTTGTGGCGAGGATTGTCAGTTGCAAATCGCTCGGCCAGTTCCCCTTGCACCAGTGATTCGGGCAATTTCTTCAGTTCACCAATGTTCACCGGGATAGATGGCCCAAGATTGTTTTGCAGCGATTCGGCAGCAATCCGAGTTTGCTCCCGTTTGTTGTTCCAATCCCGTTGTGAGACCCAGTACTGGACGGTTAGCCCCAACACCAGCAGTGCCGTTAGAGTCCCACCCCAGGTCAGCCCGTGCACTTTGGCAGCAATCAGCATCATTCTGCGCTGCGCCTCGGTCCACTTCCCCTTGTCAGTCAGCGTGCGGATGTTTATCCATTCCGCCAGCGACGGCAGCAAGCGGTTTTCCGGCTTGGCGTTCCATGTCAGCGGGACCGTAGATCAACCCAACCGTGAAGGTGTTGTCAGCGTCCGTTTCCTCGATGCGCGTCTTCCAGAATCGCAGGCTATCGGGCAACCCTTCACGATCTCTGGGACCAGGCAGTAGTTCTAGGAAAAAGTCCGCGTCGTGAGCGTCGAACGACCGCAGACCCTTGGGCACGATTTTGATGGGCTGAGTGTCGGAGGAAGCAAACACGCTGGAAGGCGTTGTAACTGAAGTTGAGGTTGGAGTGGTGGCATTCGTTTCCAAGGCCGTCACTGCGATACCGCGTGGCGTTGAGCCACCTTGAATCTCAGTCTGATCGGCCAAGAAGTGTCGCAGGTCTTGGGCCAGTTCGTATGCCGAGGAATACCGTTCGGAAGCTCGTTTTGACAGAGCCTTGAAGCAAATTCGCTGCAGTTCCTTCGGTATCCGTTCATCATATTGCAAGAGTGGTCGTGGATCGTAGCTTGTTACCTGCTCTCGCAGTTCGGCTTTCGTATCGCCCCGAAACGGCTGCCGACCGGCCAGCAATTCGTAGAACACGACACCCAGACTGAAAATGTCGCTTCTGCCATCTACCCGATGTCCTTCCCCACGAGCCTGTTCGGGAGACATGTAGGCAGGCGTGCCCGCATACTCAGACCCCTTACCAAATGTTCTCCTCCCTCAAAGCCAAACCGAAATCCACGACGTAGGGCTTGCCATCATTGCCGATCAGAATGTTGCCCGGTTTCACGTCTCGATGGACAAGTCCTTGTTTGTGGGCGTAATGCAAAGCGTCCGCCACGGTGGCCACCAACTCGACCGTTTCTCGGTACGGTAGCCGCTTCTGTTTGAGCTTCGTCGCGAGATCGGTGCCTGGAATGTACTTCGAGACGACGTAGCAGGGACACTCTTCCGTGCTGCCGACATCATGCACCGGTACGATGCCAGGATGATCGAGATTAGCGACCGTGCGGGCCTCAGTCAGATACAGCTCGGCGTCTTCCGGCTTGGAGATCAGCGTTGCGTGCGGCACTTTTACAGCCACAGGTCGGTTCAGTTGCTCATCCTGAGCTAGATAGACAATACCGAAGCCGCCCTGGCCCAAGACTTTTTCGATGCGGTAGCGACCGATCCGCAGGGGATGTTTCGCAGCCGAATTGCTTTCCTGAGGGCGGGCTTGCAAGTCCTGCGTCACATCGTTGGGGGTCGAGTCGCTCATGTTGGCAATTGGCTCGGTGAACGCTGGGCAATCGTCAGTGTAAGGATGAAACAGGAATGATTTTAACAGAATCGACTTCCGAAAGCCTTCGAAAGCCCTGGTGAGCCAAGAGAATTTGAGGCTGGCCAACGACCGTCAACGAACTGGCTCTGGCAACCCGACAGATCAGTTCATGTTTTGATCCAAGCGCATCGGGAAAGAGAATCTTGGTGCCAAAGAAATACAGACGGTCCGACATCGTTTGACTTGAAGACCGATCTTGTCGCTCTAATCCGCTCCGTTCACGCAAACCGTTGCAAAACTGGCCACGAAATAAGTCTGTGGGTGGACAAACCAACGCGACATCACTCAGTGCTTTGGTTTCAGGGAACCCCACGCACTTGAGAGGTCATTCTGACAGCAACAACCGCTTTCGCCAGCGCGCTCAGGAGGGCGTGACATTAGTCAGTTAGCAGCCGGAACTGCAGTCGGTGAAAGTTCTGATGGCTACCGCACCTCCAGGACGCCGACCAGGATGTCCGCTTCTGGATTTGCCTTCAACAACTCCGACAATGTGTTGGCTCGCTTAACTTGTCCCGAGGCGCTGTTGAATAATCGTAACAACATCTCTGTTCTCCTATCTTGTCCCAAGTCAAAGCAGTTCTTCGATCACTTGTAAGCGCAAGGAGCCATTTTACACATCGTTTGGACTTGCGGGCACCTGTTTTGCAGAGCGATCGGTTCTCGCGATTGCCTCGCTGGATCCCAGGATGCAATTCATGCCGGAGCGCACATCCCGAGTGGGCGCGCGAAGCTGCTGAGGTCGAAAGAACCGACGGCAGTTCGACACGGTGGAACTGCACGAGGACCGACAAACCTCTGCAGCGGGGTGAGCGGCGTTTCGAGACAGAGGTCGGAGACACCGAAGCGAGTTAGAGGCAACGACGCGACTACGCTAACTCGCCTCGGTCGATGCAGACCGATAGCTCGAAGAAAATCTCCAAAACCGCAGCGGTCGCCGTCACCTCGGTCCTCTCAGCAACTTAAGTTCATGACCCAGAACGGTTCGTCCTTACGCACGAACGGCAACCGCGATCAGGCCGGAAATCGGCCCCTCCGCGCAGTCAGAATGATAACACTGACTAAGTTCCCGAGCAGATTTGCAGGGGGATTTTCTCACTTCAGTCATAAACACCGACGCAATTTGACAGGAATCGGCAACCGCGGCGGGTGGTCCAGCCGACGCGAGTTCGGCGAAACGCAGACTGCGGTCGGTCGTGGACACCTCCGCGCCGTGGAGCGCCGCGCCCGTTGAAGTGCTAATGGGGATCCGCGAAGCATTTAACCAGGTGCATGGGTACAGCAAAGAGAGTTTTAATAGCGAGCAATCGCTGTTCAAGTTTCTGCAACTGTTTGTGATCTCCAACGGCACCGATACCCGCTACTTCGCCAACACCTCGCAGCGCGACAAGAACAGCTTTGACTTCACGATGAACTGGGCCAAGGCGGACAATGGCCTCATCAAGGACTTGAAAGACTTTACGGCCACCTTCTTTCAGAAAAACACGTTGTTGGAAGTGCTGTTGAAGTACTCGGTGTTCGATGTCAGCAACACGCTGCTGGCGATGCGGCCGTATCAGATTGCCGCTACCGAACGCATTCTCTGGAAGATCAATGGCTCATACATTGCCAAAACCTGGAGTAGGCCAGAAAGTGGCGGTTTTGTCTGGCACACCACCGGCTCCGGTAAAACGTTGACCAGCTTCAAGGCGGCTCGATTGGCAACCGAACTCGATTTTATCGACAAGGTGTTTTTCGTCGTTGACCGTAAAGACCTGGACTACCAAACGATGAAGGAGTACCAGCATTTTTCGCCCGACAGCGTCAAAACCTGCCTGTGCAACGATCGCGATCATCTGCGATTGCCGATTGGATCGTTTTTCCAATGCTATAAATTATGGTGAAGAAATGCAATCTCTAAATACCGCAACCGCAGGAGCTCGTCCAAACTCGTCCATCGGCCGCCATGATCGGTGTGTGTTCATGAACCGGTGGAGTCGGCTGACTGTTGTTGTAGCCCCCGCAATGCGCAACGGGCGACCAGTCGGGGCTTACAGGTGGAAGTGCTGGCGCGAGCGTGGCATATCTCTCGTTTCCGTATACAACTTTGCCACCGACCATCGTGAGGACGCTTTCAATGCTTCGTATCGCGTCGGGCTCAACGGTGAAGTAGTCGTTAGAGAGTACGGCGAGGTCCGCGAAGTTGCCTACCGACAGCGTTCCTTTGCGACTATCTTCATTGCTGAACCAGGCGCTGCCATGTGTGTACAGTCGCAATGCTTCTTCTCGTGTCATGCAGTCTTCCGAGTCCAGAAGTACAGTGCCGCCGAAGGTCTTACCGGTGACCATCCACCAGAGACACGTCCATGGATGGTAGCTGGCAACGCGGGTTCCATCGGTGCCCGCTCCGACTGGAATTCCCATCTTAAGCATCTGGCGAATCGGAGGTAGTCTTTGGGCTTTTTCAACTCCGTAACGGCGAATGAAGTACTCGCCTTGATAAGCCATCCGATGCTGAATTGCTATACCACCCCCCAGCTTTTTAATACGTTCAAGATTTCGGTCGGTCACCGTTTCGGCATGATCGATAAACCATCGCAAGTTGTCGATCGGATGTTCTCGATGCACACGTTCGAAGATGTTCAGAAATCGTTCAATCGTCTCATCATAAGTCGCATGAATTCGCCACGGCCATTTCGCTTCGGCAAGCTTCCTGACAATCGCTTCGACTTCAGATTCCATAATCGGTTTGAGGTCAGGGCGAGGCTGCAGGAAGTTCTCAAAGTCGGCTGCGCTCCACGCGAGATTCTCGCCGGCTCCGTTGACGCGGAGCAGATCGGAACCTTTACCGGGTTTCGTCATACCGAGCCAACGTGTGTAATCGCTGAGTTCTTCGCCAGGCTTTTGCGCGAATAGACTGTAAGCAATACGCAGTGTAAGGTGACCATCTTTTTCGAGTTGGTTCACGACAGCGTAATCGTCAGGATAGTTCTGTCCGCCACCACCTGCATCCGAGACACTCGTGACACCGAAGCGATTCAATTCACGCATAAAGTGCCGCGAAGAGTTCAATTGGTCTTCATCGGACAACTTAGGTGCGTTGGCAATCGTCGAATACAGAATCAATGCGTTAGGTTCTGCAATCAACAAGCCGGTGGGGTTACCTCGCTGATCTTTCGCAATCATTCCACCCGGCGGATTGGGCGTGTTCGTATCCATTCCGAGTGCGCGAATGGCTGCTTTATTCAACATCGCCGAGTCATAGAGGTGCAACAAAAACACAGGAGTATCCGGTGCGGCTTCGTTCAACTCTTTGAACGTAGGCATCCTTCCTTCAGCGAACTGAAATTCGTTCCATCCGCCGATCACACGTACCCATTGAGGTGGAGGTGTACGCTGCGCCTGAGCCTTCAATTGCCTCATCGTCTCAGCAACGGTAGGAATACCATCCCAACGCTGTTCAAGATTCGAGAACAGTCCGGCTCGAATCACATGCAGGTGAGCATCGCGACGACCGTTGCATGGCTGATCAGTACGACGATCAGCCAGTGATAATTACCGAGTAACGGATTAAGAATACTACTGCGAATTACACTGGTTGATCGCGCGACTTTGGTTTTGAATTGGGCGTGCCAAGCTTCTAAGCCTTTTTTGCGGCTTGGAGCATGTTGAAGCTAGTCATCAGATTTCGATAATTCGGCAAGTGATTGGACAAAAGATCTCCGAGTCCCTGCATATCGTTGCGCCAATCCCTGTGAAGTTCACAGGCGACTGAGAACCAATTCATCAACTGCACGCCTGCCGCCGACATGCGCTGCCATGCCGCTTGCTGAACCGTGGTATTGAATGTGCCCGAAGCATCCGTCACTACGAAAACGTCATAGCCCGCCTCAATGGCCGATAAAGCAGGAAAAGCAACGCAAACATCCGTAACAACCCCTGCGATGATTAACTGTTTGCGGCCTGTTTTCTCGATCGCTTTGACAAAGTCATCATTGTCCCAAGCATTGATCTGACCAGGGCGATGAATGAACGGCGCATCGGGAAATCGCTCGATCAGTTCCGGCACGATTGGACCATTCGGCCCTTCGTCGAAACTGGTCGTGAGAATGGTTGGCAGATTAAAAAATCTACCGATGTCAGCTAACGCGATCACACTGTTCTTAAAATCATCCGGTGAGAAGTCTTGCACCAGTGAGATCAGGCCACTTTGGTGATCGACCAGCAGGAGAGCAGCGTCGTCTTTCGATAGTTTTTTGTATAGCTTTTTCATAAATTGAAGTCCTTTAGGTTAGAAAATCGAAAATCACAAATGTTACTTGTACTAATATTGACTTAATCAACGTTCAAAAAAACACACCGTCGACGAAGGCAAGTATGTCTACGTTTCGCTGATCTCAATAGGTGGTTATGGATGGTCAGACTGGGTTGACTTGGTCTTTTAAAACCCGGCGGCGATACGAATAGCCTGCGCAATAGCGGCGGCTTCTGTCTTGGCAACGTCTTCCGGAGCGGCAAGTGTAGGTTCGACCATAATCGAACGAATGTCAGTGAATCCTATGAAGCCGAGTAACAAGTCCATGTAGCCCTTCTGAAGATCCATTTCTTTCGACGCGTCAGTACCATAGGCTCCGCCACGAGCGTAAACCACAGCGACCGGCTTCCCGGTGACTAAGCCACTATAGCCAGTCGCGGGATCAAAGCTGAACGTCTGGCCGGGCTGGGCGAGCACATCGATATAGTGCTTCAATTTGTAGGGAATTCCAAAGTTCCACATCGGCAAGCTAAACAAGTATTTGTCCGCCGACTTGAATTCCTCGCATACATCGACTACTGCCTGCCAAGCCGACTTCTGCTTTTCATCAAAGCCCTGCCCATGCAACACTTGGTACTTGGCGTCGATCGTGTATCCATCGAACTCAGGTAACTTCTTCTCCCACAAATCCAGCGTCAGCACCTGATCGCCGGGGTGTGCCGCTTGGTACTTTGCAATGAACGCCTTGGCTATGCTGATAGACTTCGAGCGTTCTTTGCGAGGGGAGGATTCAATGTAAAGTAACTTGGCCATGACTAGCTCCTAGGTAAATTGGTGAATGAAAGCAAATTGAAGTTTAGAAAGATTGGTTTACGCAAGGTCGAACAACAGTGCGTCGGTCGTTTCGATCGCAGTGACATGCAGTTCCGTTGATCGACTGGTTGCCACTGCATCGCCGCTTTGCAGCGTCGTACCATTGACAATCAAAGAACCGCGTGCAACTTGTAACCACGCGTGACGACTACGCTCGACGATGAATTTCGTTTGTTGTCCAGGTGTTAAATTCGTTGCATAAATGCTCGCGTCCTGGTGAATTGACACCGCAGCTTTGCTTCCATCCGGACCCGCAATTTTCTTCCATTGGTTCTGCTTTTGGTCGATCGTAACTTTGTCTTCGCTATAGCGGGGCCGCACACCTCTTACGGCAGGCTCAATCCAGATTTGGAGAAAGTGGTTCGACTCAGACCGAGACGGGTTGTACTCGCTGTGTGTAATCCCCGTTCCGGCCGACATCATTTGAATATCGTCGGCAGTGATGATCGCTCCCTTGCCGGTACTGTCTTTATGCTGCAGTGCGCCTTCAAGTACGTAGGAAATGATCTCCATGTCGCGATGTGGATGGGTCGGAAAGCCTTTGCCAGGCGCGATCTTGTCGTCGTTGATCACTCGTAAGGACCGAAAGCCCATATGCCGTTGGTCGAAATAGTCGCCGAACGAGAATGAGTGAAAACTCTTTAACCAACCGATGTCCGTATGGCCACGCTCGGATGCTTGGCGAACCAGCAAGTCCGTTGCAATGGGTTCCTGAGCCACAGTGCCGTTCGTGTCTGCGGCGATATGTATCAATCCTGCAGCAGTCACCGACATCGAGGCTCGACGCGTAATCTCCATGATTTTAATTCTCCAAAAAGTGTTTACAAACCAGCCAGTCAATTGCTTACATGTCAACTATGTATGTAAAAAAATGTCCTCATTCTTGAATCCCAGCCCGAACCGCTTCCAAAACTTGAATCAGCGTTTTCAACTCGGTCTTGGAAACACTCGAGAGCAACGAAGCGTGCAAGTCGAGAATGGGCTTATGCAGTTCCCTTAGCAATCGGATTGCAGAAGGGGTCGTTTCGATTTCAAAAACTCTTCGATCATGAGCCGATTGCGTTTTGGTGATCAGCTTCGAGGCCAGAAGCTGGTCGACCACGCGAGTGATGGCCGGGGCCACTTGAATCATGCGATCGGCAACTTCCAGGCAGGGCAGCGGCTTACCTTCGCCTCGCAATATCCGGAGCACGTTGTATTGAGTGAGTGTCAAATCGAACTCACGCAACAACCGAGCCAATCGATTCTCTAGCAGATCGCTAGTTCGCATCACAGCCAGCGTCGCTTCCTGCTCTACCGAAGCGAACGGGCCACGCTTCTTCAGTTCGTTTTGTAGGGCTGATGCCATATTTTCTCCCAATTACGTGAATTTGCCATCGGCACACTAGTTTACATGTAAACGATATGCAAATCAAGCCCTGGATAGCGAAAATTCCAAAAGTGTTCCAAAGCTACAATAGCTTTATCACTGGGGCATGAGTCGCGCATCGGACATCTTGCTTAGAAAAATTGGGGGAGATGCTGCTTATGCTCCGTCAAAAGCCTTTGCCAGTGAGGAAAAAAGATTCTTCGACTTTCTCGCTCGACTCTATTCCCAATGACATTGTCACCGCAGCAACATCTATGGCTCACAAACCTGCTGCGTTCTTCCAGGTCGGTACGGATCTGGTCAGGAATTTTCGAAGGACAAGACTATGCGAGTTTGACTAGATTTCACCAGTATTTAGTGAACGTACGCGACGCCGCATTCAATTCGACAGCAACCACTTTCCCTCAGCGCGCTCAGGAGGGCGTGACCTGAGCGCGCTCGAAGCCGCCGAGGTCGAAAGGACCGAAGCGAGTTTGGTAGTTGAGTTCGCCGCGTCGGTTGGACAAACCTCCGCTAGCGTCGACAGCCTGTTTGGTGAAGAGACCAGCTTGATGCCATAAACATGTTCCCGTACAAGGAAAGGGGGGGCAGGTACAAATAGTGCGAAGCACCCATCGGGCCATTTGCTATTGGTACCCCCTCTTTTCAGCCCCAGAACATCGTAGCCTGACAACAGCTCAATCGAGCCGGCCAGCTTTGGTACCGCGGCAAATCAAGTTGCCATCCTCGTCACTTCCTGGTCCCCTTCGGGAATCGAGAAGTACTCTCGCGCCTTGTCGGGAAGAATGCCGACCATTTGATGGACGCAAAGGCCCCGAGCGGTAGGCCAGGCTCACGATTCGCAGGTGAAAACCATTCGCACGGGAACCAAATTGATTCGCGTGAAGCCAAATTGACCGCTTTCGGCGGGATGCCACTTTGGCGGGAGGCGCTTCAACGTCTGCATAAACGACGGAGACGGACCAAGATTTGGTTAGTGTTCTGCGCATTCTATGCAGATTCCGCGCGGCACGCGGGACTTGGCACCCCTAATGCTTGATCTAAAGACATGGCAAAGGAGGGCTGTCGCAGTTTGATGGAGTAGACGTTTACGCTTGCTTGGCGACAAGCACAACCTTGCAAGGAGTCACCCATGTTTCGCAATACACTTTGGATCGCGGCCGCCGCGGTAGCTGGTTTAATCGTCGCGAGCCAAACCGCCAGCGCTCAATACTTTGGCAACGGCTACGGCAATTCGCACGGCTCATTCCATCAGGACTTGAACCACAACGAATTCCACCGACAGCAGTACCATTCGGATCAGCATCAGTTCCCGCAGTCGAATTACCAGCACTTCCAGCTGCACCAGGACCTGGATCACGATCGCTACCACGACAGCCTGAGTCATGACTCGTCTCACAGCTATCAGCCTCAGTACGGCTATCAGTCTCAGTACGGCTATCAGTCGAGGTCCTACGGAGGCACGGGATTTGGCGGCGGCGTTTTACAACGCGCATTGTCGTTGCGGTTCGGCTTTTGATGCGCGAACGCACCTAAGACGACAACGGGCCGACCACCTAGTGGCCGGCCTTTTTGCTGCGCCCCACGCACAATTGCAAAACGGCCAGCCCGAGCCCTAGATTGTTAGGTGAAGTTGCCTGATACATTTAAGCCAATCAACGAACTTGCCATTCGTTGGACAGCCCGACGCTGCAACTGGTTCTACCAAACGCTTAAGCGAGGGGCGACCGCTGCAGAAGCTGTATCACTTTGACAACTCCTCCGCCGCAGCTAGCTATGCCCCGACCTGCCGGTTCCCAAGTGCGTAAGGTGGCAGTCGGAACTGCAGTCGGTGAAATCGACCTCCCGCAATTCGCAGTTTGTCTTCGTGCTGGAGGTTGGACAAACCTCTGCAGCGGGGTGAGCGGCGTTTCGAGACAGAGGTCGGAGACACCGAAGCGAGTTAGAGGCAACGACGCGATTACGCTAACTCGCCTCGGTCGATGCAGACCTCGTGCGCGAAGCAAATCTCCAAAACCGCAGCGGTCGCCGTCACCTCGGTCATCTCTGCAACTTAGTTCATGCCCCAGGACGGTTCGTCATTACGAACGAACGGAGACACTCCTAAGCCGTTGAATGCAGTCAGATTGACTTCGATTCTGGAAACTGCGAGCTGAGGTCGGTGGAATACACCGAGGCGGCGAAGGGCACTTCGTTCCAGCATTCGGTCGATGCAGACCGAAAGCACGAACGCGCCAGGTTGCTGAGAAGGTCAAGGGAAACTTGGTGACCATTTGCGGAATCGTCGGGGGCGGTGAATATACCGATCTTCGGAATACACTTATTAGCATGCAAATTCAACGGTTTATTCCATTACCCAAATTTCGACCCCATCGCTTTTGCAGAGTGCGATCTTGTTTCTGGTCAGGCTGAATCGTTTCACGCCAGCTTGAGTCCAGACCTCACTCCCATCTAAAACTTTGCAGACACCAAAATTCCCTTATTTGTCGCGAATTATAAAATGCTCATTGTCGAATGGGTAAAGGTGCTGGTCGTAACCACTTGGCGGAACTTGCTTTTGCCAAACAGGTTCCGATTTCCCAAATTCTTGACAGCTGATATTTCGGATGTTGCTACAAATCCAGTGCCGTTTGTCTTGAGAGACGACAAGCCCGAACGCGCGGTCGGCATTCGATTCGACCTCGATACGCGTCTCTGGCTTGTCGAGGTTGAAAGTAAAGATCGCGGGAGTGTAGTCTTTCTTCGACGCTTGCACCAAGACTTGATTGTCGTCTAGTGTGACCATCCTTTTGAGTATTCCGGGTAGATCCGAGCGATGAGTTACTGGCCAGACGCCCGTCCGCGATTTTGAGAATACTGCATCGAAGCGATTTCGCTTCGAGCGATGGGACGATGCAACCAAGGGGGATTTTGCAGGCAAAATGACACCGAGACAGCTAAGGTCGTACCCTCCTCTCAAAACCTAACCGGCGACTTTGAATGCGTTCGTGGCGGAGCGATTTGGCTTGTCGGTTATCACGTCGGCACACTCGCCCTAACATTTGATTTCTGTTCCTTACCTCAGCCCGTTGGGCTGGGCTGGGCAAACGATCGGGGCTTCGCCCCTGCCGCTGGCGGGATGCTCGCTCTCTCCCTGTCTAACGACGGAATCGGAGCCACTCGACTGAACGATGTCTAACTGCATTCGTGCATTCAGCTGGACCAACCGCTGTACCGAAGGTTCCGCCTAGACTGACACTACACCTTCATTCCACAAAAGAATCCCAAGTTATAAATCGCACGTCCCGAGAGGCAAGCGCCACAAACGCTGAGACTCTCCGGAAGTTTTGGTGACCGAAGCTACTGTATTTTTCACCACTCAGCCGCCAAACGATTAGCGGCTTCGATGGCTCGTCGTTGTGCAACTCGTCCGGCGTTCTTCAAGTAGGCTTCCGAAAGATCAATAACTTCAGGCTTCGCCACTACGCCACGGGCCACAAGCTCCAACTTTGTCAGAATTTCAGGTGTGTAAACATTGGAAACCGCTAACGCCCGACTTTCCTCTAACCAGTCTTGTGGGTCTAGTTTTCTCCCCGCCTCGCTCCCAAACGAAACCAACTCGGCATCCGTAGAAATCTCGAACATTCGTTTGCCCGGTGGTTGCCGAGAAGAAGCTGAGCTGCATCGGGGCGGCGGTCAAGGTACTGGCGGAATCGGAAACGCCGCTCAACACCAAGGAAATGATCGACGCGATGGAGGCCAAGGGGTACTGGACCAGCCCTGGTGGCAAGACACCGCACGCGAAACTGTACAGTGCCATTTTGCGAGATCTGGCCGCTGGGGTCGCTGCTAGATTTGTAAAAACTGAGCGCGGAAGGTTCGCGGTTCGCAGCTAGGTTAACCGCCGGGACGATGAACACCCAGTTCCAGTAAGCGGTTCGCGCGACCTTAGCAGGTGTCCGCGATATCTGCGCGACGGATTGCCCATTACTTCCGCTCACATTGAAAGCCTCGTCAAAGAAATTGGCTACGCTTATCGTGCACTATACAATTCCGCAATGATGGGCAATCCGCAGAATCGATCCTGCAAATCCGAGTAGCGACGATGAGCTTTTCAACAATCATCTCGTAAATGACCCTGGAAAACCGTTCTATCAATAACCGAGAGTGACTCCATCAATCATCGCCGCTACCGCCTAAATGCGTTCCTACTCCCCGAAAGTGCTGCAAACAGCGGAAGTTTCGTTGACAAGCCGCTGGCCGCAGCATATATTCGCACACAATGCGGATAGAAAGTGCCCTAAGTGCACCCTAAGGGCTCATTCATTCACCTCACCCCGCCGGTTTCACCTCCCTCGAGCTTAGGAGAACACACATTGGACACCCGCACGCGGCGATCATCAGCCTTTACCCTTGTGGAATTGCTCGTAGTTATCGCGATTATCGGAATTCTCGTAGGTCTGTTGTTGCCTGCGGTTCAAGCGGCGCGAGAAGCGGCGCGGCGCATGCAATGTAGTAACAATCTTAAGCAACTTGGATTGGCGATCCACAACTACGAAAGCACGAGCAAAACACTTCCCATTACTTACTTCCAGAACGCCCCGCGAAGAAATGAAGCTAGTTGGATTCTGCTGACTCTGCCTTTCATCGAACAAGGCGCGATTTACAACCAGTGGGATTTTCGCTTCTCTCCCCTCACGGCGAGCAATATTGATCCACGCAATGGCCCGGATTTGGCGAATCCACTAATGGGGAGCAACGCTTGGCTCCTTGGTCAACCGCTTAGCGCGCTCCAGTGTCCCAGCGAATCTCATTTCAGTAATGGGGTAACGACGGGCTCAAATGTGATTAACCACCAGACGGCTGCTTGGAACAACGTGAAGATTGGGTTGACGAATTATAAAGGTGTCATGGGATCCAATTATCAATGGGGGCAGATACAAGTTAAGACTGGCCCATGGGCGACGGGCCGTTTCGGCACCAATCAGGGGCATGGCTATATATTTCCTACTGGAATGTTTGGTAGGGGCGACAATGGACAGAATATTCCGACTCGCTTTCGCGATGTCTCCGATGGATTAAGTAACACCTTGATGCTGGGAGAATCAACCCATGCTGCCAACGCCCTCAATGGCTGGTATCATTGGAATGGTGTTCAAAAGACATGTGTCGGTCCAGTTAATCGACCTGCGGTTTGTGCGGCGGGTTTGACTCAGTCGCGAGTTCAGGGATGGGTCACGTGTCGAGCCGATTGGCAGAACAACGAAGGCTTTTATAGCCAACATACCGGTGGAGCTCAATTTTGCTTCGGTGATGGATCGGTACATTTCATCTCGGACAGCATCGATCTGGCGCTCTATCGAAATCTGTCAACTTGCGGGGGTGGCGAAGTAGTCTCGGTTGACTTTTAGCGGCTGCAAATTTTTAACTGCGGAAACGCTCTCCCCGTACCGGTCAGCTTTAAATTGCCGCAGTGTGCCACGCCCTGTCGAACAAAACATGACATGAATTCCTCAATTTGATTTTTCTCGCATGGAGATTATGCAACATGTGTGAACGCATCGGCATAGGCTTACTTGGAATACTGGCCGTATTTTGCGTGGGTTGTGGCTCGAATGGTCCGGAGAAAGCGCCCGTTTCGGGCGTCGTTACCTTTCAAGGCCATCCCGTTAAACATGCACTAGTAACGTTCTTCCCGCAAAGCATTGCCGAAGCGAAAATGGCATTCGCTCAGACTGATGAACAAGGTCGATTCACATCGCTGCGTTCTGAAGACCCAGGAGATGGTGCAGCGGTAGGAAAGCACTTGGTCACGGTGACGGAAAGCTGGCCGCCAGGTGCCAAGATTCCGACGACCGCTGACGGCATGCAGATGTCTCCCCCCCGCAGTCCCTGGGCGGACCGCTATCGAGACTCTTCTGGGTCGCCGCTAACAGTCCAGGTCGAGTCCAAAAAGGACAACAACTTTGAGTTTGAGTTGTCTCAGTGAACTAGCGACCTTCAGATGACTGCACTACTGCGATGTTAAAATTCGCTGTTACTTTGCTTTCCCTACTGTGGCTTACCCGGTTGCCAGCTGCGGAGCCGCTGCGTTTCAATCGCGACATTCGGCCCATTCTTTCGGAGTATTGCTTTCATTGTCATGGACCGGACAGTAGCCAACGCCAAGCCGATTTGCGACTTGATCTGTACGAAAGCACACTAGCTAACGACGCCATCGTTCCGGGTAAACCAGAGAGTAGCGAACTAGTAGCCCGAATCTTTGCAATCGGCGAAGATGAGGTCATGCCGCCAGCAGGCTCACGCAAGCGGCTCACCCTGGGTCAAAAGGAAACTCTCAAGCGATGGATCTTAGAAGGGGCTGAGTATGAGTTGCACTGGGCATTTGAAGCGCCTCACAAATCGGAGCTTCCTCAATTTAGCCACTCGGATTTTGCAATCGTCAATCCGATTGATGTCTTCGTCCAGGCGCGGCTTATTCGGGAGGGTTTGGCACCGTCCCCCTCAGCGTCTAAGGAAGCTTTGATACGACGGGTAACACTGGATCTGACTGGCTTGCCACCAACCCTTGAGGAAATAGATGCATTTTTGCAAGACGGCACCGATGGAGCATATGACAAAGTGGTCGATAGACTACTGGCTTCGGTTCACTATGGCGAGCGAATGGCGGTCGGCTGGCTGGACGCTACGCGGTACGCCGACACGAACGGATATCAAGTGGATAGAGACCGAGAGCTATGGCCATGGCGAGATTGGGTTATTCGTGCGTTCAATGACAATAAGCCATTCGATCAGTTCACTATCGAGCAGCTTGCGGGAGACTTGCTGCCCGAAGCAACAATTGATCAACGTATCGCGACTGGCTTTCATCGTAATCACATGCTCAATGAAGAGGGAGGTGTGATAGCGGAAGAGTTTTTGGCGGAATACACGGCCGATCGCGTTGAAACGACGGCTGCAGTGTGGTTGGGTCTGACATTCAATTGCGCGCGCTGTCACGATCACAAGTTCGACCCGATCACGCAACGTGACTTTTACTCGATGAAGGCATTTTTTCATAATGTGCCAGAAGTAGGCGTTGGTGTCTACGCAAATCCGATACGGCGAAACGCTCCACCATTCTTAAGTTTGCCGTCACCAGAGGTCGAAGCAAAAATTGCGAGCTTGAACACTGAGTTGCAAACTGTGGATGGCGAGCTTTCCGCTTTGGTTGAACGCTACTCGGCAGGTATTGAGGATTGGGCGGTACTTCTACGCACTGAAATGGTAAAATGGGAACCCACGGAACTGCAGTCAGAGAGCGGTTGCGATCTTGGCACGCGGTTCGATGCCGTCGAACGCCAGGTAGAGAACGACGCGAGCAGAGATCACGAACCCAGTTCCGAAGTGGAAACGTACAAGTTTAGGGCACGGCTACCTGTCGGACATATTACCGCACTTCAGCTGAAGTACAGTGCCGCGATGTACGAAGCTGTTTTCAAGTGGTGCGAACTAACCGTGACAAGTTCGCCGCCCCTGGTGCTACGCGCGGTTTCAGTAGGTGATTCTTTGGCAGTCGCTGAAGCTACTAAATTGCTGGATGTGAACAGCCAAACTTGCGTTGCAGTAGCGCTTAAGCCCAGGAGTGAGGCGTCTGTGGATTTGCAACTGGAGACTTCGCTGGATTTAGAGGCCCCCCTGGAAATTGAAATCACCATTAGCCTTGCCAACGTATGCGGCGATTCCCAGTGGAGTCTTTTCTCCAGTCAAACCCCAACAGAGCTGCTTGCTCCAGCTAGCGTGCTCGCAATCGCGCGTACACCGGTCGATCAAAGGTCAGCGGAAGAGAAGCAGCAGTTCCTGGACTTTCGACTGGCACAGCAGGTGGAGTACCGTCGCTTACGGGAAGCGGCGGATGCGTTAAGAAATCAGATCGCTACAGCCGAAGCGGATGTACCCACGACGCTTGTTATGGAAGAAATGAAAGAGCCGCGTGCCACTTTTGTTCTCCTTCGCGGTGCTTATGACCGCCTGGGTGAAACGGTTTTCGCAGCCGCGCCAGCAGTGCTACCGAAGTTGGACGATGGTTTGCCGAACAATCGCTTGGGCCTAGCAAAATGGTTGATGAGTCAACGCAATCCATTGACGTCGCGAGTGGTTGTAAACCGCTACTGGCAGCATTTTTTCGGAACCGGTTTCGTGAGCACTAGCGAGGATTTTGGTGCGCAAGGTGAACCACCGACTCATCCTGAACTGTTCGACTGGCTAGCGGCCACGTTTCGCGACGGAGGCTGGGATGTCAAGCGGCTGTTACGAATGATCGTGACTAGTGCGACTTATCGCCAGCAAGCCCATGTTACCGCCGAGTTGCTTTCAGTGGATCCCGATAACCGCTATCTTGCGCGCGGCCCCAAGTACCGACTGATGGCCGAATTCGTGCGAGATCAGGCGCTTGCGGCGAGCGGTTTGCTCGTTACGCAGATCGGGGGCCCATCGGTAAAGCCGTATCATCCGCCCGGCATCTATGAACAGCTTACTGCCGGCAAGGGGAATAACATATACGTGCCGGGACGGAACGCCGAACTCTACCGCCGGAGCCTCTACACATACTAAAAACGTTCCGTGCCGCATCCGGCCATGTTGCTATTCGACGCACCATTCCGCGAAAGTTGTACGCTACGCCGCTCACGGACCAATACACCACTTCAAGCGCTCAATCTGTTGAACGATCCAACCTATGTCGAAGCCGCCCGCTTCTTGGCGGCCCGCATGGTGCAGACGAACAGTAATTCAATCGATTCTCGTTTGGATGCGGGCTTCCAATTGCTCCTTGCGCGTCACCCGAAGCCACGTGAGCTGGCGGTACTGCGAGAGGCTTATCAACGTTTGTTGGTGGATTTTGAGAAAGATCCCGAGGGTGTGAAAAACTTTCTCAGCGTGGGTGAAAACCAAACCGAGAACATCATGCAAGCGCATGAGCTCGCCGCACTAACGTTTGTTGCTTGTATTTTGCTCAATCTCGACGAAGTCATTACCAACTGAAAAGCCTACGCTTCGGAAATCGCCAATGCCAAGTCATGAACGAGAATTGCTGGGCGGGCTAGCAAGTCGCTCACATCGCCGACATTTTCTGAGTACACTGGCCGTGGCCTCTCTGATCAATCCGCGTCTGCTGGCCAATGCGCAGAGTCCGCATTTCAGTCCTAAAGCGAAATGTGTGATTTGGCTGACTCAGGCGGGAGCACCGTCCCAAATTGACCTTTTTGACTACAAACCTGGGCTAGGTCTGCAGTTTGACAAGGACCTTCCCGATTCAGTTCGCAGTGGCCAAAGGCTCACCGGCATGACGGCTTCTCAGAAGCGTTTTCCCGTTGCCCCTTCCCAGTTTAAGTTTCAACGTCATGGCCGATCGGGAATGTGGCTGAGCGAATTGTTGCCGCATACCGCGAAGTTTGCGGATGACATCTGCCTAATTCGTTCGCTCCACACCGAAGCCATCAATCACGACCCAGCAATGACGTTGCTTCAGACTGGGCATCAAATAGGAGGGCGGCCCGCATTTGGAGCTTGGGTTTCCTACGGCCTAGGTTCGGAAAACTCGGAGTTGCCCGCGTTTGTTGCGTTGGTCTCGCGGCCGAGTGGCCCAACGAATGCGCAGCCGCTGCACGAGCGGATGTGGGGCGCTGGCTTTTTACCCTCGCATTACCAAGGTGTGCGGTTCAACTCAGGCAAAGATCCTGTGCTGTATCTCTCGAATCCGCCAGGTATCACTACCCAGCGGCGTCGGGCGATGCTCAATGACGTCGCTGCGCTCAATCGCGAGCATTACGACGAATTTAGGAATCCGGAGACTTTAGCTCGAATCGATCAATACGAGATGGCCTTTCGTATGCAACGAGCGATTCCTGAATTATCCGATCTTTCGCGCGAACCGGCTGACATTCATCAGCGGTATGGTCCTGAGTCCAAGAAGCCCGGCACGTACGCGGCGAACTGTATTCTCGCCCGTCGCCTTGCCGAGCGCGGCGTGCGCTTCATTCAGCTCTATCATCGCGGCTGGGATCAACACAACAATCTTCCAAGCGGTATTCGGAGTCAGTGTTACGACACGGATCAGCCCACCGCCGCGCTCCTTGCGGAGCTCAAGACGCGCGGCATGTTGGACAACACTCTGGTAATTTGGGGCGGCGAGTTCGGCCGCACGGTGTACTCGCAGGGAGTTTTGACTCAAAATAACTATGGACGTGACCATCACCCACGTTGTTTTAGTGCATGGATGGCTGGTGCGGGTATCAAGGGAGGCTACGTCCACGGTGAAACCGATGACTTTAGCTACAACATCGTTAAAGACCCGGTCCATATTCACGATTTAAATGCCACGGCACTATACCTACTTGGCATTGACCATACGCGTCTTACGTACCGCTTCCAAGGTCGCGATTACCGACTCACGGATGTACACGGGCAGGTGGTGAAAGAAATTGTGGGGTAAGTTGAGTACTTTCTCTAGTCGAGTAACGACGGCTAATCACTCGTGATCGCCCCCCAAGCACTAAAGCATACATTATTCGCCAAAGACAACTGTGAGTGAGGTCTAGCTGTGGGATCGTCGACTAGCCAGACTTTGGAGCACCAAGCAATTGGTCAGTTCTGCGGTCATATTAAACATTCGCGAAAATTGCATTTTGCGAACTCGCAGCGGGTGTGGGACGCCGCTTGCGCAAACTGCACCGAAGATAGTTGGCGATAGATTAGGCTGCACTCTTTCCTAAGGCGAATTGCCCCTAATGCTGCGCAGTCCAAGGGCAATTCTACCGCCCCCATACCCTCCGCTGCGTATTTCGCCAGCGTTCTTGATCGATCCACGGCGAACCGTCCTCGCGTAGCCTCTGGGGAGTAGTCTGCTTCGCTGGTCTGGGAATCGCTGGCTTCACTTCTTCCTTACATGAAGCCGAGGCGTTTATCGATCGTCAATCAATGAGCTAACGCCGCATTGGATCAAAGGTCCGTTCCAGACCATTATGGCTGCGGTGATTTTCAGTGCCGCAAGCTCGCGCGCGTGGAAGTGAGGAACGAAATTGCGGCTGGGCCTCGAGCTGAGACAGAACGACAACCGACGCCCCGGCAAAGCAAATCGCGAGGCTGCGGCGAAGTCATTTTGATGACAGCCGCTATGTCGCCAGCGCGCACACGTGGGCGTGACCTGAGCGCGCTCGAATCTGCCGAGGTCGAAAGGACCGAAGCGAGTTTGGTAGTTGAGTTCGGCGCGTCGGTTGGACAAACCTCTGCAGCGGGGTGAGCGGCGTTTCGAGACAGAGGTCGGAGACACCGACGCGAGTTAGAGGCAACGACGCGATTACGCTAACTCGCTTCGGTCGATGCAGACCTCCAGCTCGAAGCAAATCTCCAAAACCGCAGCGGTCGCCGTCACCTCGGTCCTCTTAGCAACTTGTGTTCATGACCCAGGTCGGTTCGACCTTGTGCAGGAACTGCAGCCATTATCGGGCTTCAAAATGCCGCTCAAGACGACAACTATCAGACAAGGCCGCTGGTGTCGGCGAAACCAAACGCAGTAAGTTCGTTGCGCAATCGAGGCACTCTGTCGGATCAGACGCGACTCACAGCAAGGACAATGTATTGGCCAACGACCAAGAGCCATTGGGGCGGGTTCGCCCCAGAAGATCTTAGGAAATAGCACGTCGCGCTAAACGACAGCGGCGGGACAGGTGGTCATCGGTCGAGACTCGTGCTAACAAAGGACAGGCGACGACGTGTAGCGTTGTGCCTACCGTGCAAGTCTACCAAGTCAAAGAAAATCTGGGTGGGATGCTTCGGAAAGTGATGCAGAGCGTATTTTGATTGGTAAAGTTCATTCAGATGGTATTGCAGGGGATTGTGTAAAGTCGGAGGCTTCTTTGGACGTCGAGTCCAAGGCAACAGTGAGATGGGGTAGGAATCGTGAAACCGGATTTCCCACTCCGGTCATGACACCATTCGCGGCACTTCCTTTCAGGTGAATAGCCACTACTTCTCCCTCATCGTTCAAAAGCGGGGCTCCGGCAGTTCCCTCGAAAGAAATCTGCGCGTTTTCGAATACGTACTGCAAGTCGCCCGACGATTCTATCGCAGTGACTTTGGCAGCATGTTGTTTCTGACTAGGCGGAGCGCCTGCAAAGAGGGCCGCGCACAGCCAAATGCGCTCGCCGACCCCAGGTGTATCTTGGCTGAGGGGCAACGGGCTGAGGCGTGATTTTGGTGGCAGAAGCATGGCCAGAACGTCGCCAGCTGGATGGTCTACATCGGCAATGGGCCCCGATTCCGGAAGCAACAGAAATTTCTCAGCCGGGAAGACACCATCCGACGAACCAAATGCGTCACCTAGGGTGATGCTCTCTAGTATGTCATTCAACTCATCGGCTGTGGGAATACGTTGCCACTTGCCATCGTTACCAAGCAGAGTGAATGCTGAAAGAGCCAACTTGCGAGAGGGTTCGCCCAGGCTAACAACAAAAGCCGACCCGATTGTTTCTCCCGCGTTATTGCTACCCAGGCTGGTCTGAAAGAACGGCCGTACGACAGCCAACTCCGGAACTGGTGGCGCGCCTTCGATGGCCTGCATGGCTGCCGCAGCCGCCTGGGCTGACGCCGATGGAGTGTCCGCCGGCTGGGAACAGCCGCCTAGTACAAGTCCACCGCAGAGGATCATGAATGGGGTGAGTTTAGAGTTCAAGAGTTCTCGATGCATGTTTCGTTATTACCAGCTCAAAATGGACAAAGAATCGGTATTCGCAAGTTTTTCCTCCCAGCATCTGCTGGCCAGCATCCGCTGGGAGGACAAACAATAGTAGTCACAAGCGATTTCAAAAGCGCTAAAGTGACGACTCACCATCTCTAACTTCCTTATCTAAGGCTTTCGCCTCTTCATCGAGCGTGGCAGCGTCCTTAGGAGTCTCACCACCGCAGCCAACGTATAGAGGTAGTGCTAGAAACAGCGAGCCGACGAGCAGCCAAGGAGCGGCTGCCAGAAACTTAAGTCTTACCATTAAAGATCTCCCGAGATAACTTCGCCATCATCAATGACGCACAGGCGGCGCCAAGTGTCAGCATCAATGTTGAAACTAAAAAATCGAACCGATCCGTCGATGGCAACTGCATTCAAACCGCCCGAGTGGGCTGAGCCAAAATAGCGATTCCAATTGGGGCCCGCGGGTGTACCAGGACCGACGTGGTGAGTTAAATTGTCTGGGCGCGGAGGGAAGTGCCAGCGAATAACGCACTCATCCCATCCGGCGTTGTTCCATCGCTCGTTATCACCACCGTCACGACCATGTTGAGAAGTGTGCAATGACTTCTCAGCAAAGAAAATTGAGTTGGAGGTACCGTCAGTAAGTTCACCAAGTCGGCGGACACGTCCGGAACCTGTCCATATAATCGCCCCGCCGCGGCCTCCGGAGAGTCCACCGTTGGCAGCGGTTCTGATGGGTTGTGCCGGCGCACCCAAGGGGGCCGCTGGAATGAGGTCGATGGTGCTATCCGGCCTGCCTTGAAAGAAGCCAGCGCAACCCGCGTAGTCGGTCCGTCCAAATTGCGATCCATAAGCCGTAGGCCCTCGGCGGCTGGGACAATAAAACGTCGGTACTAACGACCGCGCCACATCGTTTTCACCACCCTGGCCGGCAACGATGGGCCAGATCGGATCGATTTCGGTAGCCAAGTTGTAAATATTAGTTTGTTCCATAAAGGGCAAGATATGGAACTGTGGACTATAGCCGTCTCGATTGGAGGCTCGGCAACACGTAGTGCCGGTTGCATAGTTAAAGCCAGCCGCAGCTGGAGCTCCGCTCGCACTCACTGCCTTGGGGTGGCCATCGAATGGGCCTTTGGGAAGATGCTTGTAGGCGCTCTCCAAATTCAGTCCTGCCAAGCCCATTTGCTTGAGATTGTTCGAGCACTGCATACGTCGCGCTGCTTCGCGTGCCGCCTGTACGGCAGGCAGCAGCAATCCCACCAAGATTCCAATGATCGCGATTACGACCAACAGCTCGACCAAGGTAAACGCTAAACGCTTCCTAACTCTTTTGACCCGCATGAGAAGACTCCGTGGTTACTTTCCAAACCAAGTGCTCATCGCCTTGATGACACTTACAACGATTGCCCCAAATTTTACAAACCCTTTACGAAAATCGATTAAGAAACGGTTACGGTTAGGTTCATGTTTGAAGAAACTTGAAGCCTGTTCTTCCGCCTTCGATGCGACAGTCGTCAACGGCGACAAGTTGACGCTCGTTGTCGATCCACGTTTGCAACTGGATCGATTGAATGCGACATCACTTGGAGGAGAAACATTGGCGGTCACCATTAACGCTCCGGAAAGTGCCGAGGTGAAGAACTGCACTGTATACGGAATGCGGCAACGCCCAGTAGCCGGTGTCATCGCGATGGGAGCGAAGACGAAAAACGGCTACGTCGAAGAAGTGTCGGTGTCCATCAAGTCGGTTATCGACTAGCAAGGCGCAGATTGGTCAAGTGTTCAATTCGGCGTGCGAGCCATGGATGTTGACGCGGCCGGCGAAGAGCAGGTCGAAGTCAGTTGCCTCGGTTGCAGACTTCAAATTCTTCATCGAATTTTAGTGTAGCTAGGAGTTTTACAGTCGCTCAATTCGCTATTCTCAGTCTCTGAGTTTATCTACATCTTGGAGCGAGAGTTGCCGTCAGATGCAAAGAGCACACACCGCGTTTACATTGGTCGAGTTGCTGGTCGTGATTGCGATCATCGGAATGCTTGTAAGTCTTTTGCTTCCCGTTGTCCAGTCGGCTCGGGAGGCTGCGAGAAGAATGCAGTGCAGCAACAATCTGAAACAAATTGGTTTGGCCGTGCATAACCATAATTCTGCGATGAAGAACCTACCTCCGTTGGGCGACTACTTGTCGGCCGGAAGCTCCGTTTACTGGAGTGTCCAAACACGACTGTTGCCATTTATGGAACAAGCCAACTTGCAGAATTTGATCGACTTCAAACATCCGATCAGTGCTCAGCCTGTGGTTGCGAAAGTGCGCGTGCCCTATTTGCTGTGCCCTACTGAGCCCAATGATCGCGAGCGCCCGGACGGTCCGACGTTCACGCACTATCCGCTGAACTATGGCGCGAACGCAGGCTTGTGGCTATTGTTCGCTCCGCCCCGCGATCGCGGTACGGGCGTGTTCTTACTGAACCGTCCAACCAAACTAGGGGAAATCACGGACGGGACAAGCAACACATTGGGGATGGCGGAGGTCAAGGCTTTTACTCCCTATCTTCGAGACGTCGGAAGCCCTACTTCTCTTACCGAACCGGTTCCAGCTTCTCCGAGTGATGTTGCAGTTTACGGCGGTGAATTCAAAGTCGACTCGGGGCACACCGAGTGGGTGGACGCGAGAGTACACCAAACGGGATTCACAACGACTTTTGCTCCGAACACACGAGTGCCTTACGAGTACGCTGGCAAAGTTTACGACATCGACTTCAATTCGATGCGCGAAGGACGCTCCAGTAGCATCCCAACCTACGCAGTAGTCACTAGTCGCAGCTACCATGCTGGCGGCGTCAACATTTTGCTGATGGATGGTTCAGTACATTTTATCAGCGATTCGATCGATCGCAGCACGTGGCAGGCTTTAGGTAGCAGAGCTGGCGGCGAAGTGGTCGGGTCCTACTAACACTAACTTCACTTCGGTCTCCCGTTAAATCAAAACCACTCTTTGAGGAAAATCTAAAATGCAATTCAGAGTTTACTTGTATGGGCTTTTTAGCCTCGCACTATGCTGCCTGCAAACTTCTCTTCTGACCGCGCAGGAGGCCATTCGCGAGAAGCCACATTTTGTGGGCCCAACCGAAACCGGCTTTTTGCTCCCAAACGGCTGGCATTTGACTCCAGCGGGCGAGCAGATTGAGACGACCGACCTGTTGCTCAACATTCAGCCGCTCAGTGACGGTAAACACGCCATCGCGACTTGCAACGGCTTCAATGAGCATCAAATGCTGCTTATCGATCTGATGGAGCGAAAAATCATTGCTAAAGAAACTTGTTATCAGAGCTGGTTTGGCTTGGCTACGACGGCGGATGAGAAGAAGGTTTGGTGGTCGGGCGGCGGAGCCGGAATCGTCCACACGTGCGACTTGAGCGAAGCTGGATTTACTAGAACTGGAGAAAAGGAACTAGATCCCTCCAAGTTATCGAGCGAAGAACTGCTGGCACTTCGCGACAAATTGCGTGAGGAAAAGTCTTTCAAGAGTGGCTTATGCTTGGATGAAAAACGCGGTTTGTTGTATTCGCTGAACATCAACTCGGGCCAACTCATTGCAACTCCGCTCGCTGGTGGTGAAGATCGTGCGATCGATCTCGGCGGGCGTCCCTACGACGTGAAGCTAGATCGTGATGGTCGCTTTCTGTACGTCAGTGACTGGGCGGAAAGCCGCGTCTTCGTCATCGATGCTGAAGCCTTACACGTCGTATCCAAGATCACCGTTGGCATTCACCCAAATCAGATCGCAATTCACCCTACAGACGATCGAGTCTTCGTGGCGTGTTCGTCGTCGAACGGCGTTTGGGTTATGGATGGTAAGCGCGGCGTTGTGACGGAGGCTATCTACACAAGCCTCTTTCCCAATTCTCCCGAAGGAAGTACGCCGGACGCTTTGGCTGTTGCGCCAGACGGAGAGACGCTATATGTGGCTAACGCCGATAACAACTGCGTCGCAGTGATCGATATTGAAGAGCCTAACGAAAGTGCGGTCAAGGGGTTTATTCCCACCGGTTGGTATCCGACAGCAGTAGCTGTCACGCCAGACAACAAGCATTTGCTAGTCGGTGTTGGTAAGGGGAATCAAACGAAAGCGAATCCTATCCCGAAAGTCGCCAAGTCCGAAGCGGAAATGACAGAGACTGAAAAGGTAGTTAGCCGCATTCAGTCTTACCCTTATATCGGCACAACTCTTTCGGGAGCGCTGTCGATCGTTTCCGTGCCAAGCGAAGAAGAACTGAAAGTCTATACGCAACAGGTTTATCAGAACTGTCCCTATAGCGGTGAATTGCTGAGTGTTGAAGCGCCTCCAGCCAAGACTGCGATTCCTCAAAAGGTCGGCGAACCAAGTCCAATCAAGTACGTGATCTATGTGATCAAAGAGAATCGAACCTACGACCAAGTCTTTGGCGACTTGGCTGCCGGCGACAATCCACTTGGCAATGGTGATCCTTCGTTGTGCATGTTTCCACGGAAGGTGACCCCGAATCACCACAAACTGGCTGAGGAGTTTGTTCTCCTGGACAATATCTACTGCAACGGACAGGTAAGCCGAGATGGTCACCCCTGGAGCACCATGGCTTACAACACGGACTATGTGGCTCGCGATTGGCATTTGACTTATTCGCGGCGAATGGGCGTCGATGATGACGACGCCGGAAATTTGTCCGTGGCCCCATCGGGTTACATTTGGGATGCGTGCTTGCGAGCTGGAGTCTCTTATCGCAGTTACAAAGAGTACGGTAGCCGCGTTTCAGACGATTCGGGCGTTGAGAAGATGGAAGGTCGCGTGCCGGGATTGGTGGGACATATGTGTCCCGATTTCGGACTGCGACGTGGTCAGGGTCGCGAGCGCGATATGGATTTGGTTGACATCATGTTGGCCGAGTACAAGCAGTTCGTCGAGAACAAATCGATGCCTCGATTTATCATCATGAGCTTGGGCGAAGATCATACGGACGGCACACGTCCCGGTGCTTTTACTCCTGAAGCTTGCGTTGGCAGCAACGATCAAGCGATTGGCAAGTTAGTCGAAGCTGTCAGCCATGGCCCGCTTTGGAAGGAAACAGCCATTTTTATCATTGAGGATGATGCACAGAATGGTCCAGATCACGTGGACGCTCACCGCACGGTTAGTCTTGTCATTAGTCCCTATACCAAGCGTAACTTTGTTGACAGTAAACAGTACAGCACTGTTAGCATGATTCGCACGATGGAGTTGATTCTGGGATTGCAGCCTTTGTCGCAGTACGACGCTGCGGCTCGACCCATGTTCAATTCTTTCACTGATTCGGCAGACTTGCGTCCCTACACGCTCGAAAAGCCGCAAATTGACTTGCAGGCCAAGAACGAGGCGACAGCCTATGGTGCGAATCGATCGATGAACATGGATTTTTCCGAATACGATCAAATCGACGATTTCGAGCTCAATGAAATCCTTTGGCGAGCAGTGATGGGTGAGCATGCGCCTCTACCGCCAGCAGTGCGTCGAGCAATTGCGTTCCGCGCGTCACGCTCCGGAGAACTTTCACCGGCTAATGTCACTAGATAGCAGTCACTGTCTATGGGAATTGAACTTGTTTTGGTTCAACGGCAAATGGAAACTCTGTTAGCCTGAGTTAGCGACTTTTGAAGGGTTCGGACGGCAAACTTCTGTCGTCCTCAGTTTAGGTTTTTCGCAGTGCGGCAAAGTTGGAAGAGAGGGGAGTGACACAAGCGGTTATGCGAGCATCACTCCACTTCCAACTTCGCGATCGCGCGGCGCTCAGGTTGCACCTCTGCAGAGCCCTATCCTCCGCGCGACTATGTTCAGTTTTAGCTTGGCCTGTCGTACTATGCAACTTGCCGCTCGGATTTGCGAGCTAGTTCGCGTCGACTTCGAGCTTCTTCCAGTTTTCGATCGCGCTCGGCGCAGATTTGTTTATCCAGTCCAGCAAGCTTGTCCGCTGGCGTGACATAGCTAATGGCACTGTGCAAGCGGACGTGATTGTACAAAACAACGACAGTCTGAGCAGAATACTGAGCTCACAATCCACTATGCCTGGCATCGGTCTCGATGGCCCAAGCATAAATCGGCAACGGCTCTGTCCATGCTCGGTCGAACAAGACATAAAACTGCCGCATCATTCCCCAGCCCCGTCCGAGACATTGACTAGACTTTACTTGCACAGTTCCTGTTTGTATTGCGTGAATTTTCATTTTCTATCCAATTCGGATGATTCTCAATCTCAACTGGAGTGAACTATGTTGCCTGGTTGGCAGCAAACGTGTTTTTTGAGGTTGCAACGATCCACGTCCTGAGAGCGGTGTAGACCACGATGCCATTAAGGAGATGCCAGAGGAAGTGAGTACCAAATGGCCAAGGCACAATCCAGTCGATTGATCGTGCAGTGATAGCTAATGCAAAGAAGCAGGCAGCAACCCCGAGCAAATAAGGCTCTGCAATACTTCGTTTGGCCCATAAGGCTGCGAACACCGACATGGCTACTAACGAAGGAAGGTAGAACAAGGAGCCGTTGAGAGGCTCATGGAGGGGCAGCAAGGCGAAGGAAGATCCAACGACAGCAATCACGATACCTGCTGACATCCATCCGCTGGTCGACAACAACTTCTGAGAGATAAGCCATAAGAAGAGAATTTGGAACAGAGTGATTGGAATGATGTCGAGCCACATGGTGTGATAGGATGGCACCGTGTGAAACAGGAAGCTACCACAACCTATAACCCCCGCAAGCGAAATCAGAGCGAGCGTGATAGGTTTCAACGCATGTTGACGAATCGCAGAATCAAGGGCAA
Source organism: Pirellulaceae bacterium (assembly GCA_041741715.1). Taxonomy (GTDB): domain Bacteria; phylum Planctomycetota; class Planctomycetia; order Pirellulales; family Pirellulaceae; genus Aureliella. Next base: position 16,102 of record JBGSJT010000332.1, on the reverse strand, counting down.
ACGCAGCCGCAATGACAAACGAAGCGTTAGTCAGGGCATTCATCGGTTCAGCCCAAAATGCCGGATTACCGCTACGTTCCCGATACATTTGTAACAGTGCTTGACTGATTTGAAATACGTTTAACATTCGAGTAGGCCTTAGTAAAAGAGGTAAAAAGCAGGAAACATAAGTTGCGCACAGCCGAGAAAGGACCGGCTAGCAAGTGTTCGTCGTCCCAATCGTTACATGTGTCCAGTGCTGTTGTCGTTGGCAGCAGCAACCGGCTGCAGATCATTGAGGTTTTGCCAGCGGCTCTCGGCAAGCAAGGCTGCAATCGAGTCGGAGAAGAACATCCCTCGAGGTGTTAGCGAGTAGTCTTGCTGACTCACATTGAGCAAGCCCTCGGTCACAAGAAGGTCGAACCTACGGGGAAGCACAAAGGCGGGATCTCCGTCGGCGGCGCGATGCCTCACTTCCTCGTCGGCATATGGCATCGCGGCAGCGAGTGGATAGCCATGAAGCAAACGATGACGCTGAGGTCTCGCCATGAATTCTGACAATCGAGTTTGAAGTTGACACAAGGTGGTTGCCGTATCAGTCGACATAGGACACTCCTGGTAAAGGGATGCTGATTGGGTCGCCTCTCCCTAAAGCAAGTGGCGCGCCAAGAATTGCGACGAAGACACAAGTCCCTTACTGGAGCCACTTTAGAATTTCAGAAAAAGTGGCTGGGCTTGGTTGCCGCTAGCGGTGGTACAATAAATGTTTCATCATGCGACAATTCTTGTACCGCGGGAGCTACTGATGTCACTGTTGTCGGCCAATGAATGGCGAGTCGCCGAAGCGATCGCGAGGATCGGTTATGCCAATCCCTTTTTGCCCGAGCGTATCGAGTTGGAGAAGCAAGCGCTCCGCAAAGACTTCGTGCACTTCCAACCCTTCCTGCAATATCGCCCCGATTGCCCAGTGGCCGATTTGTTTCCAAATGTGCGGGCGTTATGCGAGCGTTGTGGGCAACTGTTGGTTAAGATGCGCGCGAAACTGATCGCACAAGTGCCCGCCACTGAACGCGAGTTGGAGGTCTACGAAAACCTTGTGCTGTACCAACTCTATGAGCGCTACATGAGCAATTTCCAAGAACTGCCGGCGGTCAAGTTCTGTACGCGGCCGGTACGTGACATTCTCGATTGTTACGATTCCTTCGTGAGAGACTTCCATCAGTTCCTTGTACTGCCAGAAAGAAAACTACCATCGAATCTAGATCAAGACATTATCTTCGCAGGACTGTATCAGTTAGAACGGGCCTTCTTCCACATCTTCATTAACATTGTAGGGCATTCTATGGCTGCAGCTCAGTTGCGAGCTGCGATCTGGCAGTCCATTTTTACGCACGATATGCGTTGCTACATGCGCTCGCTGTATCGTTACATGGGCGACGTTCCAACGCTGATTACCGGGCCATCAGGTACCGGCAAGGAACTGGTCGCCCAGTCGATCGCCTACTCTCGATTTGTCGAGTTTGATTCCCAGAAGGGAGCATTTGTCGCGAATTTTGCGGACGGCTTTGTAGGACTCAATCTAACCGCGATTGCACCGACACTCATCGAATCCGAATTGTTTGGGCATGTCAAAGGTGCGTTCACCGATGCCACAGATCGGCAGGGTTTTCTCGATAAGTCGAAATGTCCGAAGTGGGGAACCCTGCTACTGGATGAGATTGGAGACCTCGACGCGAACATCCAGGTCAAACTATTGCGAGTGCTACAGTGTGGAGAATATCAACGTGTCGGCGATACTCAGATTAGCAAGTTTGAGGGGAAAATCATAGCGGCCACGAATCGAGATCTCGCCGCAGAGATGGAAGCCGGAAGATTTCGAGAAGATTTTTACTATCGACTATGCGCGGATCGCATCGAAACGCCGTCGCTTCGAGCACAACTCGAGGAATCCCCCGACAACATCGTAAACTTTGTCAGGTTTATCTCCACACGAATACTTCCTGATACACCTGCAGAAGCCAGTCGGCTCACTGACCAAGTTGTCTCCTGGATCACTACGAAACTCGGTCCCGCTTACGCATGGCCGGGTAACATTCGCGAACTCGAGCAATGTGTGAGAAGCATCATGATCCGTGGCAGCTATGTTCCTGCCCGCCGCCAAACCTCGCTTGAGACGTCACATGTGGCGAAGTTTATTGCTGTAGTCAAAGAAGGGAAGCTCGACCGAGACAAGCTTCTGAGCGGTTATTTTTCACTCGTGTACGCGAAGTCTGGTAATTATCGAGCAACCGGAAGGCAACTTGGAGTCGACTGGCGGACCGTCAAAGAGATAGTCGATGCTGATCTTGCGCGACAGTTTGCCGAGGATGAATCAGGGCGGACCTAAGTCGTTTGCAACGATTGAAATGTGCGCAGTAAATTTGCCAGAGGACAATCAGAGTATCTACTTGGAGACCGAACACATTGCTGCGGCAAGGCGTGAACTGTTCTGTTTGTACTCATTTCCTTAAAACTTGTAACCGAATAATTCAATGTCCTTGCGATAGATATTCGCGACAGCCGACTTGCTTTCGGTGTCAAAGTAGTCGGTGTAAGCAGTGCGTTGCGATTGGTTGGATCGAACGAGTCGTTTTGGCGGACGGATGTCGAGCAACTGACAGATGGATTGGAAGTCCTGTTGAATCTGCTCGAACGAACCGATCACGTCGACGAACGGGAGATCGCGGTTATGAGAGTAGAGGTGACAGGGTAACGAGTGCTGCAGCAATTGCTGATTTTCTGCGACAAGATTTCTATAATTTCGAAGAAAACGCACCAGGGGAATTTCGAAATAGCTTGCGATCGAAACAGTACGATCCCATGGATTGCGAATGAAGGTGAAGATCTGGTAGTTCGAAAGGTCGTCGTCCGTGATGGTGTCCAGCCAAGCTGAAAATCGTTGACGATGATCTTTGAAATGAAACGTGTCCAGCGGCATTTGTTCGAGCGTGCGTCTTAAGATCGACGTCCCGCCGGTGCGACACGCCTTCATATAGATGAAGCGATAACGCTGCGACACGATGATCCCGCCGGGATGGATGTGCTGTCGCAGGTAGTCGGCAAGACCTTGTCGAACGGGGCTGGCAATCGGCTGCATCTGAATGTCGCTGGGTAATGGCATAGAGCTGAGTTCTTGATCGAAAACGCCCTGTATTCCGCGATTTTAGTCGAAAACTGGCTGGAATCTGCATCGTACTTGGATCAATATTCAAATAACACATTGGTCCGATCGGTCGCGATCGTTGTTCAGCCCTCGGATCGCACTGTTGGAAAGCCTGGCTTGCCGAATCAAAACACAATCGCGGTTGGCGATGATACACTACTCTCATCAATCAATTCTTCTGAGGCACAAGTTTGACGATGTCGCATGCATTGGGGCTGAAGATTCTATGGCTGATGGTCGCGATTTGTTGTCCAGTACTTTACGGTCAAAACTCGCAAGATTTGTACCCACAAGTGTTCGGCGATTTGTCGGCGCGAAACTTGTCCGACGAACAATTGTCACGCCTTACAGAACTGGCCAAAACCTATGGACCGCAAATCGAAGCCGCCGACGAAGCCGCCAGGTTGACCGACGCTCAGCGTCTCGCGCGCGAGGATGCGCTTCGTCAGGTGGTGGCGACGCGAAAGAAGGGTGCAGCGGCAATCTCGATGATTGCCCAGGCAATTCAGCTGACCGACGCGCAGCGTCAAGCGGCCAAGTTAACGATTCGATTGCGTCAAGAGTTTGACGCCCAGGTTGCGAGCTGGCTGGGTGCAGCGGCTCTGGATAATCCGGACATCGCTGTGAGTGAAAACGCCGATGCGACCGGGTACCTGATCATCAGGTTTTCTGACGCCGTTGCGATCGATCGGGAACGCATTGAATCAACCGGCATGACCGACGTTTTGGCACTGCAAACTTTGCTCAAAGAGTTTGCCGTAGGAAAGATTGAGCCTGTCGTCAGCACTGCATTGATTCAAACGATCGACAGTAAGCACGCCAAGTTGGCGAAGCGGATTGCATCCTACTACCGTATCGATGCCCGTCAGAAAGATGAGCGGTGGAATACGATCCTGACGCAATTGCGTCAATTGGATGAAATCGACGCGGCATATCTTGAAACCAAGTTGACAGACCCCTGTGGAACCGCGGTCGTCACGACCGATGAACCTTACGCATTTCGACAAGGTTACCTGGACGCTAGCCCTGACGGGATCGACGCGCGATATGCTTGGCAACAAAGCAATGGGACTGGTTGTGAGGTCGGGCTAACTGATATCGAAACGAGTTGGAATTTAGATCACGAAGACTTGTCAACCGTACCGATGGGGCTTGCCTACGGCGACATCAAGCATGGTGATCATGGGACGGCAGCCCTAGGCGAGATCGTCGCAACAGATAATTCGGTTGGCGTCGTCGGAATTGCGCCGCACGCGTCCTACGTCGTCTTGTCTAGCTGGTACAAGACGAGTGGCCCTGACTCTCACATCGCTTCGGCGGTCTTGTCGGCATTGCCATTGATGTACGCCGGCGATGTGTTGTTAATCGTTGTCCAGCGGTCTGGCTACCCGGTAGAAACAGACGACTTGGACTTTGACATCATACAACTTGCCATTGCCGAAGGAATGATTGTGGTCGAGGCGGCCGGCAATGGGGGTAAGAATCTCGACGCGTTCACGCACCCATCCTCGGGTACGCAGGTGTTGAATCGCAGCGGCGCCGAGTTTCAAGACTCGGGAGCGATCATCGTCGGCGCAGTCAACCCACGAGACTCTAATAATCGCGCAGCCTTTTCTTGCTACGGCAGCCGCGTTGACTGTTTTGCGTGGGGTAAGTTTGTGACGACATCAGGCTATGGCGACCTGGATCCCGGTGACGGCGACCCGAACAAGACGTATACGCGGCGCTATAACGGAACGAGCAGTGCGGCGCCAATCATCGCGGGTGCCGCCGTTATCGTTCAAGGTTTGTCAACCCAAAACCTGGCGCGCGTGGTGTCGCCGGACGAAATGCGGTTGACACTGTCCAATCCGACTACGGGAACACCTCAAGGTCCGGATGTTACTGGGCACATCGGAGTCATGCCCGATCTTCGCAAGATAATCGACGACCGCGTTCTGGAATCATTGAGTCGTCACGGTCAATAGTCCTCTTCCGTTCATCGTTTCTTAGGGCGAATCTTACTGAAGGTGCATCGCAATGTTGAATTCCGAAATCTCGATCCCAGCTGCGATCTTAGCATTGCTTCGGGGTGACCTGTCCGCACGTTGTTTAGCTGACCGCTTTGGTGTGACCGAAGCGATGGTGAATGAGTGGAAAGACGTCTTTGTCGTCGCGGGCATACTCGCGGTTAACGCTTACAGCAACCGCCCCAAGATGGCATTTCGCGTCTCTGGAAATGGCTTGGGCAATGCTACCACCTGGCCACCGGAATCCTGCTTGGCGGGTGCGACCACGACACCTCTAGCCACGACACCCGGACCCACGATTGTCGCACCGACGACGAGCGCCATACCAACGACGCTAGGTCCAACGACGCCGTTCCCGATTTCAGCCACCACACAAGCGGGACCGAAACGGCGAACGCGCTCTCCGCGAAAGAAGTAGAGATCCGGAAGTAACTCGTTCAAGCGTAAGGCCTGGCGCATTCAACTATGGGTGAGACTCGAAGACATCCGTTGACCATCGGGATGGCGACGTATGACGACTTTGATGGCGTCTACTTCACGATCACGTCGCTGATGATTCATCATCGTCAGGCGATGCAATCGTGCGATATCGTTGTCGTCGACAACCGTCCTGATTCAAGTCACGGAAAAGAACTGCAAAAGTGGGTGACAGGTCACGTCCCCAATGGCCAGTACTTTGCCTTCGAAGGCGTTAGCGGAACGGCCCAGGCGAGAAATGAAGTTTTCAGACGTGCATCGGGCGACGCAGTGTTGTGCTTGGATTGTCATGTGATGCTGGACCCGGGTGTGGTCGCCCGCTTGGTGGAATATCACGCGAGGCACCCTCAGAGTTGCGATTTGTTAACCGGACCGCTGCTGAGTGATTCCGGAAAGTTAGTGGCGACGCATCAAGATCCAGTCTGGAGAAACGGTGCATGGGGCGTCTGGTCGATCGACGATCGCGGTCGCGATCCTGGACATGAGCCGTTTGAGGTTTGGCAGCAAGGGTTGGGTTTGTTCTCTTGCCGTCGAAACGCCTGGGTCGGTTTTCATCAAGACTTTCGCGGCTTCGGCGGCTGTGAATCGTACGTGATGGAAAAGTTTCGCCGACGTGGTGGGTCTGTGCTCTGCTGTCCGTGGTTGCGATGGACACATCGTTTTCCAAGGCCAAACGGTGTTCCCTATCAAGTGTCAAGAAATGACACCCTACGGAATTACCTGGTCGGGTTTGAAGAGTTGGGGATCGATCCACAAGCAGCGCTGGAACACTTTGAGGTACTGGGACAAGGTCGGGCGACAGTTGCAACGGCAAGGCAAAAGTCGACCGCCCCATTGCGTGTGATCGGGAATTCGCGTTTGGGCAGCGTTCGCATGCGTGGAGGTCCCATTGCCAATTACCACGGATGCGAAATCTCCGCTGCGGTGGACGAGGACTTACGCTCGAAGTGCGAAGTCATTTTCGCCGTCAAAAACGTTGCGAATCCGGCTCGGGTCCGCAAGAACTGCGACCGACTGGTGTACGATCCACTTGACGTTTTCAGCAGCGATTCAAATGGGGCCGGCGCGATCGACTATTGGCGGCAGAAATACCGACAGCTGCGATTTGACGACATTCTCGCCACCAGCCCAGCCTGTTACTCGCTGATGCGTGATGCCTTGCCGGATCACGTGCGAGTGCATCTGGTACCGCATCATTCGGATCCCAGCATCCATGGCGGTTGGTATGCCGCGGATGGGCCAATCGTCTACTCGGGTCTGCAGCAGTACATCCGTTCTGGGCTGACCAATATTCAACGGGCTTGCGACGAAGTGGGGCGTGAATTGATTACCGGCCGAGACTCCAAGGTTCTCAACGGCGGATCGCTTTCGCTAGCGCTGCGACTGGCGCCGTACACCAGCGAGTTGTATCGCTCGTGTAAACCTCAAGTCAAAATCGCCAATTCGATTGCCGCAGGAATCCGTTGCGTTGCGACAGCTAGCCCAGCCACCACGTCGATGTATCCAAACGTCACGACCGTCGCCAACGATTTTGATCCAGGGGATTTGGCAGATGCGATGCGAATCGCATTGAACAAGCGGCAACCCGACGGTGAGTGTTTTCTTGCCAATGACTACATCAACGCTTTCGACCGCATTCTTGGATCACGACGAATTACGATCTACACCGCAATCTTCGGCGGTCGTGATGTGCTGCAAGAACCCGCAGAACGCCTCCCCGGAGTGCAATACATTTGCTTTACGGACAATCCACGATTTAAGTCGAAGGTCTGGAACATTCGCTACTATCCACCAACCAGTGATCCGGTGTTGCAAGCCAAACGATTCAAGATACTCTCGCACGAAGTGCTTGACTGTGATCTTTCGCTGTGGCTTGACGGTCGAATCCAACTGAAGTCGCTCAATGGCGTATTTGATTGGATCCAAACCGACCTGGCGTTTCAACGTCATCCGACACGGTGCTGTATTTATGACGAGGCCGAGCATTGCAAACGAGTCCGCAAAGGCGATCCCAGCATGATCGATCGCTCCATCGCTCGCTATGCTCAAGCCGGACATCCGCGAGACTATGGACTCTGGTGCGCCGGCATCATCGTTCGCCGGCACACGCGGGCAACAGCCCAATTCAACCAGAGGTGGTGGGATGAGATCACATCGGGTTCGAGTCGTGACCAAATCTCGCTGCCGATCGTGATGCGGACGTCATCGGCCACGGTCAGCTCGATGCCACGGCATTTGCCGAGGACGATTATTCGACCACACACGATTTACACCGACGCCCCGTCGCGTCAACGCGGCTAATCTTCGGCTCCTGTCTGCTGGACGACACGAAATCCGATTGTGAAACTACGATAGCTCGGTAAGTTGTGTTGCTGGAAGTCGGAACGGGCGTTGCGCGGCTCATAGTCGAATGCGCCGCTGCGAAGAATTCGGCGGCGTTTTTCGGGAAGTAACCAGTCTTGGCACCACTCGTAGACATTGCCATGCATGTCAAACAAGCCCCACGCATTCGGCATCTTGGTTGCGCCCGGTTCGCTGTGGTGCGACAGGATCACTGCATAATCGCTCAGGATCTCCAAATCCTCACCCGAAGAAAACGTGGTTGAAGTGCCTGCCCTGCACGCGATTTCCCATTCGTTTTCTGTCGGCAATCGGTATCCACCCGTTGACTGAACCAGTTCCCAATTCGACTTCAACTTCAGGTAACACGGCTGTGCCCCGTCGACCGTGCTGAGCCAATTGCAAAACATGACGGCTTCAAACCAGCTGACCGACTGGACGGGGCTGCGATTGAAGGGACTCCGGCGGTTGTCGGCTCCCGGCCACTCGCTCGGTTTCATTTCCACAGGGTATTTGGAATCCTGCATGAAGCCGTTGAACAATTCCGTGGACACTTCTCGATCACAGACCCACAACGTGGGCTCGATCGTCGACGCGAGGCACAACACCTCGCCTGCCGATTTCACATCAACGGGTCTCCACCGATTCGAGACATTGATCATCGTCATGCCCACGGCGTTAACCCGCCAATCCCTCGAGGTCGAATTGGCGTCCCTGGGAGCGGGTAAGTCAGGCGTCCGTTTCCATCGGTCCAATACCCAGTAAGCCGCGCTGTGCAATCCGGCATTCGGTTCGGTTTCGTACCACTGAGTAAATGTCTCGCAGGTGTCGTCCAGCACCTGTAGCTCGATCGTGTGGAATGGGACCTGTCCAACGCCAAGACAGATGCTCGATCGAAGTTCGTCATTGTCCGCTATCGAGGCAGCCTCGACGAGTTGCTGGATGTTGGCATGCCACTTTTCGATAGTCTTTACAAACATCGATCTTTCGACCAAATCTGGCCGTTGCTCACACTGCGATACAGCATGAGCGGGCTCGTTAAGTAAGAGCAGGCAAATCGCGACCCGGGATTCAAGTCGATGGTCAGAGGCAGCCTCCGCTTCGGCATACAGTTCATTCAATGCAGCGATCGAATTTGTCCGGTCGTGGGCCATCGCACGAACGATATTGCCACACTCTTGGTGGAAATCGTCTCGAATTCCCTGGATCAAGCATGCTTGATCAACCGTACCGAATTCGGCGAGCGCGACCGCCGAACGCAATCGTTTCGCGTCGTCGCACTGGGCATTTGCTAAATTTGCTCGCAATCGCTCCATCGCGAGATCATGATGAGCCTGTAGGTTCTCGATCGCATAAGGTACCGCTGCGGCGGGAGCGTCAAACAGACGATCTAGCAGCAATTGCGATTGCTGCTTGTTGCTGGCCTCTTGTAGAGACACCAACAGTTCGTGCTTGGAGGAAGCGTAGCGGTTCAGACTCAACAACGCGATCAAAAGCACCATCAGGGCAATCGCCCAGCGGCTCAGATGATACCGTTTCGCGGCCTCCAAATAATTTGCTTCGGATGTCGAACGGTTGCCGAGTTCAGTTCCCAGTCGAATACAAAGATGCTCGTAGGTTGTCGGGAGCCGTCGATTGTCGGGCCGTCGATTCCATTCGGCCGCAAGCTCGGCAAGTCGAAGTTCCTGTCGACCCCGCCAAGATTCCTTCTGCCGGCGAACCAGCCAGTGTCGTATCGACGGAACAATGTAATCGTGAGCGAGTTGGTAGTAGTGTTCCGTGGTCTGGGCGGGCGAAAGCGATGCGGGATCCGTCGGAGTGATCAATCGTAATTCGGAATCGAGGATGCGAATGACTTCAAAAAATCGGCGATCACCGTGTTGAAATTCGGCGGCGTCGCGTAGTTCATCCAGCGATCGCATCGAGCCTTTGATATCGGTTCCCGCGTCGGGCAGCAGCGCCCCGAGCACTTTGCGGAACTCCTGCTCGTTGACGCGGCGCGCCGGTGGTGCCAATTGGCTGCTGAAGGTTTCTTCCAAAAACGTGACACCCAAACCTTCGACCCCGCCGACCTCTTTCAGACTGTCGGGGGTGAATTCCCTGGATTTCATCATGTCGCCGAACAACGCCAGTCGGACACAAATGACTTTGCCGTCGATCGCCAGTTCATCGATCGCTTGAGTCAAGAATTGCTCCTGATGTTCACTCAAATCGGGCCCTAGCTTGCCATAGGCCTGGCCGATCGCAATCAGCAATTTTCGAGCGTGGTCGCGGTCAAATAAGTCGACGACTCGATAGTTGCGTCCTTCTTGGAGTTCAATCTCCAGTTCTTGAAAGAAGCGATTGACAGCCAGATAAAAGTCGTCACGCACCAGCAACATGCATTGCAATTGTCCTCCGTCGCACTGCCGCAACGCTCGCGTCAGCTCAAGATCCTTCGTACTCAACTGGGCGTGCAGCCACTGTTCAAACTGGTCGATGACCAACAGCAACTTGCGTCGACCACACCAATCGTTCAGCCGTAGGGCTTCGAGAGTCTCTGCCAGATCCAGACCTGTCGGCAGCTCGGGATACAGTTTGCGAATTTGATGGACAATTTGATGCTCGGTGTTGTCGGCCGTCGCCTCGACATAGATTGGCGAAACCTTGCTGGATAGATTGGGCAAAAGTCCGGCTTTGACCAGCGAGGACTTGCCACAACCGGACGGTCCATAGATCAATGCCACAGAGAATGTTTCCTCGGCGACGGGTTCCTCGATCCGCTTTTTCCAAAACCGCAGCGATTCCGGCAAACCGTCGCGATGCTTGGGACCGGGCAACAGGTCAAGAAAGAATTCCGAGTCGTCGGCATCGAAGGATCGTAATCCCTTGGGAACGATCCTCAGCGAATGATCGGACCTGAAGGACGACGCCGAACCGGAGTGCGTGTTCCAATCGGCGACTCTCAATTTTGACGATCCGAAACTTGTTGCCGATTGGTTTAGCCACGCCTGGAGGTCCTCTTGCAGGTCATCGGCCGTATTGTATCGATCCGTGCGCCGCTTGGAGAGGCACTTCAGGCAGATCCGTTCCAGCTCGCGCGGCAGGCTTCGATCAAATTGTCGCAACGGTTTGGGATCGTGGTTCAGAATCGCGTCGAACAAGTCCTCGCGTTTGTCACCGGTGAATGGGTTCCTGGACACAAACAACTGGTACATCATGACGCCCACGGACCAGATATCAGTGCGCCCGTCCAGACGATGGCCCTCACAACGTACCTGCTCGGGGGCCATCATGTGCGAGGTTCCGAATCGTTGTCCGCGACGAAGCTCTTGCAGGTTTTCACGCACCGCCAAACCGAAATCGGCAACATGCGGTTGGCCTTGCGTGTCCATCAACACGTTGGACAGTTTCAGGTCACAGTGCGTCAATCCGTGCTGGTGGGCAAACGCAATCGCATCCGTAAACTTGACGAAAATCTTGACCAGCTCCACAATGGTCGGGTTGTGTTTTTTGACCCACGCACCCAGCTCTTCACCATCGATGAATTCCTGGATGACGTACGGGACTCCGTCCAGTTCCTGCACGTCATACACCGCGACAAGTAGCGGGTGCTTGAGCTTGGCAACGTTCCTCGCTTCGTTAATCAAACTGGTCAATTCACGCGACGAGCGGATTCGATTCTTCAAGGGCATCTTGAGGGCGACATGCCGATCCAGCATTGGATCACGCGCCAGGTAAACGACTCCAAATCCACCCTGCCCCAGTTTCCGTTCGATCTGATATCGACCGACGCAAGTCAGGTCCGGCGTGTTGACGGCGAACGTGCTGCCATGGCTGTCAATCTTCCTATCCAACCGGTCGTCAATTTCTGTGATCGCGTCGATGCCGGCGCGGTCCTTGAAAATCTGCTCGATAAGCTCACGCTCGTCCGGAAATCGCTCACAGAACTGATCCCGATCCGGATAAGAGTCGTTCTCCCTTTGCCACTTCAGCTCGACCGAAATCAGTTTCGCGAGCAGGGGCGAACGAATGTCGTCATGTTCAGCAATTAAGTCTTCGATCCGCAAGCTGTTACCGGAGCGCAGACCTCGTTCGAAAGACGCGGCCAGTGCGTTGATCCGGGCATGTTCTTCCAATGTGAGAGTGGGCTCGCGAGCTTGCATAAGAAGTATTTGAGCAGATCGTCAGATTCGACTTCCAGTACGGACCCTTGTCCACGTTGACGAAACCAGAATCGTCGACAGTCCATTGTACCAGGGAACCCAATCTTGTGTTACAGACGGTCAATCTGGTCCTTCCTCGCTAACTGGTGCCTTTGCGACTAAACTGTTCTCCTATTCGCCAAGTTCCAGCCGTCGTGATCGCGGAGAACAACACTCACGACCGGCGTCGATCATGACCATGGGTTTTGCGATTCGATGAGCTATAAATTGATGATCGGTGCCGGGCATCAGCGCCGGCCCCAATGGCGAACTCTTGATGCCGACCCTGATTCGGATGCGGATATCATCGCGACTATACCGCCGCTTCCGGCGTCGGTCCGCGCGGTGGTCTGGAAAGAGATTGAATTGATCCACGTGATCGAGCACTTTTACCTCTGGGAGTCGCGTCAACTGCTCATTGAGCTCTACAACGTGCTGGCGGGCAACGGCAAGTTGGTCATCGAAGCACCGAACATTTTGTATGCCGCCCGTGTCCTGTGCGGTCTGGAGACGATCGCGCCCGGTGCCGCGGGTGGCAAATTCGACATGTGGGCTCTTTACGGCAGCCCCCATCGCAAGAATCCGCTGTACTCGCATCGCTGGGGGTACACCCCCGAGAGCCTGACACAGGAGCTAATCGATGCGGGATTTCAGGCGAGCAAGATTCGCGTCACCCGAGCCAGATTTCACGTACCCGATCGCGATTTTCGAATCGAAGCGATCAAGTAGACACTGGTGGCTGCCTTGATGTATTCTTGTACCGTTAACGCAATTGGGTTGGGCCTCGGTCTGAATGAATCGCGCATTGATTGTCACTGATTATTGTTCAACGCTTTGTCCTCGGGGCCGGGCTGAATCAACGCACGAGTCGAAATGGAATGCTAACCTGATGCCATTGCAAACTTTCGTTTCAGGAGCCTGCTATGCGATTACTTGCCAAGCTAATCTGCTTAACAATGTTGTTCTCCCTTAACTCGGGACGACAAGCGTTGGCACAGTGGATGCTGCCAGCGGATCTTGTCATTGAGCTTGTCGCAGACGATGAATTGGTACCCGACTGTACCAACCTAACCTGCGACTTGCAGGGCAACGTATTTGTCGCCGGGCCTGGTTACATCGGCAGACTTTTGGACGAAGACCGTAATGGGCTATACGAACGCAGGCACTCACTGGTCGAGGACCTGACTCATGGTGCTCACGGTCTCACTGTTGACGACAACCGCCTTTACTATGTGGCCAATAATGGCGTTTGGAGTATTCCATTAGAAAACGAGTCAGCGGCCAACAGTGCCCCGACACTTCACCTTCCAATTACAACCGGTGGAGAACACGACGCGCACGCCATACGTCGCGGCCCAGACGGATTCTGGTACCTCATCGCAGGCAATGGGACATCCGGCATGTTCGAGCTGCAGAATGTCTCAGCACCGTTGATCCCTCGACCCCGTGCGGGTGCCATCTGGAGGATATCAAGTGATTGGCAACAGCGTGAGGTTTGGGCTCATGGATTCCGAAATGCCTTTGATTTTGACTTCCAACCAGAGGGATCGATCATTACCTTCGATAGTGATGGAGAGCGCGACGTTTCCTTGCCGTGGTATCGGCCCACGCGCGTCTACCAGGTACGATACGGCAATGATGCCGGTTGGTTGTCACGAAGTTGGAAGCGTCCCAACTACGATCCCGACATGCCGCTGGTGCTCGCTGATTTTGGACGAGGTTCACCAACTGGAGTCCTCCGCTACACTCACACTCGACTCCCGTCTCGGTTTCACGGTGGCGTGTTTGTACTTGACTGGACTTTTGGTCGACTCTATTTCGTTAATACCGAAAAGCTCACAACTGAATTGGTTATTGAGGCAGCGGGGAATGCCGGATTTGCAGCCACCGACATCGCCCTGCATCCGGATGGCCGTTTGCTGGTGTCTATCGGAGGACGCGGAAGTCGTGGCGGCCTCTTCTCGTTGGATGTTCGGCAGTCGGAGGAGAGTCAGCCGAACTCACCCGACCTGAACCAGCGGCAGGAGGCTCACAGCAATGCGGGTTGGCAAGTTGGCACTGGCCCTCAACCCCGTCAACGACGTTCGACCGCGGCGAAGCGTATCGCGAACTTACGTGCTCGCGATGTAGCGCAAGTTGAACTGGGCGAATTGCAACTGGCCTTGACGATAATGCAGGCCGCTCAAAGCGACAACGACTGGATCGATTCAGTGACTCTGATGTGCGAAGCTTTGGGTGGCTTGGGGCCCGCGCAACAGCGCGATGGCAGACGCGTTGAACAGCAGGCAGCTGTTTTCGATGGTTACCGCACCAAACTCACTCCACAGTTTTCCCTCGAGCTGAATTTACAGCTGACCGAGGAATTACTCGGTTGTTTGGAGCAAACCACAGCCAGCGACGATTTGCGTCGTGAACTCGTTCGAGGATTGGCAGTCCTGGAAACGCCCAGCTCAGTCGCGGCGCAGTTCATCGTTCGTGATATGCAAAATACCGAGGATCCCACAGAGAAACTGCACCGTCTCATCGCCTTGGCACGTTTGAATTCGCCCTTCACAGAGGCAACCATCGCTGCCGTGCTTGCGGCGATGATTGAGATTCCGGTCAAGGTCCAACAGTTGGGTCTAAAGGTCGATAGCAACTGGACGCCCCGATTAGCAGAGTGCCGCGCAGCCTTTCGCACACAGATTCCCGAGATTGATCAGCGATTGGTCGAGCATCCGCATTTCGGCAGCCCGACGCATTTGGTGTGGACAGAAGCCATGTCGAAGCCTGCACGCCAGGTTGCCGCGCGCACGTACTTGGCTGGCACTCGCGGTGCCAATCAGCTCTCCCCTACCGTCGCGGAGTTTATCGCTGGAACTGATCTTGAGATTCCGCGGTCAGTAATTGACGATTGGCTTGCGGACGAAATGTATCATGTTGCAGGTTGGAAGGCCCTGCTTCGAGCACCGAAGCTTAATGATGCACGCACACTGCAAGCTGCGGCAAACAGCTTCAATCCGGAAATTCGCGACTTGGCTTTGAACGCCCTTGAGCAACTCAATGTTCCGTTTGTTCAGAAGGAATCCAACGAATCATCGATCCAACAGTGGTTGGAAGCGAGCGCAGCGATTCAGCTGCTTGAGGGAAACCTTGCGGAAGGTAGCCAGTTGTTCGTGGCCCGCCAATGCTCTCGATGTCACGATTCAGCTAAAGCGCTTGGGCCATCGCTGGCCGGTATTGCCAAGCGATTCAGTCGGACGGATCTGCTCATCGCCACCGTCGATCCCAGTCGCAGTATCTCAGATCGGTATCGAGCCAACCAAATCTTGACCGACGCGGGCCAGCTTGTGACTGGCATGAAGATCTACGAAAGCGTGGACGGTATCACCTTGATGACTGCGGACGCCAGGACCGTACGCGTCAATGCGGACGAAATCGTAAGATCGAAATACTCGACGCAGTCTTTGATGCCCACAGGCTTGCTCGATGAACTAACGCACCAACAAGTCGCGGATTTACTCGCATACTTAAGTTCTTTATAGAAATCTAATGCAGACTAATGTTCAGGTTTCGTAGATTCCAGCCGGTCTTCACAAGGATGCCGGAACGGCTTTTGAGTGGCTCCCCAGGCACCTTTCGCCGGGTGATCGATTTCGACGTATCGCTTCAATAGGTCGATCACAGCATTATCGCTCTCGTCGATGTAGAGTTCGAACCAGTAACCGTCCACTCCAGCCTTTGCAACGCGAATTCCGGCGGCTAGCCTCCCGCGGTGGTCACCGCCGGTACAATCTGCCGCGACCAGTGCGGCCATCAGACGATCGGTCAGGCTGCCTTTCGTCTCTTCGTAGGCCTTGGACATGGCAACGACAACTTCGCGTCCGGTGAGCGTATTGCCCTGACACGCATAATAACGGCCGCTCATCGAA
>JBGSJT010000331.1:0-2692 GCA_041741715.1 Pirellulaceae bacterium | reverse complement strand
AGGGCCAGCACATTGGTTTTCACCAAAGGGAAGTTAGCAAGACTTCCGGTTCTTATCCTCAGTTGATGAGACTGAGATTGGCGAACCCGCTGTCCCCGTCAAGAGACATCAGCCTAAGTGCGTCTTATCCGCAGTAGATTTTATACTGCAATTCGACGCCTGCGTTTTGCATAAGCATGACGACCGGCGAGCGGAGTAGCTCGCCTACCAAAGCTTGTTTAGCAGTACAACGCGGGATGTCACTTGCTGGCGACATTTGAATTCACACATTTTTATCACTGAAAGGTCAGCGTTTTGCGTCGTTGGTAAGTCCGTCGAAAGTGTTCTTGATGGATGCGTTTGGGGATGCTGTTGAGAGGAGTCGGTAACCGGACCCAACGCTCGGCGGCTAATGTGATTTCTAAGGCGTGGGCATCCGATTTTTGACCATCGGGCGGAAACCGTGCTAACTTGCCGGGAATGAATGCACTCATGCCCGATGAACGGTTGGTATTTCTCGACTTGGAGGTCGGGGGGGAGGAGCCTTGGCGGCCCATCTTTGAGATCGCCGCCATCGCCGTTGATTCCAGGTTGCGTGAATTGGAAACGTTCGATGTGCGACTCAAATTCGCGAGGCATATGGCGGATCCGAAAGTACTGGTCGGATCACGATACGAGACGCCTGAGTGGCGGCGGCTAGCTATCTGCGCCACCGATGCTGGTGATGAGTTCGCAGACTTTCTCCGTAGGCACGCAACCGTGGACCAAACTGCCGCCAATGGACGTGTCTTTCAAGTGGCTCAACTGGTCGCCCACAATGCCGACTTCGATCGGCGTTTTCTGGAGCACTGGTTTGCCCATCGCGAGCAGTTCCTGCCAGCTTCTCCCAGGGTGCTGTGTACGCTGCAGCGAGCGATGTGGCTGTTTCATGAAAACAAGTATCTGACTCCCCCGCTCGAATTTAAGCTGGGGACTCTGTGTGAATACTTTGGCGTCTCCCTGCCGGCGACGGAAGTGCACCAGGCATTGTTCGATGTACGGGCCACTGTGCAGCTCTATCGTGAAATGAGCCAAGTTTGGGGAAAACCGGGTGAGTCGCCTCGCGATTTGCGAAGTTAGCGATATCGAATCGTTCGCGGAGCGAACGACGACAATAAACGACGACAATCTATCCTCGGCGAAAGATTTTGCGTTCGGGACGTCGCTGCGATGATGAAAACTCAGGTGAGGGTTGGAAGCCGGCCTCAAGCGCCTTCGTCAACCACTTGTCGGCGGAACGAATGGCGATGCCGCGTTGGCGTTGTTCGTCCATGGCTCGGATGGCTCGCACCAAGTCGGCATCTTGAATACGATCGACCAGTTGTACCGCTAGGGCAGTGGAGACGCCGCGGTTTGACAGCGATTGCAGTCGACTGGAGATGCGGGCGGTAGTTTTGTCATCGGTAACTTCGACAACCGAAGAGGTTCCGTGGGAAGTTCCGTAATCAAAGGTTGCTGTCCAGACGCCGCGACGGATGTTTGCAAAGCGTTCATCATGGTCGCGGCGCTGGAGGTATCCCGCTTGTTCCAGTTCCTCTGCGGCAGGTGCAATGTATCGCTTGCGGACTTTGTCGAGTTCAATCCCGGGACTGACGCCAATATGTTGGTAAGCCAGCCGGGCCAAATCGATGGTGACCGAACGGTGGTGAGGCGGATGGAAGTGTTTGTCGAGATAGCGATAGAGCCGACGAGCGGTGGTAGACAGGCCACGCTGCAGCCCGAAGTCGATGCGTTTGAGATAACCGCTGTCAAAACTTTGGAATAGCACTTGGCTCCAGCGGAATACCGAAGCGTGTTCGGCGTAGCTCCCGCCAGCTTGCTGTTGATCGCGGAAATGAAATGAATCCAGGATGCCAAATGCACCTTGGTCGCGATACTGCTTATCGCGATTGTCGCGCCACATGTTTTGATAACTCAAGCGAACGCCCACCAACCGCTGCATGCCCAGCGTGAGTCGAGCGTAGGCCCAATCGGACTTGGGCCAACCCATGAGCGTGAACAGAGCCGACCGCTGAAGCACGACTTTGGCCTCCGCGAAGCCGTTGTAGTCGCTGGTGTACTTCATCAGCCCCAGGTAGATCTCTTCATCTTTGGCGGTGGGCAATCCCAGTTCGGGGTCGCCTTTGACGGTCAGCGTGCGCGAGATAGTCTGGCGCGATTCCCGATCGTAGTCTTCAATTTCAAATCGCAAGAATTTGCGGCTACCATTCCGCTCGGATAACAGTGCAAACGGCAGCTCACACAAATTCATTTCGTCCCTTCCGTGCGCTAGATTCTGCAAGCGCTCGGGAAAAGTGCCGGGGTTCTTACGACGACTGCCCGCTTGCTTCATTACCTCACCCACTGTTGTTTTGGTAAGTACAGTACAGTAGTAGTCTGGCCGATTGTTCAACGATCCTGCGTCGTTGCGGCGACCAACCGGCTTCATCTGGCGCTCAAACCGGTTTCACTTGGCGTTGGAACCGGTCTCATTTCGCGTAGAGAATCGGCCTCATGTCGTGACGTTGCCGGTCTCGTTTGGCGTCGTCGCACCTTGGATTCAATTCATCGCTACTTCAGATGATCTAAAGCTCTAGCAGAACTAAATGATACCGGAAACCGAATTTCACATGCACGTCGTTGCTGACTTTTTGCGTTGACGACCTCTAAGCTGGCGTGCCACTCTATCGCAAGA
>JBGSJT010000330.1:0-5236 GCA_041741715.1 Pirellulaceae bacterium | reverse complement strand
GAAACCTTCCACGCGCTGGGTCAGCGACACTGAAGCTGTTCTTTTCCAGGATCATCGCAAAGAATGCCTGAGTAAGATCCTGCGCTTCGGCCGAGTCATATCCTCGTCTCCGAACGAACGAATAGAGTGGATACCAATAGATCTCGCACAAAGTTGACAGGGCTAACTTGGCATTCGGTGACTCAGGCCCGCCCGCAGCCACAACCACGTTCCAGTTTGTCGTAGCGAAGCGTTCATTTTGAGATGGCGAGGAAGGTGAAAAGTTTGGGTCTATCATAGCAACCATTCTAGTTGATCCCAACAAACCCGTCGATTCACCGGATGCCCGGGCCGCGACTCATTGCGAACTCAACGAATCGTCGATTCAACAAGCAGCCCATCCACAATTCTGTGGACTTGATGTGCTGGAATCGCAATGCAACCATAGTCGTCTAGTCGGGCAATCGTGATACCGGTGGCAGTGAGTCATTCTTCAAGCGAGCGATCGCGCTTGCCAGCGGAGAAGCAAGCCAAAAGCGACAGCGAAGCGCGCGACGCATGAATGCCGTTTCGATGGATGAGGTGATTGCAGAAACCGCGGCCTACCACGATCTTGAGGAACAGGACTATATTGGATTTCGGTGCGCAGCGGCCGGGCGTGAGATTGCCGCGTATTTGTGTCGAAGGTGGACCGGCGAGCCGCTCAGCCAGATATCCAAGCGGTTTGGCTTGTCCCATCCCGATAGTTCATCCAACCTGATCCGCCGAGTCAAGAAGCGAATGGACGAGTCGAAAGACTACCACCAAGCGATCGACGAAATCGAATACAAACTAGGCCTGAAAACCGAAAACCAAGCCTGAACCCCGCGAAGCGTTTCCCCCCGACGATGGACGCGAACGTCGCTCAATGCTCAACACGGTTACGATTTCTGATGCGTCCGGGCAACTCCGCTTGTCGCTGATTGAATTGACCAAGTCAGCGACCATTCACGAGCCTGTTGTTGCTGGGACAGATGACGGCCAGCGCCAAATCAAGTGGTTCGATGGGCTAAAGTCATACGGAAAGAAGCCTGATAGAGAGCTCGGAAAGTTGGCCATTGACGGTCGTGACTGCATAGGATTCGAAGTGAAACTTGCTCAGGCGGTCTATTGTATGGCCACTAGGCAATGACATTGAGTGAGTTGGCCAGAATCAACTGGCACGCAGAATATCAATGTGGGCAAATTGCTCTCCCAGGATGCTCTCGGGCGACGCATCAAGCCAGCCTTTGAGCAGAGTCGCGTAGACCTGCCGAAAGTCGATCGCCATTTTCAGGTCTCCGTCGCTAAGTTCTGTGAGGCTGGGCGTACGACCGAACAGCCCGGACTTCACGGCTGGTCCAGCGAGAAAGACTGGGCCAGCGGTGCCGTGGTCCGTGCCTTGCGAAGCGTTCTCCTCAACCCGCCTGCCGAACTCGCTGAAGCAAACGACCAAGACTCGGTCGTCAAGTTTTGCGACTCGCAAATCGTCCATGAAAGCCTTCAGTGAAGTGCTGAGTTGATTGAGTAATTGTGAATGCGTTGGGAGCTGAAGGTAATGGGTATCGAAGCCCCCATGAACTGCATAGTAGAATCGCGTCGCGAATCCGGCCTTGATCAATTGCGAGATCATGCGAAGTCGACTAGCCAGTTGAGAATTGGGATAGGCCGCAGCGGAATCAGAGGAAGCTTCCTGCAGCAGATCGGCGGTGGTATATGCGTCCACCGCTGTTCGTTGAACGAAGGAACGCAGGTCACGGCGGTCGTTTCCGAGCGACTCTGTTCTCGGTGGAGCCTTAGTGGAGTTGCCAATTCGCCGCAGGTCATGAAGATGAGCCAGCGCAATCGACGCTGAACGACGGCTCGTCAGTGCAATTGGTGGCGATTCGGTGCCGCTCAGAACAGAACTCGGTGACCCATCTGCAGGAGCTTGTAATTCGTCTGTGGTTCTTCCGATCCAGCCAAGCCCGGAGTTGTTTGTTGAATCCGTCCGCCCGGTCTGCCAGATGTTCATGCTCACGTCGTGTGATCGATTCGGGTTTGGATAACCTACTCCCTGGATGATCTCGAGCCGACCATCCTCAAGCATGTCGGCGGCGGAACGCATCGCAGGATGCAACCCAACTTCGTCATTGACTTTGAGCAACTCATCGGTCGTTAATCGAAGTGCTTTGCGATTTCTGGCGTATCCATCGTCTCGAAAAGGAACCAGCGTGTTGATCCCGTCGTTGCCCCCGTCCAGCTGAATCACGACTAGAATGCGTTCATTACCGGGCTTGCCTTCAGCTCGCGCAGAATTCGCCAGAAAGGCGGGCAGCGTGGGTGATAGTGCGATCAACGAAGATGTCTTCAGCATCCTTCGTCGGGAGATGAGATTTGTCATAGCTCGACCTCGTGTTTGAGAGTGAAAAGGAACGGAGAGTCAGCCCAACTGCGCATCCGACGATGTAAGAATCCGTGACAGAATCTCTCGAATCTCTGCATCCGTTGGTGTTGTGGTCTGTGGGGAAGATTGGTCTGCAGCTGATGGAGCGACGCCGGTCAACATCAGGCCAAGCGTCGCCTGAATCTGCTGACGATCCTGCCCAGACACGTGAGAGGCGAATTGCTGAATATTAAAAGCACGCGCGGTGCCGTCCTCATCACCATAAAGGAACCGTTGCACAAAATTTGAACGAGCGATCAGCGTGCGAGTGGTCAACCACGCACGGCCTCCGGGCCAGCCGAAAACGCTGGGCGGATGAAACAAATCTTGCCCCATCACGACTGCCCACTCGGCCAGCAATATCGTGCTGGGTGGTGGTGAGAATTGTTCCAGCGCACGCACGACTCCGACGATGAATTCTGTTGGTGCCAGTGGTCGGTTGCCAATGTTTGCGTCATCAAAGAACAGTTCAGACCGTAACACCGTCTCGACAGCCCACGCAATGCTGAGCCCAGTGGCTCGAAGTCCTGCGGCGAGTTCGTCGATGGCTAGCTCACTGATCACTCTTTCACCCATAAACAACTCGGTAATTCGAAATGCGAGACGGCGAGATGTCGCCGGGTGATCCAGCAGCAAACGCAGGAGGTCATCACCTGTCCATCGGCCTTGCTTTCCAAAGATCGTTTTTTCTCCTGCATCGTGCGCGGTTTCATCGAATTGAAATTCGTCGTTCTTCACTGTCCAGCCAGTCAACGCGCGGGCCGCTTCCTTGACGTCCGACTCCGAATAATTTCCAACTCCAATTGAAAACAGCTCCATCAACTCGCGAGCAAGGTTTTCGTTGGGATGATCCTTATGGTTCGCCTGCGCATCCAGCCAGATGAGAGTTGCCGGGGACTTGACGGCGAGTGGAAGCAGATCTGCATAGTTTGCTCGTGCGTGTTCACGGAAAAGGTCGTTCTGGCGTTTCATCAAAGCCAGGTTCCGTACCTTGTGTTGACTTGTGGCGAAGTGGTTGTGCCACATCAACGTAAGTCGCTCGCCCAACGGATCCGACGTGCCTAGCATTCGCAACAGCCACCATGCCTTGAGGCGGTCAGCTCGTTCTGAGCGCGTCGCTGCGTCACCAATGCGTTTCGTGACTGATTCGAAATCGTCGATGTTGGCAGTCTGCTTTCCGTCAATCAAGCGAGAAATGCTTCGATCTGGGCCTTCACGCAGATCACGCTGGATCTCTTCCCACGAAGCTGCAAACGCCGCTCGCCGATGAAGATGGATGACTCGACGCGTATTCCACGGCTGCGCGGCACTCGGCGCATATTGCTTCCACAGATTTAAAGTCATGTGTGCCTCGCAGTCTATTTTGGAGCAGTTTCGGACAGGCGAATTTCGCCGACATCGATGGATTCGCCAACATCGGGCTGAATGTCCGCCACTTCTTTGGGGGCGAAGCCTAACGATGCTTTGATTACTAATCGATGACTGCCGCCCGGCATCAGTCGTTCGATCGAGAACCTGCCCGACTCATCGGTACGAACGGTCGGGGGGCGTTCGCGTGAACCGCTCATCATCGCCGTTTCACTTTTGGCCGGCATTTTCACTTCGGACTTCTCTGGCCAATTCCCAGTGGTGCCGGGCACTGAAGGGTAGTGCAGGTAGACGTCGATATTCGCCAGTGGTTTTCCGTCACTGTCCTTGACGATGCCTGTGACTGAACCCCATTTTCTGAGCGTCACGTCACGGGTGCGTTCGCCAGCTGCCACGATAGTGGTGCCAATGAGCTTGTCTTGCTCATGCAGGAAGACGAGAAGCCGTTGCTTGCCGGGCTCAAGGAGACGAGCGGTAAAACGACTATCCTTGAGTGTTTCCGGCCAACTCTTTCCATCGGCAGAATGACTGTCCAGGTAGGCGTTGAAGTTCAAGTTGTAAGCTTCGACGCCCACCATTGAGCTTCCGTCCTCGCCGATTAGATTTGCACTGGCGGACTGACCTGCGTCGGCTTCCAGCTCGATCTCGAGAATGTCGTCGTCGGCTCTTGCCTCGATGACAGCATAAGCGTGGCCGGCACTGGCGAAACCGAAATTCAGGTCGGTGGCCTGGTTCTTCTTGATCTCCTCCGTCTCGGCAACCGGCAGATACGGCGCACCTTGCAGAATTGTTCGCAAGAGCCCTCGTCCTGGGTACGCAATGAACCGCACGACTCCGTTCTCGTCGGGTGCATAGAATTGCTGGTACCCTTCCGTTGGCCACATCAGATGCCGCATGGATTCGCGAAATAGCGGGTTGTCCGCCGTGGGTGCGTAATGCAGTTCTGGATGCAATCGCTTACGCGTGTGTTTATCGACGACTGTCACATTTACCGGCACGCCTTTACGCATCTTGATGTCGTGAGCGATGGATGACAGACCTGGAGAATCGAGAACATCGCTGTATCGAACCAAATAGCCGGTCGAAAACGGAGCGCGTAATGTAAGCTCGTAGAGCTTCGATTTTGGAAATCCGGTCAGACGATATTCGCCGCGTTCGTTGGTGACAGCTCGCACTGTACGCAGCATCTTTTCTTCGTTGCCGTAGACGATCATGCCGGGAACAGGCTCGCCGGTTTCAATATCGCGCACGATTCCGGAGATTGGTTTTGTGGGTTCGGCGATTACTTCCAGGCCATCAAGGCCGTCTTTTCCCATGTCGAATGCGACAATCTTTGTCGCAATCGACGGTCCGCTGAAGACCAATCGAATCCCCTTGCGATTCGTTGGCAGTCCCAGCATTTCATACTTGCCACTGGCGTCAGTAACGACATCTTTCGACAATCCG
>JBGSJT010000329.1:0-7746 GCA_041741715.1 Pirellulaceae bacterium | reverse complement strand
CCCCCCTGGAAAAGTTGAGGAGCCCCGTACTTCCCTGTCTGGGTGATCTACAATGGATTGAGTTCTTAGCTCGCGAGCCGCAGCTTGGGTGAAGTGACTCCTCTCCCGGCAAGCTGGAAGCAAACCTTGATGAATCTCAATATCACTTGGAGGTAAAAGTATGACTTCACGCCGTCAATTTCTCGCCGCTGGCCTAGTTCTGGCGGCAGCAAGCCGCGCCGTGACTTCAGACGCCAAGGGCTACCCCTTCACCGAGTTCGAGAAGCGTATCGCCAACAAAGACTTCCGCGGTATGACCAAAGAGGTGTTGCCGACCCCGGCGATGGTCGTCGACATCAACATCTTGGAGAAGAATCTCAAGCACATGGCCGACAGCGTCCAGCAGTCCGGCATTAACTTGCGCCCGCATGTCAAGGTGCACAAGAGTGTCGATGTCGCTAAACGCCAGATGAAGTTAGGTGCCATCGGCCTGACAACAGCCACGATAGCCGAGTCCGAGCTGATGTCCGACTCCGGCATCACCGGCGTCTTGTGGACCAAGCAGCCCGCCAGCGTAAACAATTTGCTCCGAGCAATCGCGCTCACCAAGCGTGATCCGACGTTCATGTTCGTCATCGACGATCCTGCAGTTGCGGATCAAGTCCAGGAGGCGGCCGCTGCGGCCAAGGTCCAATGTCGGGTGGTTGTGGCAGTGTTCGCGGGGCTCACACGGCAGGGCATCGCTAATGGCCAGCCCGCGCTTGAGCTCGCTAAAAAGATCGACAAGGCGAAGAACATTGCACTCGAAGGGGTCATGGCCTATTCCGGCGAGGCGTCCCACACACATGGCTGGGAAGCTCGAAAGAAGAAGTCGACTGAAGATCTCTCGGGCGGGCAAGAAACTGTGGCTCTGATGCGGAAAGCCGGTCTGCCGGTCAACATCTTTAGCGGCGGCTCAACCGGTACCTACAACATGGACCACGAATTAGGTCTGACCGAGCTCGAATGCGGCTCCTACGTCTTCATGGACACCAATTACCGCAAGGTGGGCGGCAAGTCCAACGACGAAGTCTACACCGATTTCGGCAATGCCCTGTCAGTGCTCGTTACCGTCGACAGCATGCATCACCCAGGACAGGCGACCGTCGATTACGGCAACAAAGCCATGATCCAAACGACAGATGAGGTCAAGGGCATGCCGTGGCTCCAGCTCGACAAACAAGGGGCCGAGTATGGCATCCTACGCTGGAAGGAAGCCGGCGGCGCGATCAAGGTCGGCGACCGATTGGAGGTCTATTGCAGCAATCTCGACATGAGCACCAATTGCTATGACCGCTACTACATCGCCAAGGGGGACGACATCGTTGACGTGTGGCCGATCATGGGCCGCAGTGGCGCGGCACAGCGATAAGTTAAGAATAGGGCAGCCCCCTACGAGCTTGACTCGCAGGTAAATCAGTTTTTCAGGTTAGCCGTCTCGCTCCCTTTGACCCGCAAAGGGACGTGCAACTGGACTGATATTCGGGAACGTCTGTTCGCCAAACATCGCATTCGTGATGCTCGTTGACTTTCACCCAAAGGCATCTGAAGAACTTACGGAATCGGCTGGTTGGTACGCTGAACGCAGTTCTACTGCGGCACGAAATTTCCTCGTCGCTGTAGTCGTCGCAATCAAGTCCTTTGTCGCTGATCCAGAACGCTTAGTTCACATTGACGACCGCCACCAGAGTTGTAGCGTCATCAGATTTCCGTTCCAAATCGTATTTCGACATGAAGTCGAAATCATTCTCGTCATCGTAATCGCGCAGGCCAAGCGGCGTCCGGGCTATTGGCGGAATCGTTAGCTTGAGGGCTGGACCATTTTTGAAGTCGACTCTCTGGATGGCATTCGATGGTAGAATTGGCATTTGAAACGATTTCGCTAGATCCTCCCCAATCAGCCCCTCAGTAGAAAATATGTATATTCCCTCAGATCGCAGTCCCACACATCGGTTTCCCAACCTTGTAGCTTTCTATCTATTTGCCTATTTCTGGCTAGTCCAAGCCAGCGTTGCAATGGCCGCCGAGGATTGGCCGATGTGGCGATGCGATGCTCATCGCTCGGGCGCCACGCAGAATCCATTGCCGGAAGAGCTCGTGCCACTTTGGAAGCGAGAGTTTACACCTCGACAACAAGCGTGGGATGATCCACTCAATCTGGACCTGATGCCCTACGATCGCAGCTTCGAACCGATTGTGCTCGACGGGCGCATGTTCGTGGGCTTCAACGATCTCGACAAGTTAGTGGCGCTGGACGCGCACACTGGGGATGAATTGTGGTCGTATTACGCCGAAGCTCCGGTCCGTTTGCCACCTGTGGGTTGGAACGACCGCGTTTACTTTTGCAGCGATGATGGGTTTTTGTATTGTGTTGAGGCGCAAACCGGGAAGCTCGTGTGGAAGTTCAGTGGAGCTCCCAATCCGCAACATGTTATCGGCAATCGACGGCTGACCTCCGCTTGGCCAGCTCGTGGGGGACCTGTTATTCGCGATGGTCGACTCTACTTTGCGGCGAGCATCTGGCCCTTCATGGGGACGTTTGTCTATGCACTCGATGCGGAGACGGGGAAGCTGGTGTGGCTCAACGATCGGACTGGGGCGCAGTACATCAAGCAACCGCACAGCGCGCCTTCGTTCGCCGGAGTCGCACCACAAGGTGCATTGGTAGCGACTGAAAAAGATTTGATCGTCCCCGGCGGTCGCTCTGTCCCGGCGGTCTTCGATCGGAACAGCGGCGATCTAAAGTACTTCGAACTCAACGAAGGTGGGAAAGGGACCGGAGGATCTTTTGTAATCGCTGACGAACGTTTCTACTTCGTGCACACGCGCGGCAAGGGGACGCGGGCCTTCGAACTCGATAGCGGACTCAAGACAGCCTTCATGCCCAATGAACCAGTGCTGGCCGATGGTATTGTTTACACCGCAGAGATCGAAGGTGATCAGCCGGTTGTGCGCGCCTATTCGGCTGAGCAAAAAGTTTTGTGGCAGATCGCCGCCGATGGACGCGGCGATTTAATTCTGGCAGGTGACAGGTTGTTAGCGGCTGGCGAACAGGCGATCACAGCCATTCGACTACCGCGAGACGAACAACCCGCCCAGATTGTCTTTACATTGCCAGCGCCCGAGGGTGTGGAACGCCTGTTGGTAGCCGATAGAAAACTTTTCGCAGTGACGCGGGGCGGGGAGATCCTGGCCTTCGGTGAACGAGCTGATAATGAGACGACCCACTCGCTGGCGCGTCGAGCTGATAATGCGGAATTTAATGTCGTGCCAGAAGTGCTGCGGGCCGTCGATGAATTGTTGGCCAGTTCCACTGCCGAAGGCTACGCGTTGTGGTTCGGTGATGTCGATTCACCAATCGCTCAAGGACTCGCCGCGCGTAGTCCGTTCGTACAGTTGGCGATGGTCGATACGGATCAAGCCCGAGTGGATCAACTCCGACGGCGGCTTGATGTTGCAGGTGTCACAGGTGTGAGCGTGCATCAGTCCGAGCCGGGCAAGTTTCGTCCGCCGAGTTATGTGGCTCACATGCTGTTCGTCGCTCCCGAGTTGTCGCGCTCGGCCGACGCAGCCACACTGACGGCACTTTATCAAGCGGTGCGTCCCTACGGTGGAGTGATGCACTTACTTCTTGACCCACAAACGACCCCAGCGGAGCGGGGGGAGTTGATCGCGCGAGTCGAAGGAATGCAGCTAGAGCAAGCTCAGATTGAACAGCTCGAAACAAGCGTGTGTGTGCGGCGTGCTGGACCACTCCCCGGCTCGGCTGATTGGACACACCAGTACGGCGACGTGGCCAACTCGCTCAAGTCGAACGACAGTCGTGTCAAACTTCCGCTGGGAGTCTTATGGTTCGGTGGTAGCAGCAATAGCGATGTCTTGCCTCGACACGGTCACGGTCCGCCGGAGCAAGTTGTGGCTGGCCGCTTGTACATTCAAGGGATGAACAGCCTCAGTTGCCGCGATGTCTACACCGGACGCGTGCTGTGGAAGCGCGAGTTCCAGGATCTGGGTACGTTTGACGTCTACTTCGATACAACTTACGAAGATGTACCGCTCGATCCCAAATACAATCAAGTCCATATTCCGGGGGCCAATGGGCGCGGTACGAATTATGTCGTCACCGAAGATCGCGTCTACCTGCTGGTGGGTGGAGTCTGTCTGGTGCTCGATCCGCACAGTGGAGAAACACTAACGCAATTGGAGTTGCCGCGAGATGAAAACGGCGAGCAGCCCGAGTGGGGTTACATTGGTGTCTATCAAGATGTGCTGATCGGCGGCTTGGGCTTTGCCAAGTATCGCGCGCGACATCAGTTGGAATTCGAAGCGGACAAGGAGCTGAGCGTTTCCAAAGCTGGCTTTGGCTCGAAGAGTCTCGATCGCGCGGCCAGCGCTGGCCTGGTAGCCTTTGATCGGCACACTGGAGAACGACTGTGGCAAGTCATGGCCAACCATAGCTTTTGGCATAATGGGATCGTGGCGGGTGGCGGAAAGGTATATTGCCTGGATAAGAATCCCAGCCACATCGAAGAGGCTTTGCGTCGACGCGGTAAGCCGCTGCCGGCCAGCTATCGCATCGTGGCTTTGGACTACCGCACTGGCAAACCGAAATGGGAGATCGACGAAGGTGTGTTCGGAACTTGGCTCGGCTATTCGGAGCAATTCGATCTACTGCTTCAAGCTGGCGCGCAGGCCAGCGATCGACTGACCACCGAGACCGGTCGCGGCATGACCGTCTATCGTGGTAGTGATGGTGGCGTGCAATGGAAGAATGATACGCTGGCTTATGCCGGTCCGTGCATTTTGCACAATGAACTCATTATCACCAACGCCAATTCCTATTCTGAATCAGCGGGAGCGTTCTATTTGAAAACGGGCAAACAGAAGCTCGTCAAACATCCGCTGACCGGAGCTATTCAACCGTGGAAGATCACGCGTGCCTACGGATGCAACAACATCATCGCCAGTGAGAACATGTTGACGTTCCGTTCAGGCGCGGCCAGCTTTTATGATTTGTTGAACGAAGGTGGAACGGGAAACTTGGGTGGCTTCAAATCGGGTTGCACCTCGAACTTGGTCGTGGCCAATGGAGTTCTTAATGCGCCTGATTACACGCGAACATGTAGCTGTGCCTATCAGAATCAAACCTCGTTGGCATTGGTGCACATGCCGGACGTCGACGTGTGGACGGTGGAACCTGGCGTGGCGACGACCGCCGAGGATCAATCGTTGCGACAACTGGCCATCAATTTCGGAGCTCCCGGTGATCGCCGCGAGCGCGATGGCCAATTGTGGTTGGAGTATCCAGCGATAGCCGGTGATTCGGCGCCGGTTGAAATCGAACTGAATGACGATGCAGTTTTCTTTCAGCATCATTCGTCGCTTATGGCCGACGCACCGCGACCTTGGGTGCTGGCCTCGGGGGTCGACAATGTGACCGAACTAGAAATTGGATTGAAGTTAGCGTCACCCTTCGATTCGGCTAGTGGCCTGCCGGTCGAACATGCCGACGATGACGCGGAAGAAAGTGAGAACGGAGATGTCTCATTAAATAGTAGCGACCTGGAGTTGGTCGAAGATTCTGGTGGACAGACCGTCGGGGTGCGGTTCAACAAAATTAACGTCGCGCGCGGTACCAAAATTCGTGGGGCTCATCTGCAGTTTACCTGCGACGAACCCTCGACCGAAGCGACCCATTTAATGATCGCCATTGAGCAAGCGGGTGACGCGCGGCGCTTCAAGGCTAGCTCTCACGATATTAGTTCACGATCAAAATCGTCAGCGGAAATCGCTTGGCAACCCGCTCCTTGGAGCAAGAGTGGCGATGCTGGCCAGGACCAGCGAACCCCAGATCTGGCTAAGTTGGTGCAATCGGTGATCGATCGCGCGGATTGGCGGCCGGGCAATTCATTGGCCTTTGTTGTAAGTGGAAAAGGGAAACGGGTGGCTGCCGCATCCAAAGGTCCAACCGCCGATGCCCCGCGTTTAATTCTGGACGCGGACGTAGTTGACGTTGATGAGATTCTGTCTGGTGTTGCCCCCAGTCGTTATGATGTACGGCTGCACTTTGCAGTGTCACCCATCGCCTCCGACGGTCCCCGCGTGTTCGACGTGTTCATCCAAGATCAACTGGTAGCCAGCGACGTGACACTTGACCCCTACGGCAGCGCCGACGCGCGCACTACAGAGCGTTTGATTGAAGATCTGCCGCTGACTGGCAAGCTGCGATTGCGGTTCGTTCCCAAGCAAGGGAAGCCTATCCTGTCGGGAATCGAGTTGATCAAGAAGGAAAGTGAGCGCAATAAGTAAATAAACCGACGAGCTTCGCAACCAATATCAGCTCGACGCGCCAGCGAGTGGGTCGCCTGCGCCGGTCGTGTTGGGCGCTCTCTGCGAATACATTAATCAAGCGACCCACTCGCTGGCGCGTTTTGAAGTTGCACGTTTTGATGGAGGAAGTGAGCTTGACCATGAAATTGGTTGATCAAACGAACTCACTCTCCCTGGGGAGAGTCGCGAGTAACGCGAGCGGAGAGGGGCAAATCCGGCCCTCCCCGGCCGCATTACGTCCGACCCTCCCGCACACGGGCGGGTTAAATTCAAAACGTGCAACTTCAAAACTGGCGCGTCGAGCTGATATTGCGGGCGTTACTCCGAGCCGAATTTGACTTTGTCGTAGGCATCCCGCAAGGCTAGCGGTTTCCCTAGACTTGCCAACTGCACGCTATTATCGATACCGACGACTTCTCGCAGCAGCCATAGCCCGTCCTGCGTGAGCGTGTGTTGTTCGACTCGCGGCGAGTCCTGCCAGAACACAAGGTACTCGCGGAGGGCGGGGGTTTGGCGGTAGTGCCCAAACTTGCCACCCCGATCGAAATCGGCCGTGGAGGGTGAGAGAACCTCGACGAGCAGGATTGGATTCGAGATTACTTCGTCACATTCACCTTCCACCGGAGGGCATACGACAGATACGTCGGGATACGCTTGATAGCCTGTGGCAACGACATCGACGCGCATGCCGCTGCCATGCACTTGGCAAGGTTGTCCTTTGAGCATATTGCCAATGACTCGGGCGACATTCGTACCGACTAAGCTATGGCGACGCGTCCCCCCCGCCTGTGAGAAGACTTCACCAGCGTAGAATTCGTGTCGCTTGGTCTGTTGGCGCTCCCAGAGCACGTATTCCGCCGCAGTCATTTTCAAGTCGAGTTTTTCGGCGCTGCCCATCAATGCACCTCATAAAATGACTACAATTGGGACACTTCTCGCTGAACGCCACCCTCTGGTTCCCAGGCTCCGCCTGGGAACCCAATGCATTGCAGGCTCCGCCTGCGTAAGTGTCGTCGGTTCCAAGGACTTGGGAGGCGGAGCCTCCAAGACAGTGCGTTCCCAGGCAGGAGCCTGGGGACGAGCCTGTGCGTGGTGGCGTTCAGCGAGAAGCGTCACAATTGGTTTGTTCATAATCCTTAATTATAACATGGCGCATTTCCGCTGTGGCACATTTCATGGGATGCTACTTATGCGGCTAATTCGAAATAATTCCTTTCCAATCAATACGGACGAGCGACAAGTGTTACTCGCGCGCCCGGCCGCTTGGCTACTCCTATCGCTGCTGTTGAGCATTGCTGCCGCACCGGTGATGGCTTGCCAAGTTCCCGTGTTTCGCTACGCGCTGGAACGTTGGACGGCGGATAAATACGAAGTGGTGATATTGCATGACGGCCAGTT